>NZ_JADOGI010000342.1 GCF_015645445.1 Nonomuraea cypriaca | reverse complement strand
TCCCGCGCTCGTCCAGGTCCGCCAGGACCTCCTCGGAGACGTTCGGGATGTCCCGGGTGATCTCCTCCGGACCCAGCTTCGTGTCACGGGCGTCGACCTCGTGCTCCTCGATGTGGATCGAGGACAGGACATCGTCCTGCACCAGACGTTGCGAGATGATGATGGCGTCTTCGTAGTTGTGACCCTCCCACGGCATGAACGCCACCAGCAGGTTCTTGCCCAGCGCCATCTCACCGCTGTCGGTGCACGGCCCGTCGGCGATGACCTGGTTGACCTCCACCCGGTCGCCCTCGGCGACGATCGGCTTCTGGTTGAAGGAGGTGCCCTGGTTGGAACGCTTGAACTTCGCCACGCGGTACGTCGTCCGCGTGCCGTCATCGTTCATCACCGTGACGTAGTCGGCGGAGACCTCCTCCACCACACCCGCCTTCTCGGCGCTGATCACATCACCCGCGTCGGTCGCGGCACGGTATTCCATGCCCGTGCCGACCAGCGGCGCCTCACTCCTGAGCAGCGGCACCGACTGCCGCATCATGTTCGCGCCCATGAGCGCCCGGTTGGCGTCGTCGTGCTCCAGGAACGGGATCATCGCCGTGGCGACCGACACCATCTGACGTGGGGACACGTCGATGTAGTCGACCTCCTCGGCACGGGCGAGCTCGGTCTCACCGCCCTTGGTGCGGACCAGGACACGCGACTCGGCGAACGTGCCGTCCGGGTTGATCGCCGTGTTGGCCTGCGCCTTGACGTAGCGGTCTTCCTCATCGGCCGTCAGGTAGTCGATCTGCTCGGTCACCTTGCCCTCGACGACCTTGCGGTAAGGCGTCTCGATGAAGCCGAAGGCGTTGAGCCGGCCATAAGAGGCCAGCGAGCCGATCAGGCCGATGTTGGGGCCTTCCGGGGTCTCGATCGGGCACATCCGGCCGTAGTGGGACGGGTGCACGTCACGGACCTCGAAACCCGCCCGCTCACGGGACAGACCACCAGGACCCAACGCATTCAGCCGCCGCTTGTGCGTCAGACCGGCCAGCGGGTTGATCTGGTCCATGAACTGCGACAGCTGCGAGGTGCCGAAGAACTCCTTGATCGATGCCACGACCGGGCGGATGTTGATCAGGGTCTGCGGCGTGATCGCCTCGACGTCCTGGGTGGTCATCCGCTCCCGCACGACCCGCTCCATGCGGGCCAGCCCCAGGCGGACCTGGTTCTGGATGAGCTCGCCGACGCTGCGCACGCGGCGGTTGCCGAAGTGGTCGATGTCGTCGACCTCGACGATCAGCTCGCCGTTGGCGCCCGGCATCGACTCCTCACCCGCGTGCAGGCGGACGATGTACTCGATCGTGGCGACGATGTCGTCTTCGGTCAGGGTGCCCTGGGTGATCTCCGAGTCGACCCCGAGCTTCTTGTTGATCTTGTAGCGACCCACCTTGGCGAGGTCGTAGCGCTTGGGGTTGAAGTAGAGGTTCTCCAGCAGGGTCTGCGCCGACTCCTTGGTCGGCGGCTCACCCGGCCGCAGCTTGCGGTAGATGTCGAGCAGCGCGTCGTCCTGGCCGGCCGTGTGGTCCTTCTCCAGGGTGGCGCGCATCGACTCGTACTGGCCGAAGCGCTCGAGGATCTGGTCGTTGGTCCACCCCAACGCCTTCAGCAGCACGGTGACGGCCTGCTTGCGCTTGCGGTCGATGCGCACACCGACGCTGTCACGCTTGTCGATCTCGAACTCCAGCCAAGCCCCTCTGGACGGGATGACCTTGCACCCGTAGAGGTCCTTGTCGGAGGTCTTGTCGACATTGCGCTCGAAATAGACCCCAGGCGAACGCGTCAACTGCGAGACCACGACACGCTCGGTGCCGTTGATGATGAACGTGCCCCTCGGCGTCATGAGCGGGAAGTCCCCCATGAACACCGTCTGGCTCTTGATCTCACCGGTGGTGTTATTGATGAACTCCGCCGTCACGAACATCGGGGCGGAGTAGACCATGTCCTTGTCTTTGCACTCATCGACGGAGTACTTCGGCGGCTCGAAGCGGTGGTCGCGGAACGACAAGGACATGGTCCCCGAGAAGTCCTCGATGGGACTGATCTCTTCGAAGATCTCTTCGAGGCCCGACTGGGTCGGGACGTCCTTGCGCCCGGCCTGACGAGCCGCCTCTACCCGGGCCTTCCACTTCTCGTTGCCGAGCAGCCAGTCGAGAGACTCGGTCTGCAGGGCGAGAAGGTCAGGAACTTCGAGAGGCTCCTGGATACGCGAAAATGAGACGCGACGGGGACCGGCGGGTACGGCGGAGGCGTTGCGCGAGGCTGCCAACAGATGTGTCCTTCCGAGGGCTCGCGGCGGACTGGCTACACGCACGCCAGACGACCTCGCAACGTGAGCGAGCATCGCGGGTCGTCAAAGAGGCAGCGTGGAAGCACGAGCGTACTCGCTCTGGCAGAATTTGTCCACGCTAAAAAAGACCATCTTCCAGGTCGCATTTTCATGATGACGTACACCACCCCGCCTTGTCAATCTCCAAGCCCGCTCGCCGGGAGCTCCACGTCATGCCGGGTGCGCCAGGCGCAGGGCGAGCAGCGCGATGTCGTCGATCACGTCGTGTCGCATGCGGGCAAGGATCTCATCACAGAAGTACGGCAGTTGCTGTCTGGCGAGCGCGGCGGCGTGCCTGCGCAGCCGGTTCATGCCCACCTCGAGGGACTCCCCGGGGGTCTCGATGAGGCCATCGGTGTAGAACAAAACGGTGCTCTGGGACGGGATCGGTACGGCGGCATCGGGTCGGTC
Organism: Nonomuraea cypriaca; assembly: GCF_015645445.1. Lineage (GTDB taxonomy): Bacteria > Actinomycetota > Actinomycetes > Streptosporangiales > Streptosporangiaceae > Nonomuraea > Nonomuraea cypriaca. Next base: position 5,888 of record NZ_JADOGI010000342.1, on the reverse strand, counting down.
GGCAGGCAGGCCGGTGCCGAGCAGCAGCCCCTGCCCCTGTTCCAGGTATCGGGTGGAGCCGTCGTCGTCGACCAGCAGGGGCGGGGGGTGGCCGGCGCTGGTCCAGCGCAGCCACCAGGCCCCGTCCTGCCGCTGCTCGGCCAGGGCCAGCACCAGCGTGGCCATCAGGTCGTCGGTGATGTGTGGCAGAGCGTCATCGAGCCGGCCGACCACGCGGCTGGGTGGCGTGTGCTGAGCCCAGGCCGCCATCCGTAGCATGTTCCTGATCTGCGACATCTTGGCGGCGGCCTGCAGATCGTGGCCCGTTACGTCGCCGATGACCAGGGCCGTCACGCCACCGGGCAGCGGAAAGGCGTCGTACCAGTCGCCGCCGACCTGGGAGCCGCGGGGGGCGGGCTGGTAGCGCGCGACCAACTCAAGGTGTTCGATGGCGGGGAGCGGGGCGATCAGGTGGCGCTGCATGGTCTCGGCGATGCGGCGCTGCTCCTGGAACAGGCCGGCGTTGTCCACGGCGAGCCCGGCCCGCCCGGCGATGTCGCCGACGAGGGACACATCGGCCTCATCGTAGGCGGGAGAGGATCCCGAGCGGGCGAGGGTGAGCATGCCGAGCACGCGGCGGGGCGTGCGCAGCGGCGCGATGATGACCGACGTGGCGTCGATCTTCTCGAACAGCCCTCGCTGCATGCCGCAGATTCCCACCTCGTCCATCTTGGCCAGATCCTGTGAACTCAGCAGGACTGAGGGAGCGCCGCGCAGCACCCGGACCAGCGGCGAGCGAGTGGCTTGCTCCTGCGACAATGGTCGCTGCCATCCCTCCCCTGCGGCATACCGTGCGTTCCGCGACACCACCGCGACCCTGCGCAGGCTGTCGTCGGGTCCGAGCAGGTCGATCATCGCCCAGTCGGCCAGACGCGGCACCACCAGCCGGGTCAGCCTCCGCAGCGCCTCCTCCACCTCCAGGGTGGAGGCCAGTACGGTGCTGATCTCCGCCATCAGCGACAGCCGGCCGGTCAACTGCTCCAGGATGGATAGGTGGGCGGCCTGCTCCTGCTCCACGGCCTTGTGCCGACGCAGGTCGTAGAACAGGACCACCCCTGCCATGTCTCCGTCCCGGCCGAGCTGAAGCGGTGCGATCATCAGGCTCAGGGGGATGAGTCCGCCGTCGCCGCGGGTGAACCAGGCCTCGTCGGTACGCACGCTCGTGCTCGATTCGACGGCCGCGAGGTGCCGGCAGCTCGCCCGGGAAACCATGCTCCCGTCGGGATTCCTGTGCAGAAGATCGTGCGAGTCCGCCCCGATCAGCTCCTGGGCGGGCCGGTCCAGCAATTGCTCGGCGTACGGGTTGACCATCAAGATCCGCCCAGTGTCGTCCACGATGTAGAGCCCCACGCGCAATCCATAGAACAGCGCTCGTACGAGCTCGTGGCTGAGCCCGTACCTCTCAAGAGTGGAGAAACTGTCGCTGACTTCCATGGCGGTGTCCCCATCTCACCTGCCCGGTCACCCTTTGCGGGCAACGAACCGACCACGTTTTTACAAAATCGAAGAAGGGATTTCGGCTAGGAGGGCCACGTCCGCGTCCAGGGCGGGGCGATGACGTGGTAGCGGTCGGCCAGGGCAGGCACGAGGTGCTCGCCGGCTTGGCCGGCCGGCCGGGCCCAGCCGCTACTTTCCTGGGGTGCCGGGCAGGGCGGGGAAGCGTTCGATGTTGTCCTCAACCCAGTAGAGAAGCGCCCCCAGCGGCACGCATGCGTCTCGGCCCAGATCGGTCAGTTCGTACTCCACGTGCAGCGGAACGGCTGGATAGATGGTCCGGGTGATCAGCTCGTGCTCCTCCAGCCGGCGTAGCACCGCCGTCAGGACCTTGGGGCTGATCCCTGCCAGTTTCGCCTTGACCGCGCCAAACCGGGCTGGACCGGGCTCCAGGGCGCTCAGCACCAATGCGCTCCACTTGTCCGCCAGCAGGTCGAGTATGAGCCGGCATGGGCAGCTCGCCGAGTAGACGTTTCGTGCCGACTGCGGGATCTGTATCCGCGGCATGCTCATCGTAGTTCCTAAAGGGAAGTAGGTGTCGTTGCGGGTAACTAGTATCCGCAGCTTACGTTACCGGCATGACTTACCGACCAGAACGAACGATGAGTGGCGTCGTGCGGCTCCACGAGCATGGCGGACCAGACGTACTGCAGTACGAGCTAGAGCAGTTGGGTGAGCCCGCGGCGGGTCAGGTGCGACTACGGCACGACGCCATCGGCGTGAACTTCGTCGACACGTATTTTCGGAGTGGCAGCTTCCCGCTCCGCGAGTTGCCGGCCGTGATCGGAGGTGAGGGTTCGGGCGTCGTGGACGCCGTGGGGCCAGACGTGGAATCCGTGTCGATCGGAGACCGGGTCGGCTACTACTTCTCTTTGGGGGCCTACGCCGAGCGGCGACTGCTCGCGGTGGAAGACACGATCCCGTTGCCCGACGACATCTCCTCAGTGGACGCAGCCGCTCTGCTGGCGCAGGGATTGACCGCCTGGGCGCGCCTGCGTCGCGTCCACCCGGTCCAAGCAGGCGAGGTCGTGCTGGTCACCGGCGCGACCGGCGGCGTCGGGTCGCTGCTCGCGACCTGGGCCCAGCATCTCGGAGCGAGGGTGATCGCACTCGTCGCCGGCCCGGACCGGGTGGAGGCAGCGCGAGCGCTCGGGCTGAAGCACATCGTCGTCGCGGCGACCGGCGAGTTGGCATCGGCTGTGGCCGCTGCCGGCGGTGGCGTGGATGTGTTCTACGACCAGGTCGGGCGTGCGACCTTCGCCGAGGCGGTCTCGGTACTGCGTGACGGCGGAACCCTCGATCTGCTCGGCGCGGCTTCCGGTGAGCCTGAGCTCGATGTCGCGGAGCTGAACCGCCGCCGGATCCGGATCACCAGGTCGTCCACCGGCGAACACCTACCGGACCGAGAGACGCTGCTCAACGCGAGCGACGAGCTGTTCCAAGCCTGGCGGGACGGCGTGTTCGGCACGCGGCAGGTCCACACCTATCCATTGTCGAAAGCGGCACAGGCTCACCACGATCTGGAGGCCCGCATCACCGGCGCGGCGATCGTCCTGCTGCCGGACGGGACTGAGCATCCCGTGCGCCTCGACGAGTAAGACGTCACCAATCACCATGATCGCCGCGGTCTTATCGGGCCTCGCCGTTGAGGATGTGGCTGTAGACGCGACGCGGCGGTCGGCATCCATCTGGTCTCCCGTACGGTCTTGTCCGTGCGGTCGGTGCGGCGGACGAAGCCCAGACCGCCGGCGGAGCACAGCTCGTAGAACGTCGGACGGCGCGAGCGGACTTCGCCCGCGAAGCCGACACCGCGCTGCACGCGGACGGCTCGCTGCTGACCACCTGGTACGAAACCGCCCAGCACGCCGCGTCGCCCGCAAGGACACCAGCCGCATGTCCGATGCCGAACTCCTCCTCGCCGGTCGGGCCGTCGTCGGGCAAGGTCGCGATCCGGATCGCGATCCCCAGCGGAGCGGAACGTCCAAAACCGATCGAGTGGGCGTACCCGACGGCCCCAGGGTCCCGGCGAAGGCGAAGAGGGAGCAGCGCCCGTTCCGCCCGCGCCGCCAACTCGGCGGCGCGGGATCGGCAACCTCCACGGTGCGAGGAAGAGCCTCATTCGTTCTCGCGCTCTGACTTCAGGAGTCGCACGATTCCATGGCGCACGTCCTGTGGAATCGAGCGATCAGCGCCAAGGGCTTCCAGCAGCCGCCTTTGTTCTGGATCCGATGGCATCTCCGCTATCCAGTCGAGTGCCAAGCTGATCCAGTACGGGCTCCGGCTCCGCAAGGCCTCGTTGGGCACGTTCGCCAACCCGATGAGATCTCCTCTGGCGGCAAGCCGAGCCTCCACCTCCGCGAGCGGATGCTTCAGGAGAGGCAGCAGGGCCACGGGTCTCTGAGGATCAAGCTCTCTCTTCGGGGCAGTTAGATCTCCTATCCATAGGGACGTACGGTCAACGAGGCCCAGCCACACATTCCCGTCTATGCGGAGAATCGGCGTCCATTCCAACCTGAGATCGTCCTTCCGTGGAGATCTTCGATGCCGCCTCCTTGGCCGATGAGACCGCCGCCCGTTCCATGTGGCCTGCTGGCAACGCTCCGTCGGCCGCCTCTTCACGCCGGAGCCCGGCGGTCCTGCGGTTGCCTCCGCCGCGCACCCCCACCTCGGCGGGATCGACGTGGACGCGGTGGGTGCGAAGGAGCTCACCGAGCGTGTTGCCGGATTTGTCAGGGGCGGTCCTTAGCCTACGTTCGGCCCCAAATCTCCCGGCAGGCGGTCGGCGAGCTCCCCGCCACACCACCGTAGACATTCGCCCCGACTGACCGGCCCGATCTACGCGAGACCTCCATGCCCTTTGCCGATGAGCTCATCGGTGAGCACACCGCCAAGGCGCTGATCCAGGCGGTCGCGGAGCGGCGACTGGCGGCTGGAATGCTGCGTTGTCCGGACTGCGGTGGAGTCTTGACCGGGTGGGGGCATGCCCGGCAGCGGCGGGTGCTGTCGCAGACGATGAGCATGACGGGCTGCTGCGGATCTGGTGGCGGTTTCGTCCGCGGCGGTCGCGGTGCAGGCACTGCGGTGCTGCCAGCCTCCAGGCTCACCCTGCCGGTGGTCGCCGCCTCCCTCGACAGCGAGCCCGGCGCCGGCGCCGCGGCGGCGCACGGCCGGTGCGGAACGGCTCGCCATCGCGCCCTGCCTGATCGGCCACGAGTCCCAGCAGGAGCGGGCCGCCGCGGCGATCGGCGCAGGACACGCGGAGCCCCTCGGCCCGCACAGCGCCGTCGCGGAACTTGTCGCACGAGCTTACGGCAGTCAACTCGCCACTTGACCAGGGCTTGTAAAGATCGCCGGACCCGAGTTACGTTCTGTGCGTGCGGTGGGCGGGCTCCAGATTTAGGCGGTTCACCTCACGTGTACTAGACGGCGTGGCCTGCCCATCCGTTCTCTTCGCTGCTGCAGTGAAGATCACTTACCGCCACCACCGATTACGGGCCAGAGCCGTTTACACCTGGACACACCCTGGCCGTGTCGACTCATGTCCCCAGGCCAACGACTCATGTCCCCAGGCCAACGAAACCAGCCAGCAAGCCCACCAAGACCGAAGGACCACAAGCACCGCCGAGCGCTCCCGGGGAAACAGGCCGTCCACACACGCCCCCTGGCCAAACGCGTGAACCACCAGGGCAAGCGAACAAGCCACCGCGGGAGCCCAAGGATGAGCACCCCGCCCGGCACGCGAATATCCCGCCCGGCCAGCTGCGGAAATGACGTCGCCTGGACAGGCCGTACAGGCCCGTTCCGCCACCGGCATGTCTCGAACCTGACGGTTTGGGGCGCCACCACTCCAGCGGACGGCGTTGCGACCAGACGCGTTGCGGCGCGTGGTCGTCACCCAGTCGGCCCAGGTCGCCGGAGACGTCTCAGGCGGCCCGGGATCAACCGCGACGGCTACGGCGGCTCGTTACGGGTTGACGAAGATCGGTATGGAGAAGAACACGATCATCGCGATCGCCACGCACACCAGGAACCCGATCAACTCCCAGGCCCAGTCGTAGTGGCGTTCCTTGCGGCGGGCCTTCCCCGGGGGTGCCGTCTCGGGGCGTCGGTTGGGTGCGGGCCTGCGCCGTACCGGCCGTGGCGCCAGAAGCGACGGCTCGGGGGAGAGGAACGACGACCCCTCACCGGGGAACGACTTCTCTCCGGCGGGGGACTTTCCCCTGGCGGGGAGCGACTCCCGACCGGGGAACGACGGCTCCCGAGCGGGGAACGACGACTTTCTGGCGGGGAAGGAGGGCTCCGCCGAGAAGGAGGGCTCCGCGGGGAGGGACGACTCCCGGCCGGGGAACGACGGC
>NZ_JADOGI010000341.1 GCF_015645445.1 Nonomuraea cypriaca | reverse complement strand
GTCGGGTCGTACAGGTAGCCCGTCGCGACCCCCTGCCGCTCCAGCGCGGCGATGGCCGCGTCGCGGTCGCGCACCAGCAGCGGCACGCGGAACAGCGGCTGGTCCAGGAGCCCGGCTACGGCGGGCGCGACCGTGGGCAACTCGGCCAGCCGCGCGACCCCAGCCAGCCGCCGGCCGCGTTCGGCGGGGAGCTTGGCCAGGCGCCGGGACTGGTACCAGTGGACCAGGCGGCCCCGGCGGGTGCGGTAGTGGTGGAGGTCGGCGCGTACCCAGGGATCGAAGGGCGGGAGCGAGGGGGCGTGTTTGAGCGCCCGCTCCAGCCCGTCGGGGTCGAGGTCGATGCGGTAGCCGGTGCGCTTCTCCTGCATGCCGAGGGCGCGCACGAGCGCGAGCGCCGGGCGTACGCGGTCGAGCCTGAGCACCGCCTGGCGGGCCATCGAGGTGGCCACGCTGTAGAGGTCGGCCGCCGGGGAGGCGCGGTTCAGGACCTCGTCGCGGGCGCGGGTCAGGGCCTTCAGGTCGGCCGCGTCCTCGACGACGAGCACGCCGCCCGAGCCCGCGCCCGGGTGCTTGGAGAGGCTGAAGACGCCCGCCTGCCCGAACGTCCCCACCGGCCGGCCGTCGAGGCTGGTCTCCATGGCGTGGGCGGCGTCCTCGATGAGGATCTTCCCGGCGAAGGCGGTGGCCCGGTCGGGGAGGCCGTACAGGTTGGTGGTCAGGACGGCGTCCACCGCTTCGAGGTCGACCCGGGAGACGTCGATGTTGCCGTCGCGGGGGGACAGCGGCGCGATCACCGGGACGAGCCCGGCCGCGAGCACGAGGAAGAGGATCTCATCGGCTGAGATGGGGGACATAAGCAGCCGCTGTCCGGGGCCGCACCAATGGCGCAACGCCAGGTAAAGGCCGAGACGGTTGGACGGAAGCGACAGGCAGTGACGGCCTGTGCGCTCTGCGATGAGCTTCACCCTTGTAGGACCGTACGGACTCTCCCGTACGTTTTCAATGCCTTGTCCGCAGTTTTGAGAAGCAATGGGTTGGCCATGACCGCCGCGCGGGTCTTGCGCACCGGCACGCGCATCATCCAGTGGACGGCCGCCGCCGGGCGGGCTCTGGCCACGCGGCCCTCGGCCACCTGGAACTCGCCGTTCTTGAGCTTGTCCTTGTATTCCTTCTGGCCCCGGCCCATGTCGATCACCTGGATGCCGGACTCGGCGGCCCGCTCGGCCATCGCCAGGTGGTGGATGAGGCCGGGGGAGTATTTGGCGAACTGCGGGTCGTAGGCCGGGAACCAGCCGACCAGCGTCGTGCGCGTGCGCAACCCGAAGTGCCCGGCCACCGGCTTGTCGTCGACGTAGATCATGTCGAGCACTCCGGCGAAGCTCTCCGTCTGGGTGGCCAGCAGCCGCTCGACCAGCTCCACGATCCACTGGTGGGCGAACCTGTCGGTGCGCCCCGTGCGCCGGTATTGATCGGTCTTCCAGCCGAGCAGCGTGCGCAGCGGCGCCACGTCGGTGCTCGCGTAGTCGTGGCGCATCGCCCCCGCCTCGCGCTGCAGCTTGCGCGACTTGGCCAGGGTGCTCTTGTACGTCTTGCCGGAATGCTCCCTGAGCCCGGCGGTGTAGCGCTCGAAGCCGTCGCGCAGGTCGATGATCGGCGACGGGTGTCGTTCGTGCCGCGCGTTGAGCAGCGGCTGCCCGGACACCAGGTGGTCGAACTCGTAGACAGACAGCCCGCACGCCTTGATCAACTGGTTGGCGTCGATCTCGAGGTCCTTGACGTGGACCAGCCCCTGCGCGTCGGTCAGCCCCGCGGCGACCGGTTTGCCGATGCCCATCGCATGTCGCTCGAACGGGAAAAAGCCCACAATGTGCGGGCCATCGTGCAGCACGGCGACACGTACGACATCGCGGAGTTCGCCTGCCGTGAGGGTGAATTCTGGGGACAAGAAGGGGTTGTCGAAGGCGGCGTCGGCTTCCTGCAGAGCCCGCCATCGGCTCACTTCGTGTTCTCCCAGCTCACGGGGGAGGGCAAGGGTGATGCGCATGGGCTCCTACTGTCGAAATCCACGCCCTGCCCAGCAACAGGGCCGGGGTGTACTGTCAGAGTAAAGGATCTCGATGGATGCTCCTCGCCGCAGGTTCGGAACGTTACAGAATTCTCAGCTGGTTTTAAGAACCGAGTGTCGTTCTAATCTGTGTCCATGACCGTACCTGGCATTGACCGGCCCAGCCTGGTCGCGTGGATGGGCCGAAACGTGCCCGACGCGGGTGAGCTCCAGTCCGTCTCGCTGATCTCCGGCGGCAGATCCAACCTGACCTATCTGGTCGAGGCCCGTGAGCGCCGCCTGGTGCTGCGCCGGCCGCCGCTCGGTCACGTGCTGCCCACCGCCCACGACATGCGGCGCGAGTGGCGGGTCATCTCCGCCCTGGCGCCGACCCCCGTGCCCGTGCCTGAACCGGTAGCGTTCTGCGCCGACGAGGACGTCATCGGCGCGCCGTTCTACCTCATGGGGTACGTGGCCGGCGCCGCCGTACGCACCCGCGAGGAGCTCGACGCGCTCGCGCCCCTGCCCGGGCGGACGCGGCGGCTGTCGGAGCGGCTGGCCGAGGTGCTGGCCGCCATCCACGCCGTGGACTACCGCGAGGTGGGGCTGGGCGACTTCGGGCGGCCTGAGGGATACATGACCAGGCAGCTCGACCGGTGGTGCCAGCAGTGGGAGCGGTCGAAGACGGCCGACCTGCCCGACTACTACCGGCTGGTGGACCGGCTGCGGGAGCGGCTGCCCGCCCGGTCGGCGAACACGCTGGTGCACGGCGACTACCGGCTGGACAACACGCTGGTCCTGCCAGGGGACCTGGACATCGCCGCCGTCGTCGACTGGGAGATGTCCACGCTCGGCGACCCCCTCGCCGACCTGGGGATGACGCTGACGTACTGGCATGATCGGGGCGACGACGAGCGGGCCCGCATCCCGGTGGCGGGGAACGTGACCGTGGCTCCCGGGTTCATGAGCGCGGCCGAGTTCGCGGGCCACTACACCAAGCTCTCGGGGCGGGACACCTCGGAGCTCGGGTTCTACGTGGCCTTCGGCAATTTCAAGCTCGCGGTCATCATCGAGGGTATCCACGCCCGTTTCCGGCAAGGAAAGACCGTGGGGGAGGGATTCGACCGGATCGGATCAGCCGTACCCGCCCTGATCTCCCGCGCACACCGCACGCTCGACCAGCCCTGAGACCCCCCGCGAGGAGCGCCATGAGCACAGTTGCACTGATCACCGGAGCGGCGAGCGGCATCGGGGCCGCCGTGGCCCGCCGGCTGTCGGGGGGCGGCGTCAAGTGCGTCCTCGTCGATCTCAACGGCGAAGGCGTCGAGAGGCTGGCCAAGGAGGTGGACGGCGCGTGGCTGGCCGGCGACGTCAGCACCGAGGAGGCCTCGCTCGAGGCCGTCGCGCTGGCCGAGCAGCGCTACGGCCGGCTCGACCTGGTCCACCTCAACGCCGGCCTCGGCGGCGGCGTCGACCTGGCGGACTTCGACCTCGCACGCTATCGCCGGGTGGTCGGCGTGAACGTGGACGGCGTGGTCTTCGGCGTACGCGCCAGCGTGCCGCTGCTCGAACGCTCCGGCGGCGGCGCCATCGTGGCCACCGCGTCGCTGGCCGGTCTCGTGGGCTTCTCCGGCGACCCGATCTACACCATGACCAAGCACGCCGTCGTGGGGCTGGTCAGGGCGCTGGCCGAGCCGCTGGCCGAACGGAACATCCGGATCGGCGCCGTCTGCCCCGGCTTCACCGACACGCCGCTGGTGGCCGACGCGAGGGAGATGTTCGTCAACGCCGGATTCCCGCTGCTGAACGTCGAGGACGTGGCCGCCGCCGTCGAGACCGCCTTCTATGCCGAAACCCCTGGAACTCTCCTCATCGTGCAGCCGGGAAGGCAGCCGTTGCCGTACCGTTATGCCGGAGTTCCAGGGCCGGCCGGCGGTCAGCGGCCGCCGGGCGCAGATTGACGGCAAGCCCCTTGCAAGTGGGACGATTACCGTATAGAAGGGCTGGGCGCTGCCCAGCCCTTCTATGTTCGCGAGGATGAGGAGCGTTCAGTGATTCCGACCGACGGCCGACATTCGCGCCGACGATCGCCATGGCCGATAGCCTTGGGAGCAGGCATTCTCGCGGTCGTGCTGGTGGCCGGCATCATGATCTACGCCTCACTCCGGGCGCAGTCCCGCACCGATTTCACCGGCGCGGAGGTCGCCACGAAGGTCCCCACCGAGCCCGCGCCGCAACTCGAGGAGCCGCCGGTGCTCGACGCCTGGCCGCGGTGGGGCATCACGCACACGCAGTACAGCGCGGACAACGAGCCGGAAGCGGTCGTGGAGCAGGCCAGGGGCGTGCTCGGCCGCATTCCGCTGCTGCAGAACCAGCACATCATGGGCTGGGGCGTCGGCAACCCGGAGCCCAGCCCTGGCCAGTTCAACTTCCGTGACCTGGACCGCCGGCTGAAGTTCATGTCGAGCTCGCGCGGGATGCCGATCATCACACTGTGCTGCGCGCCCGACTGGATGAAGGGCGGGCAGGCCGGGCGTACGGACTGGAGCAAGAACCACACGGTCGCGCCCAAACCCGAGCACTTCGACGACTACGCCAAGCTCGCCGTGCAGGTCGCCAAGCAGTATCCGACGGTCAAGCACTTCATGGTGTGGAACGAGTTCAAGGGCTTCTGGAACACCTCCACGAACCGGTGGGACGCCGAGGGCTACACCGAGATGTACAACAAGGTCTACACGGCCTTGAAGAAGGTGAACCCGGAGATCCAGGTCGGGGGTCCGTACGTTCCGATCGAGAGCAACTCCACGAAGAGCGAGTCCGAACTGACCGGCCCGTGGGGCACCGTCGACCAGCGGGCGCTGGACGCCGTCGAATACTGGATCCAGCACAAGAAGGGCGCCGACTTCATCGTGGTCGACGGCGCCTCGATGACGAACGACAAGGGCAACATCCCCAACGACTTCGCCGCCCTGGCGAAATTCGGCGCCATCACCACCTGGCTCAAGCAGAAGAGCAACGACATGCCGGTGTGGTGGGCCGAATGGTACGTCGAGCCGGAGAACTCGGGCTGGACCGAGGAGAAGCGCACGGCGATGCAGGCGGCGGCGCTGATGGAGTTCGCGAAGAGCGACGTGCGGACGGCCCTCTACTGGAACCCCCAGCTCAAGGGCGCGGGGGAGTGCCCCGGATGCCTCTGGCAGTCCCAGGAGGGCGGCGAACTGCCGATGGCAGGCCTGCTGAGCGGCTTCACGAGGTGGTTCCCCTCGGGCGTGCAACTCGCCCAGGCACAGTCCTCCGACCAGCGCATCAAGGTGCTGGCCCAGGAACGCCAGGTCGTCATGGTGAACACCGCCGCCCAGAACGTGACGGCAACGGTGGACGGCCGCCAGGTCACCCTGAGACCCTTCGAGATCAAGTGGTCCGGCAGGGGCACCTGACCCCTGACGTTGACTGAGGGGCTCGGACGTCCGCCGAGCCCCTCAGGCAATTTAGAAGTCGAATTCTCCCTTGGACATGCCGTCTTTGAAGGCTGTCCATTCTGGTGCGGTGAATATCAGAGCGGGGCCGCTGCGGTTTTTGCTGTCTCTTACGGCGACGCGTCCGCCGCTGAGCGGGGCCACTTCCACGCAGCTACCACCACTGCTGCCCGATGCCTTGGCCTTGCGCCAGGCGGCGGTTGCCAGTTCGTTGTCAGTTTTCATACCTCTCCATCGCCTCGCGAATGACCTTTTCGCTGACATTTACGGGATGCGCCATGCTGCTCAGCGCATCCCATCGCACGCCAAGGGCTCTTACCTTGTGGACGCGATTGGTCACCTCTGCCGCCAAAGAACTCTCCACATAGCCGGTATCGGGTGAGCCATCCGCCTGCGCGATCTCGAACGCCCCCTCCAGGCCGGTGGTCAGTCCGGCGATCAGGGGGACGATCCGGACCGTGATGCGCGGATATCTCATGGCCGTGAGGAGGTGTGCGAGTTGCTCCCTCATCACCTCCTCTCCGCCGATCGGCCGATGCAGGGCAGTTTCGTCGAGGAGTGTCGAATACATGGGTGGTTCCGATCGGCTGAATACCTCCTGCCGCTTCAGCCGGATCTTGACGCCTTTCTGCACCTGCTCCATGGTGGTGCCCGGCTCGCCAAGAAGAACCTGCTCGGCGTACCGCTCGGTCTGAAGCAGCCCGGGAATCACCAGCGGCTCCCACGTCCGAATGCTGTGGGCGGCGGCCTCGACGCCTGGCCAGGGTCGGAACCAGGCGGGACCGACGTCATTGTGAATGTCGGGGAGTAGCTCTTTGAGTTCCCCGTTCAACCCGAGGACCTGCTCGATTTCCTCCGTGAAAGTCTCGCTCGGAGTGCGCGCCCCGCGTTCGACCGCCCCGATTTGACTCTCGCTGTAGGTGACTCCGGCGGATGCCGCAAGGCGCTCGTGCGACAGTCCGAGGCTCTTACGAAACTTCCGCATCCGCGCGCCATACTCCGCTCGTGCTCGTGCTCGTAGACCTGATTCCTCCCCATTCACCGTAATATCACGCCCTTTCGCCTGCCAGCCCTACAGCTCTCCGCACACTTTGACCCGCACTTGGAGGCAAGCGGAGCCATCTTCCTCAACCCAAAGTAACCACGTGACGCCATGCTGTGAAGAGGTTCCTGAGCTTCAAGCCCGTGTGGGCCTTACAGGACAGGCGATCTTCGTGAGGTAAAGAGGAGAGTTTCGTGCAAGCGGACGTGGCAAGCCATCGAGAGCTCTTGCGTACGACGCTGCGCCTGAACGAGCACGCGCCGCATCGCGTCCGGCTCGTCATCAGGTCGTGGTTGGGCGCGGCGCATCCCGCCGTGGATGACGCCGAGCTGGTCGCCTCGGAACTGGTGACCAACGCACTCAAGCACGTGCTCCAAGGGCCCGATCGTGACTGGGTGCGGCTGCGCCTGGACGAAGAGCCGTCACGCGTACGCCTTGACGTCACCGACCCGGGCAACCCACGGTCGGCGCCGCGACGCCTCTCCCTGCCGATCGACCAGGAGGACTGGATCCCACAGCCCGGCGGCATGGGGATCGCCACGGTCGCCGAGATCTGCGACGAGGTGTGGGGGACGTACCTGACGCGGCGAGGAGCGCGCGTGGTCTGGTGCTACGTGCCCGTACGGCGACGGCCGGATCAGTATCGTTGGCCAAGTGCCCCATGAATCAGCTCCTCAGGGATCGCAGGTACGGCACTCGGTCTCGACGTGGCAGCAGCCGTGCCCGCCCCCGGCCTCGGCCGAGCGTGCCGCGCTCGTTCAGCAGATCGCCGGTCGCGTCATGGGCTGTGGCGGGGGCCGGCTGCTGGTGGGGATCGACGGGTACACGGCCGCGGGCAAGACGAGCTTCGGGCACGAACTGGCCAAGGAGATCGCCGGAGCCGGACGGCCGGTCCTCCGCGCGACCCTCGACGACTTCAAGAAGCCGTGGAAGGACCGCCACCTGTACGACCGCGAGTCCGGTGAGGGCTATTACCGCAACGCCTACGACTACGCCGGGCTCAAGCGGCTTCTCCTGGACCCTTGCAGGACGCCCGAGGCGGCGTCCTGTGCGTTGTGCGGCATCGATCCGCTGACCCAGTTGGACCATTCGGCGACCAAGGTCTCGCTCGCTCCGGATTCGGTGCTGATCGTGGACGGTGTGTTCGCGTTCCGCCCGGAGATCGACGCGTACTGGGATTTCCGGATCTGGCTGGACATCGACGCCGAGCTGTCCATCCGCCGCGGCGCCGCCCGCGACCAGAACTGGGCCGGTTCCGGAGCCGAGGCCGTCCACCGCAACCGCTACCTCGTGGCCGCACGCCTCTACCTCGAAGAGGCGGCCCCGCTGGAGCGGATGGACGTCGTCATCGACAACTCGAGGTTCGCCCGCCCCCGCATCGCACGGTGAAAGTCCGCCCTGAACTGCCCGCGCGTCGTGCCGGTGAAGGCCCGTCCCCGATGACCTCCGCAACTCGACGTCCGTCGCGCCAGTGAAGTCCGCCTCGAACTACTTCCGCCGACGGGGCCGGTGGACGGCCAGGCCGAGTGCGAGTGCCGCGTAGCCGCAGAGCAGGGCGAGCCCGGCCCACCCGGGCAGCGGGAAGTAGCCGCCTGACGGCGCGTAGTGGGCGACCACCTGCGGGTACTCGGTGACGGTCTGCTGGACGGCGAAGGCGGCGGCCGGAGTGAGGCGCAGGAGCCACCTGGAGACGTCGTCGGGCAGCAGCGGCAGGGCGGCCAGCACGTACGGGATCACGACCAGCGAGACCGCGACGAAGGCAGGCAGCCGCACCAGCCTGCCCAGGGCGAGCGCGAGGACGGCCGTGACGGCGAGCAACGCGGCGACGCCGACGACCACCCGCAGTTGAGTGAGGGCGGGCACGGGCAGGACGGTGAGGTCGTTGGCGCGCAGGATGGCCGAACCGAGCGGCACGACGACGCCCGCGCCGACCAGTCCGGTGAGAAGGGCGACCACGCCGACCACGAGAGCCTTCGCCGCCAGCACCCGGCCGCTCAACGCCGACGCCTCGCTCTCAGCCGCCCCACCGGCCTCACCGGCACTGGCCCCACCGGCCCAGCCAGCCCGGTTTCCGTCAGGGCCGGTCGGGGTCCGAGCAGGGCCGGCCTGGTTTCCGGTAGGGCC
>NZ_JADOGI010000340.1 GCF_015645445.1 Nonomuraea cypriaca | reverse complement strand
GACGTACTTAACGACTTCGGCCCGCAATTCGGGAGAGTAATGCCTCGGCTTCTTCGCCACTACCTTGCCTTCCGGGTGTCACGTAAACCCTACTTGGGTCCGTGTCCGGAAAGATCGGGGCACCCCACGTACGTGTTACCGCCGTATCTGCTTTTGGTGACCCACAGTCGAGCGAGGACTTTGCGATCGTCGGCTTGCTGGTTGTCCCGCTTGGCCTGGGTGCGCTGCTCGAGTTCGACGCAGACGTCGTCACCGGTGAACGCCTCCCGCCATACGTAGGGGGTGAGGCAGGTGTGCGGGCCGAGCTTGCCGTTCGTCCAGCGGGAGGCCTTGACGCGGTTGTCCTTGAGGACCTGCTCCCGGACGGCGGGATCGACACACACGAGATCGGAAGGACGGGCCGCCCAAGAGCATTCCCGAACTGTTGGCTGACGCCCCGAACCGGGTGTGGGCCTGGGATATCACGAAGCTGCGTGGCCCGGATAAGGGTATCTGGTATCACCTTTATACGATCATCGACATCTACAGCCGCTACGTCGTCGGCTGGATGGTCGCCTCGCGCGAATCGGCCGCGCTGGCCAAGCAGCTGATCGCCCAGACCGCCGCCAAACAGCAGGTCAACCGCGACACCCTGACCCTGCACGCCGACCGCGGCAGCTCGATGAAGTCCAAGACCGTCGCCGAACTGCTCATCGACCTGGGCGTGGCCAAATCCCACAGCCGCCCCAAGACATCCAACGACAACCCGCACGTGGAAGCGAGCTTCAAAACCCTGAAGTACTGTCCGGCCTTCCCTGGCCGATTCGGCTGCATCGAAGACGCCCGCGCGTTCTGCCAGGACTTCTAAACCTGGTACAACACCGACCACCACCACTCCGGGATCGGCCACCACCACCCGGTCGACGTGCACTACGGCCGCGCCGCCGAGGTCCGTGACCACCGCGCCCGCGTCCTGGCCGCCGCCCAGGCCACCCAACGTGACGCTCAACGGCGACCACTTCAACTTTGGCAAGGTCAAGCTCTCCATCCGCGCCAAGAAAACCGGCAACCAGCTGTACGGCGCCACGGTCACCGCGTTCCGGTACAACGGCCAGGCCGGAGGCAGCCTCGGCGTGATGACCACACTGCAGCCCTGCTCGGAGCCGGGGATCGACGCGTACGCCAGGGCGTACGACGTGCTGTCCAGACGCTGGTCGCCCACGCTCCCGGTCCGCATCTGCGCCCGATTCGACTAGTGAGTCGCGGAGGGGCATCGTCGGCAGGCAGATCACCGCCGACTCGCGGATCGCCTACCGGCGTCCTTCGCACGAGCTCGGCGCGCGGGTGGAGGTGATCTACAACCCCGGCCAACCCGCGAGAGGTCAGGGTCGCCGACTGCCGCCACGCTGACCGTGTCCGGCACCGTCTCCGACCTGGCCCGGGCCACGTCCACCTGCGGGTGGGTGGTGTTCGGCATCGCCACCGTGAACACGGCCGGAAACCGCGTGACCTGGAAGCGGCACCACGTCCGCACCTGCGCCTACCGCACGCCGAAGAGATTCTCCTTCACCAACCACCGGGTGTACCAGGTCGAGCTCAAGGTATGCGCCGAGCGCCGGGCCGCCGAGCCGTCGATGCAATGCACCGCCGGCAACCCCGCCTGGAAGACCCTCTACACCTCCCCGCACTGACCCGGCCCCGGTGTTCTCGATCGTGTACGGGGTGGGGCACTGACGCCAGTTCCGCGCATGGGCTGCGAGGGCGGAGCGGGCCCGTCCGCTGTCCACCAGCGCGCTGACGTCATCCCGCAGGGAACGGCCGGCCAGCATCCCGCTACCCGACGATCCCGGCGCGGCCCCGGAAGTACTCCCGGAACCGTGCGTGGCAGAAGCTGTACTCCTCATCACTGCGGTGCGGTGCGAGGCCGGGCGCAGCCCGGCGGTGGACGAGCAGGAAGCGGTGGATCTCCCGCAGGATGCTGTCGACTTCCCACGCCCGCCGGGCCGTGCAGCACGACCTGCGCGCCGATCGCCTGGTCGAGCAGATCTTGCCTGCCGGTGAAATCTGTCACGTCGTGCGGCAGCAGCACCGGCGGGCCTGCCCAGGCGTGCAGCGAGACGTCATCGTGCAGGATGCGGTGGTGGAGCAGCTGAAGTGCGGCGCCGGGTTCGATGGCATATCCGTCGCCGAGTCGGCCGCGCAGCGCCGCGTACGCAGCGAGCGCCTCCACGCGCCGGCCACTGCGGTACAACGCCAGCATGAACTGGCCGCGAAAGCGCTGCCAGAGCGGATACTCCTCGACAAGGCGCCGAAGCTCCGCAAGCACCTCGCGATGAGCGCGCGTAGCCGTTCCACGGTCAGAGGCCTGCGCGCGTTGAGCACGAACATCACGAGAAGATCCCGGTGCTTCGGCGCGGTCGGCGTGCAGTCCTTGCCGCCCTCACGCACCTCCAGCGGACCCATGATCCGAAAATCCACGATAAATTTCCTCGGCACACCGGATGAATGTTTGTCAAGAATCTGGTTGCGCTGTCCACATTCTGATCGCCGTTGTCCATACCGGCATCCAGCACAGGCGCGGTGCAAAAGCGTGCCACCCGCCGGGCCGCCTCGGCCTCCTTCTCAAAACGCCGCCGAAACTCCTCCCGATGCGCCTTATCCGGCCTCATCACCTTCACAGCGACCCGCTGGCCCTCAGGATCCTTCGCCAGATACACCACACCCATACCGCCCTCACCGAGCCGCCGGACAAGGGTATAAGGGCCGATGGTCCGCGCAGAAGTCCTGGTGCTGTCAGCATCCAGGCGGTCAGCCTTCCCGATCTATGCACCGCTGGCAATCGCAGAAGCAACACGATGCCCCGCAAACCTGCCCAGCGCCGCGTAACTCCGCTTCACACGCTCCGAGCTCACGCCCATGACATGTGACTCCTGGTATGGGACAGAGCGGTCGCAGGCACGGGTCCACACCGTCCCACGCCGGGCGCGACCACTCCATCCATGCAGTTCAAGCCGCATGTGAGTACTCGTGGAGGACGCCGCCGAGTCGGTCTCGTCGGCGTATGTTTAGGTCGATGATTCGTTCGGGGTCTGTGATCGAGTCCGGGGTGGGACCACTCGCCCTGGCCCGCACCCACCCTGCCCGCTCGCAGATCAGCCACCGCCTGCACGCTTTCTACACCTGGTGCGCCGACCACGCCTACCTGCCCGAACTCGTGACGCTCGCCGAGACGGTCGAGGCCTGGCAGAGCGAGATTGAGGCGTTCCTGCTGACCGGGATCACCAACGCCAAGAGCGAGGGGACCAACCGGGTCATCAAGCTCGAAGCCCGCTGCGCGTACGGCTTCCGCAACCCCGTCAACCAGCGCCTTCGGTCACGCTGCGCAACCACCCGCGGCAGCAGAAACCGAGCCATCCCCGCTTAAATTCGAAGACCCGGATTGAGTACGAGTTAGCACAGGCCGGCGTCGTCAACGAACAGCGTGGCGAGATCGACGGATCTGGTGCGGCCCGAGGCCCAAGTCACCATCACGACCGTATCGTGGACTTTCACGGTGACGGCCGACGGCCACTCCGCTGGCCGGACCGACCGGGCCAGGAGGTGGGCCGCGACGTGTACCGTTGGCCCGTCTTGACGGGTGGCAAGCAGGTACGGGACTGCCGACCATCGGCCCATCGCGCTGACATCGTCGTAGCGTGCGACGCCGCTCGCGTCGTACCCGTGCAGTCCGATCACGGCGGCGTACAGCCCGTCGGCACGCTCCACCTCGGCGACCGCGTCAACCTCCGCGGTGGCGGCCTCAACCGCGGTGCCGGTGTGCGCGCGGAGCGGTTCCACGCCGGTGAGGAGATGACCGCCTTCGCGGAGCGGCCCGGCGGGGCCGTCGACGAGGTGGCAGCGCAGCTCCCACGGGCCGTCGACCATGGAGGCGGTCACGATCCGCGTGCCGACCGGTCGTCCGTCGCGCTGCGGCACGTGCCACGAGGCTGCGTAACCGTCACCGACGGTATGGCCGCGGATCGGTCCCCGCCGCGACGGCCGGCCGGCGGCGTCGAGGAGCGCCACGTGATTGTCGATTCCCTCAACGGCCGCCCGGCCCAAGCCCGGAGTGGTATGCGTGGAGTAGCCGAACCGCGTGTACTGAGGATCGTCGACGTCGGAGTCGGGCGGCGGCTGCGCCGGCTGATGATCGCTGCCGTGGTTGGCCAGGCGCACGATGCCGTCGTGACCGTGCACCAGCCAACCGACGCTGGGCAGGGCAAGTGTGGGGGTGCCGGCGTCGGACGGCTGCGGAGACTCCGCGGCTGTCCACTCAGGATGGTCTGCGGGCAGAGCGAGACCGAGGAAACCGAGGCCCGCGTAGTAGGGCGAGCCGGGACCGCTGTACCGCTGCACCGACGGGAGATGCTCGGCGGCGTACCAGCCGAGCGTGAGCGGTCCGGTGGCACCGACCCCGGCGTTCACGAAATAGCGCAGCGTCCCGCTGGCGAGCCTGCGACTGGCGCCAGGCGCGAGCGGCGACACCCCTTCGGCCACGGCCGTCCAGAGTGGAGCGAGCACGGCGGGGCGGTACGTGAGCGAGCGGCCCTGGTACATCGGGGCGCCGTCGGGCGCAAAGAGGGGGGCGTAGCGCGCCACGAACTCGGCGAGGCGCTGCCGCCATCGCGCCAGGCCGGCGTCGTCTCCGGTCAACCGGTACCACAGGCCGAGGAGCGGGTGGATGACGTACGCGTTGTAGTGGTCCACGTGGCGCCCGTCGCCGTCGGTGTACCAGCCGTCACCCGCGTACCATTCTTCCAGCTCGGCGACGCGTTCGGCGTTGGCGCAACCATCGGTGTCTGCACCGACCGAGCGCAGGAAGGCTTCCGCCGCGGCGGGGAACAGCAGCCAGTTGCTGCGTGGGGCCCGGCGCTGCGCGTGATGGCGCAGCCAGTCGGCGGCGCGGTCGCGTACGTCGTCGTCGAGTGCGTCCCAGATGACGGCCCGCGAAAGGTGCAGGGCCAGGGCGAGCACGGCGGCCTCGACGATCGGTTGCCCGTTGCCGGGGCCGGTCTCGCCAATGCCACGCCCCCGGGGCCAGGCGTCCGGGGCATGCGCGGACGTGCCGTTGCGCAGCCCTTCGGCGTAGAAGCCGGCGTGGTCGTGGGGGTCGTCTCCGGTGGCGATCCGGCTCGCCGCGAGTACGAAGCTGCGCGCGAAGCCTTCGAGTCCGTCGGAGTGGATGCCGGAGTGGCTCGGCCGCCCTGGCGGCGTGATGAGCGCGTGGCCCGGCGAGGCGTGGTCGCGCAGCGGGAGCAGCCAATGATCGGCGACGGTCTCCCAGTGCGCTCGGGTCCAGCCGGTGAACGGGGATCGGCGCCGGTCCTCAGGTGGCAGCCAGTTCGGCAACGCCATGGTCACGCCGTCCTCGCGGTCGTCGCGGCTCATGCGATCCTCGCCAGATCCTGGTGGCTGACCGCGCCCTGCAAGGGTTGGCCGGTCAGGTACCGCTCGACCTCGGCTACGGCGTAGGCGCCGAGCCGGCGTACCTCGTTGCCGCGGGAGCCGGCGATGTGTGGCGTCAGGAGGACGTTGGGCAAGCTCAACAGGGGGTGGCTCGCGGGCAGCGGCTCGGGATCGGTCACGTCGAGTACGGCGTCGAGCCGGCCGGACCGGCAGTGCCGGGTGAGCGCGTCGGTGTCGATGAGCGATCCGCGGGCGGTGTTTATCACGACGCCGCCCGACCGGATCAGCCCGAGCCGCCGGTCGTCGAGAAGCCTGCGGGTCTGCGGAAGGGCCGGCGCGTGCAGCGTGACGATGTCGCTGGAGGCGCACAGGGTGTCGATGTCGACCAGGCGGGCGCCGAGTGTCGCGGCGGTCTCTTCGTCGACGTACGGGTCGGCGAGCAGGAGCCGCATGTCACGGTCGGCGAGCGCGGCGAGCACGAGACGGCCGATCCGCGATGCACCGACGACACCGACGGTGATCCCGTTGTTGCCGGCGTCCTCGCCGTCCCGCGGGCCCAGCCACCGCCCGTCGCGGTAGTCGTGGGCGAGGCGGAACACGCGCTTGCCGGCGAAGGTGATCGCGGCGACGGTGTACTCCACCACGGGGACCGCGTTCGCCTGCGCGGCCGATGACACGGCGATCCCTCGATGCCACACCTCCTCGGCGAGCAGGCCCTTTACCGAGCCGGCGGCGTGGATGACGGCACCGAGCATCGGGGCGCGGTCCAGCAGGTCGGTGTCGATGCGGGGTGCTCCCCAGCCGGTGAGCAGGATGGTCGCGTCCGCCAGCAGCGCCCGGGCCTGCGGGTCGTCCCATCGGCCGTGGACGGGGTCACGACGCACGTCGGCGACCGTGTCGAGTCTCGCGAGCAGCTCCGGCCCGAGCAGGTCGGGCGGAAGTGTGGGACGCATCGCGAGTACGACATGAGCATGATCCGCCACGGAACTCCCCCTGAAAAACGTAGCCTTGAGCGATCAAGATCGGAAAACGCTTGCGGAAAATCTGACGGTAACCTCTGGTCATCGGCGGGAACAAGCCCTTACTCTGACACAACATCGCAGCCGCTGCTCCCAACGGTGGCGATGAAGCTCCTGTTCGGAGCGCCACGGTTGACGCGGCTCGTTGCGGAAAGGTTTGAGAAACCGATTTGCATGGGCTGTTCGGCGAGAGGAGGCAGGGTGTCGACAACGCTGCCGTACGCGCAGCGCGATGCGTCCGCGGCTTCGGGAGGCGTCGGCCGCGGATCCGGCCCGCGCGCGCGGGCCAGGAAACGCTCCGACCGCAGACGGCGGGTACGGCGCGACGTGCTGCTGCTCGCGCTCATGGCTCCTGGCGTTCTGTACTTCGCGATATTCCACTATGGAGCGCTCGGCGCCAACGTCATCGCGTTCAAGCGCTACGTGCCGTTCATCGGCATCGTGGACAGCCAGTGGGCCGGTCTGGCCCACTTCGCGCGCATGTTCTCCGACGTCGCCTTCTGGCGAGCGGCGCTGAACACCCTGGAAATCTCGGCGCTCCAGCTCATCTTCTACTTCCCGATCCCGCTCGCGCTGGCGCTGCTGCTGCACAGCATCTCGAGCGTTCCGGTGCGGCGGTTCGTACAGAGTGTCGTCTATCTGCCGCACTTCATCTCGTGGGTGATCGTCGTCGCGCTGTTCCAGCAGATACTCGGCAATGCCGGGGTGCTCAACGGCATCCTCGCCGATAATGGACTGTCGATCGTCCACATCATCGGCAACCCCGACGCGTTCAAGCCCCTGATGATCGCCCAGGTGATCTGGAAGGACGCCGGTTGGGGCACGATCATCTTCCTGGCCGCCCTCCATCAGGTCGACGAGCAGCAATACGAGGCGGCCGCGATCGATGGCGCCGGGTGGTGGCGCCGGCTGTGGCATGTGACGCTGCCCGCCATCCGGCCCGTGCTGGCGTTACTGCTCATCCTGCGCCTCGGCGAGATTTTGTCGGTCGGCTTCGAGCAGTTCATCCTGCAGCGTGACAACGTCGGCCCGGCGGCGGGCGAGGTTATCGACACCTTCGTCTACTACACCGGGGTGCTTGGCGGCGATTGGGGCTATGGCGCCGCCGCCGGCCTGGTCAAGGGCGCGATCGGCGCGGTGCTGATCTACCTCGCCAACAAGGTCGCGCACCGTCTGGGAGAGCAGGGGGTGTACCGCTGATGGCACGCACGACGAGACCAGCCTGGCAGGGTCGTCCATCGCCGCTGACCCAGTCGGCGAAGACCGTCATCCTCACCGCGATCGTCATGATCGTGGTGGCGCCGTTCTGGGTGGTCGTCGCGACCAGCCTGGCCACCACCGAGGAGATCACCCGCAACGGCGGCTGGGTGCTCTGGCCCCAGCATTGGACGCTGGAGGCATACCGGGAGGTGCTCTCCGGCGGCATCGTCACCCATGCGCTGGTCATCAGCGTCGGCGTCACCGCCGTCGGCACCGCGGCCAGCCTGATCGCGACCATACTGCTCGCCTACGCCCTCGCCCGGCCTGGGGTTTTCGGCGGCAAACCGATCATGCTGCTCATCCTGTTCACGTTCCTGTTCCCGCCCGGGATGATCCCGGCCTACCTGGTGGTCCAGCAGCTTGGCCTGCTCGACAACCTGGGATCGCTCGTGTTGCCGGTACTCGTCAACGCGTTCAATCTCGTCGTGATGCGCGGCTTCTTCCAGGGCATCCCCGAGGATCTGCACAACGCGGCGCGTCTCGACGGCGCCGGAGAATTCCGCGTCCTCACCCGGATCGTCCTGCCGCTGTCGAAGGCGGTTGTCGCCGTCGTCGGTCTGTTCTACGCCGTCGGCTACTGGAATGCCTTCTTCAACGCGGTCCTCTACCTCAACGACGCCTCCGGCTGGCCGCTGCAGCCCGTGCTGCGGCTCTACGTCATCCAGGGCGCGCAGCTCGCCGACTCCGCTGCTGCCAGCGACGCGGGCACGTTCACCGCGCCGCAGTCGATCCAGATGGCCGCCCTGATCATCGCGACGGTACCCATTCTGCTCGTCTACCCATTCCTGCAGCGCTACTTCGTCAAGGGCGTCCTCACCGGCTCCATAAAGGCCTGACCAGCTCGGGTGCCCGACGGCCCAACGGGCCAGACCGGCGGGGAGGCCGCCACCTGAAGAAAGGAACAGATCATGGACGGATCGCGACTCTCGCGGCGTTCGTTGTTCCGCGCGGCGGCGGCAAGTGCCGCAGCCGTGGCGGTACCCGGCCTCGCCGGCTGCGGCAC
>NZ_JADOGI010000034.1 GCF_015645445.1 Nonomuraea cypriaca | reverse complement strand
GAGGTGGTGGGCGTCTTCGCGGAGGCCACGATCAGCCGGTCGTTCACCGTCAAGGAGATCAAGAACGGCGCCATCCGGATGGCCCAGGCGACCAACACGCCGGTGATCCCGGTGGCGTTGTGGGGGAGCCAGCGCCTGTGGACCAAGGGCCGGCCGCGCAAGCTGCTGCAGCGGCACGTACCCCTCACGATTTTGGTGGGCGAGCCGCTGCACCCCAAGCGCGGCGAGGACGTCAACCAGCACACGGCCGACCTGCACGTACGGCTTTCGGAGCTGGTCGACAAGGCGCAGCGGACCTACCCGGAGGTGCCGCCCGGCGTGTGGTGGCAGCCCGCCCACCTCGGCGGCACGGCCCCGACGCCGGAGGAGGCCGCGGCCATGGACGCCGCCGAGGCCGAGGCCCGCGCCAAGAAGGACTAGCCGCATCACCATCCCCGCGCGCCGAACGCCCGGCGCGCCGTGGCATGCCGGGCGGAGGGCCGGCCCCAGCTCTGGTTCAGGAGGCCGCGGGCGTCTCCACCATCGTCGCCTCCCCCTGCGCGGGCCGGTCGGCGGCGGGCACGGCGGGCTGGCGCAGGACGACGAGCGCCACGGCGAACGCCGCGACCAGCAGCCCCGCCGAGATGGTGAACGCCAGGCGGTATCCGCCGGTCAGCGCGGGGGCCTCACCGGCTCCGGCGGCCAGCAGGTCCCCGGTGCGCGAGGCGGCCATCGTGGACAGCACGGCCACGCCGATCGCCATGCCGACCTGCTGGGTGGTGTTGAACAGCCCGGACGCCAGGCCGGCGTCGCCCTCCCGCGCTCCCGACATGCCCAGCGTGGCCAGCGCCGGCAGCACCAGCCCGCCGCCCGAGACCAGCAGCATCGGGGGAAGCAGGTGGGTGAGGTAGCCGGCGTCCACGGTGACCCGGGTGAGCAGGAGCATCCCCGCGATGAGCATCGCCAGGCCGCCCATCAGGACGGCACGGGCGCCGAAGCGGGCGCTCAGCCGGGCCGACACGAACAGCGAGATCCAGCCGATGCCCACCGCGGCCGGGAGCATCGCGAGGCCGGTGTCCAGCGCGCCGTAGCCCAGGACCCGCTGCATGTACAGGGCGACGAGGACCTGGAAGGCGAACATCCCCGACAGGGCCAGCATCTGGGCGAGGTTCGCGCCGGCCACGTTGCGTGAGCGCAGGATCCGCAGCGGCATGAGCGGCGTCCCGGCCCTGGCCTGCCGCGCGACGAATGCGGCGAGCAGGGCCAGCGACACCGCGCCCAGGCCGAGCGTGTGGGCGGCGAGCCAGCCGTACTCCTCGACCTTGACGACCGTGTAGATGCCCAGCATCAGGCCGGAGGTCACCAGCACGGCCCCGGCGACGTCCGCGCCGCCGGACAGGCCGATCCCGCGGTCGGCTGGCAGGACCCGCAGCGCGAACGCGATGGTGACCACCCCGATCGGCACGTTGACGAAGAAGATCCACGGCCAGCTGAGTGCGTCGGTGAGCACGCCGCCCAGGACCTGGCCGATCGAGGCGCCGGCCGCCCCGGTGAAGCTGAAGATCGCGATCGCCTTGCCCCGCTCACCGGGCTGGGTGAACAACGTCACCAGGATCCCCAGAACCACGGCGGAGGCCAGCGCGCTGCCCGCGCCCTGCAGGAACCGTGCGGCGATCAGCATGCCGGGATCGCCGGCCGCGCCCGCCAGCAGCGAGGCGGCCGTGAAGATCGCATTGCCGGCCAGGAACATCGTCCGGCGCCCGATCAGGTCACCCAGACGGCCCGCCAGCAGGAGCAACCCCCCGAAGGGGATCAGATAGGCATTGATGATCCAGCTCAGCTCGGCCGCCGAGAAGTCCAGATCCGCCTGGATGGCGGGCATCGCCACCGTCACGATGCTGCCGTCAAGGATCGTCATCAGTCCCGTCGCTGACAGCACACCCAGTGCGGTCCAGCGGCTGTTACGCACGTACGACATGGTCTCTCCCGTCTTGAATCGACAAGAGAGACCGTAGCAGATAGTCCCGTAACAGACGATCTTCTTCGGACCTAGTTTGTGCGCTCCCGTGCCCGGCGTGCCTGCTGCGGCGCCTCGGCGGGGGTGGCCAGATGGCCGCCGACCAGGCGGTTCATGGCGCGTACCAGGACCTCGCGCTCGTCCTCTGGCAACGTGTTCAGTGCCGCGCGGTGCACGCCGTCCACGATCTCCTGGCTGTGCCTGGCCATCTCGGCGCCGGCGTCCGTCACCGCGATGATCCGCGCCCGCCGGTCGGTGCTGGACGGGCGGCGCTCGGCGTACCCCGCCTTCTCCAGCGCGTCCACGGTCACCACCATCGTGGTCTTGTCCATGTCGCCCAGCTCGGCGAGCTGGATCTGGGTGCGTTCCTCCTCCAGCGCGTGCACCAGCACACAGTGCATGCGCGCCGTCAGCCCGACCTCCGCCAGCGCCGCCGCCATCTGGGTGCGCAGCACGTGGCTGGTGTGGTCGAGCAGGAAGGACAGGTCGGTTTCTGTACGCGCGGGAGCCATCGCTGTCATGCCCCCAGCCTACCCAAGTCGTCCCGGCGCGGATTATCTGCTAAGGGACGACTGCCTGGCAGGCGGAGCCGCAGAGGAGCCGACCGCCAAGGCGGTCGCCGGTCTCACCTTCCTGACCGGGCTCTACCTCGCGATGTCCCCGTGGGTCGTCGGGTTCAACGGATTCACGACCCTGGCCGTGACCGACCTGATCGCCGGAATCGCGTTGGCGACGCTGGCGCTCGGGTTCGCCTTCGCCTATGGGCGGACCCACGGCATCGTCTGGATCACGCCACTGATCGGCGTTTGGACGATCATCGCTCCCTGGGTCGTCAGTGGCGACGTCGCCACTACGAGCACGATCTGGAGCAACGTGGTGACCGGTGCGGTCGCCCTGCTCCTCGGACTCACCGGGATCTTCGGGGTGTACCAGTCCCGCGTCCTTCGATGAGCCGGTCCCGCCGGCTCGTCGGGGCGACGCCTGTCCCAGGCGGAAGCCGACAGTGCCGGCTTCCGCTGGGACGGGGGCCTTCTTTTCCTCTACGGAGCAGGCAGCCCGGCTGGCCCGCGGCTCCGGGGTTGTCGGTCGAGTTCGCGGTGGTGGCGGATCTCGTAGCGGTTGGCGGGGGCTTTGACCTCGGTGACCTGGGTGGCGCGTCGGCCATCACAGCCGACGGGGGATCATGAGCCGCGTGTGCCACCCGCTCAGCCATGCTTCGTCGATCTCCCTGCCGGTGAGCCGCGCGACCAGCGTCAGGGCCGAGGTGACGCAGGTGGCCAGGGAGGGGCGTAGCCGTTCAGCGACCATTCGTAGAAGTGGCCGAACGCTTCCGGCAGCGGCTGCCCTCACATGGGTGATTTGGTGATGCACCACAGGCCGAGGTCGGTCGGGCCGGTGGGGGTGACGTGCAGGCCGTGCTCGGCGAGTTCGGCCTTGAGCCGGTCACGGCCGAGGACCCACCAGGTGTACTCGACCTCCACTTCCTCGGCCGGTTCCCCGTCATGAAAGGCGCGGTACGTCATGTGCCAGGTGATCTGCTCGGGCCCGGCAGGTTCAGCGCGGCCCCAGCCCTCGTACCGACGCCGCCCGATGCGCAGCTCGGAGAAGCGGGTGTGCGGCACGGCGGCGGGTTCGGCCGGGGGCTGGAGGTTGAGCACGGCCCGGCCGCCGGGCAGAAGGCGTTCGGCCAGCAGCCGCCAGAGCGTGCGGCGCTCGGTGGGGTCGAGGTGGCCGATGACGTTCATGGCGACCAGTGTGCCGAGGCGGGGCGGGAGCGTGGCCTGGAGCAGGTCGCTCGGCAGCACGGTCACGCGGTCGCGCAACTCCGGGTCCTCGTTGACCCTGGCGAGCAGGACTGTGCGCAGACCTGGCGACGGCTCCACGGCGAAGACCTCCGCCCGCGGTATGGCCTGCGCGATCACCCGGATGCCGTGGCCGCCTCCGGCTCCGACGTCCACGACCGGTCCGGAGGCTCCGCGCAGCGCCTCGGCCAGCACAGGCTCCAGTGCCGTCCAGACCGGGGCGAGCATGACGTCCACGAACTCGGCCGAACGCTCGTACTCGTCATGACCTCGGGTTGCCGCTGCGGCTCCAACACGGTGAGGCTTCACGCGCTCTCCTCCAGATTCAGTACGGGGGCGAAAGGATCGTCGTAACGGGCCCACGCCGCGGCACCCGGCAGGATGTCGCCCTGATCGATGAGGCACGAGTCGAGCAGGGTCCAGATGCGGTCGCGGTCGATGTCAGGCCCGGTGAAGACCAGGTGCTGGACGCGGTCGCCGCGCTCGGGGTCCCAGTCGAGCGTGGCAGCCGTGCGGCGGGCGGGGGAGACCGGCTCCCAGGCGGCCCCGGGCAGCGCGGCCAGCCAGGGACCGGCGTCCTCGACCGAGACGATGCCGGCGACGGCGTCCCAGGCGAGCAGTTGGCCGGGGCGGTTGGCCATCCAGAAGCGGCCGCGTGAGCGCACGGACTCGGTGACCAGCTCGTCGACGGCCTCGAACAGGCGGGCGGGGTGCAGCGGGCGGCGGCTGTGCCAGACAGCGGTGACGATCTCGTCGGTCTGGGCGTCGCCGGGCAACTGGGCGGTGGCGGGCCCGTCCTGTCCCGAACGCTGCGCCGGACGAGCCCCTCGGTGACGTCGCCCAGGTCGTGGTGGACTGCGACCGATCCCGGATGCTCCGCCGGCAGCCGGTCAACCGTTGCCGTACGGGCCCTGCGGTGCAGGCCTGCGACGAGTACGACAGGGGTCGGCATGGGCCCTCCTATTGCAGCAATGAAAACCGTTGTCGTTATCATGGCACGAGTTCGCCCATGGGAAGGAACCGTTTTGGCCAGAAATGAGGTGCGACCCGTGATCAAGCTGCGATCCACGGCGGGCACCGGCTACACCTACGTGACCAGGAAGAACCGCCGGAACACCCCCGACAGGCTCACCCTTCGCAAGTACGACCCGACCCTCCGCCGGCACGTGCTGTTGCGGGAGGAACGATGAAAAAGGGCATCCACCCCGACTACCGCCCGGTCGTCTTCCGCGACCCCGGCGCTGACTTCGCGTTCCTCACGCGCTCCACGGTCACGAGTGACAAGACGATCGAGTGGACCGACGGCAACACCTACCCGGTGGTCGACGTCGACGTGTCCTCGGCGAGCCACCCCTTCTACACCGGCCGCAGCCGCGTCCTGGACGCCGCCGGCCGTGTCGAGCGGTTCAATCAGCGTTACGGGAGGGCCTGATGTCCGCGCAGTGCCAGCTCACCGGTGTCAAACCGGTCTTCGGCAACAACGTCTCCCATTCGCACCGCCGAACCCGCTGCCGCTGGAACCCCAACATCCAGTGGCGCCGCTACTGGCTGCCGAGCGAGGGCCGCTTCGTCCGGCTCACGTTGAGCGCCCGCGCGATCAAGACCGTCGACAAGATCGGCATCGAGCAGGCCGTGGCCCGGATCCGGGCCCGAGGAGAGAAGGTGTGATGGCCAAGAAGAGCAAGATCGCCGCCAACGAGCGGCGCAAGGGCGTCGTCCTGCGGCACGCCGTACGGCGCGCGCAGCTCAAGGAGATCATCCGCACCGGCACACCGGGGGAGCGGGCGGCCGCCGTCCGGGAGCTGGCCCGCCAGCCGCGCGATGCCAGCGCCACCCGCGTGCGCAACCGCGACTCCATCGACGGCCGCCCCCGCGGTCACCTCACCAAGTTCGGCCTCTCGCGCGTGCGCTTCCGTGAGATGGCCCACCGTGGCGAGCTGCCCGGCATCACGAAGGCGAGCTGGTAGCCGTGGCCGTACCCAAGCGCAAGACCTCGCGCAGCAACACCCGGCACCGCCGCAGCCAGTGGAAGGCCGCCGCGCCCGATCTCGTCCCGATCACCGTGAACGGGCGAGAGCTCCTCGTGCCCCGGCGCCTCATCCGCGCCTACCAGCGGGGCCTGATCACCGTCGATTGAGGTGACCCGGCCACCGGGCAACCTGTCGCGCATATGCAAGCCGGGCGCGGTGGCACGGCAGGATGCCCGGTGGCCGTCACGATCGGTGCCGCATGGGCCGTTGCTGGGGGGTGCGGCATCGGCTCGTCCAAGCGGGACGGCAGGCGGCGGTGGTGGAGTCCGACGCTGCCTCGTCGGTCTCCAGGGTGTTCCCGGCGCCGATCACGTGCTGTGGCCGGATTGCGGCTGCGGACAAAGCAGGCGATAGCTGTAGAAATGGTTATCGTTTGCACTTATTCTGACTGGGTAGCGATGGACGGGCTCCGGGCCGGGCCCGTGCCTGTCCATGAAGCCCGTTTGATCGGAGATGGCGATGTCCTTGTCCCGAAGTCCCCATGGC
Organism: Nonomuraea cypriaca; assembly: GCF_015645445.1. Lineage (GTDB taxonomy): Bacteria > Actinomycetota > Actinomycetes > Streptosporangiales > Streptosporangiaceae > Nonomuraea > Nonomuraea cypriaca. The sequence continues at coordinate 58,265 of NZ_JADOGI010000034.1, read as the reverse complement.
GCCTCCTCGGCCGAGGCTGAGCTGAGCCGGATTTGGGGTGAGCTGCTCGACCTGGACCCCGGGACCATTCCGGCCGACGCCAGTTTCCTGCGGCTGGGTGGTGACTCGGTCCTGACTGTGCGCATGTCGGCGATGGTCCGCAGGCGGATGGCGGTGGAGCTGGCGCTGTCGGACGTGACAGTCGAGATCACCTTGGCCCAGCTCGCGGACGCGGTCATGCGACGTCGAACCGCCGGGAACGGAGCGTCACGCGCGCTGCCGGTGGAGATCGAGCACCGTCATGACCCGTCGGCGCCGTTCCCGCTGATGCCGCTCCAGCAGGGCTACTTCGTGGGGCAGCACGACGGCTGGGAGCTGTCGTACGAGTCGGCACACTTCTACGCCGATTTCGGGCTTGCCGGCCTGGATGGGGACGAGGCCCCGGAGGCGTTGGAGGACGCGCTGGCGCGGCTGGCCTTGCACCAGCCGATGCTGCGTGCCCGGATCACGCCGCAGGGAGAGCAGTATGTCCTCGCTCCCGACACGCCCGGCGCGATCCCCCGGCCCCGCGTGTACGACCTCCGCGACGCGGGCCCGCAGGAGGTGGAGGCGCATCTGCTGGCCGTCCGGCACGAGATGCGCACCACCGGGCCGAACCCGCTCGACGGACCGGGGCTGGACATCCGGCTCAGCCTCCTTCCTGAAGGGCGCGGGCGGTTGCACACGGGCGAGAGCCTGCTCATCATGGACGGCTGGTCGGCGACGCTCCTCAACCGCGAACTGCTCACCCTGGCCGCCGACTGGAACGCCGTTCTCGCGCCGCTGGACGTGGACTTCGGCGACTACGTGACCTCGTTGGGCCGGCTGCGTGACAGCGAACCGTACGCCGCGGACCGGAACTGGTGGTGGGCGCGGCTCGGCGACGTACCCCGCCCGCCCGCGCTGCCACTACGCGCCGATCCCCGGGATGTGCGAACCACCACCATGGAAACCCGGGAGAACCGCGTGGCGGCGGACCGCTGGGCGGCCCTGCGCGACCAATGCGCATCCCGGGAGGTCACGCCGTCGGCCGCCATGCTGACCGCGTTCGCCGTGGTGCTCGCCCGCTGGGCCGGTCACCGGCGGATGCTGCTCAATTCCCTGCAGCTCAACAGGTTGCCGTTGCACCCCGACATCCATCGCGTCATCGGCGCGTTCGCGACCACGATGCTGCTTCCGGTGGAGCCGGCGCAGGACCGTACGTTCGCCGATCTGGCGGGGGAGGTGCAGCGGGACTTCACCGAGCACGTGGCGCACAACCTGGTCTCGGGCGTGGAGGTGTCACGGGAGCTGGCGCGCCGTCGTGGGACCACCCGGCCGGTCGCGCCCGTGGTCTTCCAGAGCACCCTCGGCATGGACGCGGCGATCGGGGCGCAGGCCGATTCGGCCGGGCCGCTGGGCGATCTGAACTTCGACGACTTCCACCATCAGCTACGGACCCCGCAGGTGGCGCTGGAGGCTCGCTTCTACGAGCTGCGCGACGAGTTGGTGCTCGTCTTCTCGCTGGTGGAGGAGCTGTTCCACACCGAGCAGGTGGACGCCGCCTTCGCCGATCTGCTGACGCTGGTCGAGACGCTGGCCGACGGGCCGGGCTGGGACCAGATCGTCGACCTGCCCGCCGAGGCGGTCAAGGAAGGGATGACGGGCCTGGCACTGGACCGGTTGCCGGAACACGACGCCGCCCACGAGGACGGGCCGCCGGTCGATGAGCTCGAACAGCGGATCTGCACGCTCTGGGAGGAGATCCTGGGGGTCCCGGTGCTCGACCGGGGCGCCGGCTTCTTCGCCCTCGGCGGCGACTCGCTGCTGGTGGTCCGCACCCTCGCCCGGCTGGCCAAGGAGGTGGGCGGTGCGCCGAGTGTCCGCGAGTTCCTCAATGCTCCCACGGTGGCGGGGGTGGCTGCGGCGGTCCGGGCGCGCCTGGAGGATGCGCGGCGATGACAGTGATCGGCGTCCTCGGTGGCGCAGGGACGGTGGGCCGGGTGGCCGTGGATCGGCTGGCCGGCTACGGGCTTGGTGAGCTGCGTATCGGCGGGCGGGACATGGACCGGGTGACGGCCGTCTGCCGGGCGACGCCAGGGGTGGCCGTGCCCGTGCGCGTGGATCTGCACGATCCCCGCCGGCTGCGCGATTTCTGCGCCGGCTGCCAGGTCGTGGTCAACTGTGCCGGCCCGTCCTACCAGGTGCTCGACACCGTGGCACGGGTCGCGGTGGCGTCCGGGGCCGACTACGTCGACGCGGCAGGGGATCTGGCGGCCATCGACGCCCTGGAGTCCGCTGCGCCGCCGGAGTTGGGCGAGCGGGCGGCGGTGTTCTCGGCCGGGCTGATGCCGGGGCTGTCGGGGCTGTTGCCGCGCGTGCTGGCCACGAGGCCCCTGGCCCGGCTGGATGGCTACGTGGGGGGCGCCGCCCACATCAGCGAACTCTCGGCCGTGGACGCGCTGCTGACCCGCGGTCCGCGCTTCGGCACCGCCCTGGCGGCCTGGCAGAACGGCCGCATCGCGCTGGGCGCCCTGGCCCCGCTGCATGACGTGACGCTGCCCGGCTTCCGCGGGCGGGTGCACGCGTGGCCGTTCCTGTCGGCCGAGTTCGCCAGGCTCGCCACCGAGTTGAACGTCGGAGAGGCGCGCAACTACACCGTTTACGTCACCGACGCCATCCCACGAGCGCTGGCCACGGCGTGGGCGGACGACGGGCCGATCGAGCACCACGTGCCCGCGGTCGTGGCGGCGGCCGAGGCCGACATAGCCGCCACCGGCCCTTACTACACGCTGCTCTTCCAGGCCGTGCCCGCTCTCGGAGAGAGCACGGCCCCGCGCCGGTTGCTTCTGCGTACGCCGGATTCCTACGCGCTGAGCGGTGTCGTCGCGGCCATCGCCACCAGCGAGGTGCTGGGCGGCCGGGTCAAGCCGGGCGCTCGCTCCGCCGCCGAGTGCCTGGACGCGGCCGGCGTGTTCGCCCGGCTGTCCGGCGATCCGCTGGTGACGCACGCCGAGATCCGCTAGCGCCCTTGTCCGAGCATTGCGGCGCCCCGTCACGAAACAGCTTCCCTGGAGGACGGAAATGATCAACGGTAACAGGCAGTCGATGAAGCACGACGTGATCGTGGTCGGTGGCGGCCCCGCGGGGCTGAGCGCCGCGCTGGTCTTCGGACGGCAGCGACGGCGGGTGCTGCTGGTCGACGGGGGCAAGGTGCGCAACGCGCCGGCCACTGAGATGCACATGTACCTGAGCCGTGACGGGTTCCCTCCCGCTCAGCTGCTGGAGCTGGGCCGATCGGAACTGGCGGCCTACCCTTCGGTGGAGATCCGGCAGGACTCCGTGCTGTCGGCGCGGGGCAAGAAGGACGACTTCGAGGTCGAGCTCGACGGCGGTGCGATCGAGCGGGCACGGCGGCTGGTGCTGGCCACCGGGCAGGTGGACGAGCCGTACCCCATCGAAGGGCTGGGGGAGCGGTTCGGGCGCGGCGTCCACCACTGTCCCTTCTGCCACGGCTGGGAGACGCGCGACAGGTCCCTGGCCGTGATCACCCAGAACCCGGCTGAGACCTCGCTCGCGCTGTACGTCGCCGACCGGTTCAGCACCGACGTCGTCCTGTGCACGCACGGCCCGCTGGAGCTGCCCTCCCTGATCGCCGCCAAGCTCGGCGAGAAGGGCGTCCGGGTGATCGACACCCCGATCACCCGGGTGGCCGGCGAGCCGGGGGCCCTGGAACTGCACTTCGCCGACGGCAGCACGCTGACCCGCCAGGACGTCTATCACCGGGCGCCGACCCGGCAGCACTCGGCGCTCGCGGCCGAGCTGGGCTGCGAGCTCAACTCCGACGGCACCGTCCGGGTGAACGAGCTGCAGGAGACCACGGTGCCGGGCGTCGCGGCGGCCGGGGACACCGCCAAACTCCCGGCCGTCCCGGACGCTCCCACGCTGGTCTCGCTGGGCGCCGCGGACGGGGTGCGCGCCGCGGTGTGGATGGACGGTGACCTGTTCCGCTCCGACCTCGGCCTGGTTCCGTCCTGACCGGGCGGGTGGCCGGAGCGCCCGGCTCCGGCCACCCTCGGCTCAACCCTTCCGGGCCACGAACAGGTGCAGCCCGGTGGCGGCGAGAGGGTGATCGTCGCCTGGCAGAGTGAACAACGGGTGCAGACCGGCGCCGCTCAGCACCTCCAGCCATTCGTCCCGGGTGAGGAACACCCGGTCGTCGGCGTTCCTCGGATCGCCGGGATCCAGCCGGGATTCACCGGTCCGCGGCGACATGAGGAACTGCATCGAGGTCAGGATGGCGGCCATCTCCCTGCAGGTCTCCACGAAGACGAACAGACCGCCCGGCGCCAGCAACCCGCTGAGCCCGGCGACCACGTCCTGCACGTGGCGGGCGTTGTGCAACACATTCGCCGACAGCAGCACGTCCTGTGATCCCGGCGGTACGCCCTGGCCGGCCGGATCGGCGTTGATGTCGAAAAGGTCGAAGCGCACCCCCGGACGGTCACCGAAGAGCTCGCGGCCCAGTGACAGGAAATACCTGGACACGTCGCTGAACAGGTAGTCGACGTCCTGGCCGGTCAGGGCCCGCAGCGCGTCCACGGTCGTGCCGCCGACCCCCGCGCCCAGCTCCAGCACCCGCAGCGGGCCCGCACCGCGTTCGGCCGCCCAGCGCAACGTCTCCCCGGCGGCGGCGTTGAGGTACCGGTTGACGGTGTTCTCCCGGTACGCGCCATCAGCCGTGCCCATGTCGTCGCCGGCGAACAGCAACCCCTGCACCGGCACCTCATCGCGCAGCAGTTCGGGCAGCCGGTTCATGGCCGCCAGCAGGAACCTGGTCGTCTCCGCCGGATAGCCGATCGCGGCGCCGTCGGCCTCCATGCCTCGACCGGCCGCGATGACCTCGTCCCTGCGCACCTTCCGCAACCCGTGGAGGCGGCCCTCCGCGTCACGGCCCAGCCATCCTTCCCGCGTGAGCGCTTCGAGCCAGCGGCGCAGGATCCACCGGTGCCGCTCCGCCACCCTTAGCGTGGCCGCCATCTCGTCGGCCGTCGCCCTGCCCCGGATCAACCCGGCCGGGCGCAAGGTGCACGCCATCGCGAGCAGCGCCGCCTCGTCCAGCCGGTCCAGGAATCCCGGCAACCGCGCGGCATCCACGTCCGTGACCGCCTCGGCCGCCCGCTGACCGGCGCGTCGCCGTACTTCCGCGCCGTCGCCGGTATCGGGGAGCTCGACCACTATGGGGATGTCACGGTGGGGAGGTGGCGAACGGCGAAGGGCGGCGCGGGAGATCTCCTGAAGCCTGCGGCGGGTGAACGCGGCGAACGGGTCGTGCACCGCCCCGCCTCCGATCCCCTCGACCGGCCGAGCCGCCGCCTCCGCCGGGCCCACCACGCCCAGCGTCGCCGGGTCGTCGGGATCGGCCACCACGGCGGCCTCGGGGCCGACGGCGGCCCGCAGGCGGGACGGCGCCACCGCCCCCTGGTGATCGGGCGCGAGGACGGCGTTGGGAATGCCGTGGACGTGCACCGGCTCACCGGACGGCAAGGTCTTCAGCGTGCCCAGGCGGTCGTCGCCGGGAAGCGACGTCCAGGCGATCTTCTTCGGCGCGGGCGGCGTGTCGGCGTCCACCCGCAGCACCGCGTCGAAGCGGTAGCGGGTGAGCTCGGTGTCGTCCGTCATGGTCTTGGGATGCACGCTCAGCCGGACCGTACGCCCGCTCTCGCGCGCGATCCCCGCGGCCAGCCTGGCCAGCATGGGCGGGTCGAACAGCAACTCCTCGTCGCGGGCGGCACGGTCCGCCGCCCGCCGTGCGAGCTCGGCGTCGGCGGCCGAGGGGTCGACGGCCCGCTCCACCCACAGCGCGTAGGCGTCCAGCAGCCTGGAGTCGCGGACGTCACCGACGATCACCGAGCCGCCCGGTGCGACCAGCCCGATCGCGTCGCCGAGCACCGCCCGCAGGTAGTCCACTCCAGGGAAGCACTGGGTGACGGAGTTCAGCAGTACGCAGTCGGGACGGCCGTCGGGTGCGCCGATCTCGTGAAGGGCGGCACTGACCGCAGGGGCAGTCGCCTCGTGGGCCGCCGCGTGCACGATGGCGCTCGTGGGAAGAGCGCGGGCACGGAGGGCGGCGACCGCGGCCGCCGCGACATCGGTGCCGACGTAGCCGTCGACATGATCGAGCAGCCGGTGCATCAGCAGCCCGGTGCCGCAGCCGAGTTCCAGGATCCATCGCGGGCCGGTGCTGAGCACCAGATCGACGATGTGGTCGATCCACTCGCGCATGTGCGCGACCGGCAGCGGGCGGCCTGTGTCGGACGCGCGCCATCCGGACAGGTCCAGGTCAGGGGCGTGCTGGACGTTCGCCTGCGTGTAGGTCCAGTCGTAGACCTCGCCCCAGTGCTCCAGGTACTCGGTGACGAGGCCGCCGGTGGGCCGGACGGTCAGCGCGGACCGGGCGGGGCGGACACGCAGGGAACCGTCAGGGCCCGGCCGGGCGTCGCCGATCCAGGGGTGGGTGATCAGTGTTCTGGCCGCTTCGGCGAGCGGGGATTCCGGATCAGGGTGCACGGGTGTGGGTCTCCGTTCCGATGGGATCTTGGGATAGCCGGTGGTCCGCCAGGTGCAGCACCCGATCGGCGCGGGCCGCGACCCCGCGGTCGTGCGTGATCAGCAGCACGGCCAGGCCGTCGGCGCGCAGGCGTTCCAGCAGTCGCAGCAGCCCGGCGGCGGTGACGTCGTCCAGCGCGGAGGTGATCTCGTCGGCGAGCAGCACTGCGGGGCCGGCGGCCAGCGCCCGGGCGAGCGCCACCCGCTGACGCTGCCCGCCGGACAGCTCACCGGGCCTGCGGGCGGCCAGGGCAGGGTCGAGCCCGACCTGCCGGAGCAATCCGGGGACCTCGGCGTACGCCTGGGCGCGGGAAAGCCCGCGGAGGACACATGCCGGACGGGCGAGCGCCGTGGCCACGCGGTGGGCGGGATTGAGCGCCCCGGCCGGATCCTGGCCGACGAGTTGCACGTCCCGCAGTGCCTCCCGTGGCCGCCGGTCCAGCGGCCAGGCGAGGGGAAGCCCGTGCAACCACAGGTCGCCCGCTTCCGGGGGCAGCAGGCCGGTCAGCGCACGCAGGAGCGTGCTCTTACCGGCACCGGACGGCCCGAGAACCGCCACCAGCTCGCCCGGCCACAGGGTCAGATCAGTGCCGGCCAGCAACGTCTCTCTGCCTTGGGCGAGACACAGCCCCCGCACCCGAAGTACGGGCTGCTCAGCGCGATCTTGATGCGCGGCTCCGGGGACGGCGTCGAGGGCCGCGGTGTCCGGGGTCCCGATGGTCAGGACACGGTCGGCGACGCGGGCCACGAAAGCCGCGTCGTGGGAGATCACGAGAGTCACCGACCGGCCGTCGCCCCGGCGGCGTTCGATCGCCTGGACGACCAGGTCGAGCGTGCCGGGGTCGAGCCCGCTGGTGGGCTCGTCCAGCACCAGCAGGCCCGGGTCGCCGAGCAGGGCGCGGGCGAGCGCCACCCGCTGGGCCTGGCCACCCGACAACCGGTGGGGCCGACGGTGCCGAAGCCGGTCGGCGTCCAGGCCGAGCGCCGTCAGCATGGCCGGCACCATGGCCGGCGAGCGACGGCGGCCCTCACCGACCAGGGCGCCGACGCCGAGCAGCGGATTCAGGGATCCGGCCGGGTCCTGGTCGAGCAGGCCGACGTGCGCCCTGCGCCACCGTCGCGCGTCCCACCCGGGGCGCACCGGGCTCCCGCGCCAGGTGACGACGCCGCCCGTCCGGTGCAGCCCGGGTTCGAGGATGTCGAGCGCAGCCCGGACCATCGTGGTCTTACCGCTGCCGGATGGGCCCACGATCGCGATGACCTCTCCGGGGCCGGCGTGCAGGGCACCCTCCGTGACGATCGGCCGCCCGTGGTCGTCGGCGACGGTGAGCCCCACGACCGCCAAGACGGCGTCCCCGCGGGTCGTCGCGGCGGCGGTCACGTGGGGCAAGGTGTTCGCGCCGGGCCGGGAGGGGGCGTTGAGCGCAGCCGACAGCAGCATGGCCACCAGGGCGAGTACGGTGAGCGCAGCCGCCGGTGCCACCAGGGCCGCGGGATTGAGCGCCGCGCCCGCCAGGTTCTCCCGGAGCATCGATCCCCAGTCGGGCGCCGGAGGCCGCGGGCCCAGACCGAGCATGCCGAAGGCGGCGGCGAGCTGTAACGCCAGGACGAAACGGAGCACCACGTCGGCCGAGGCCAGTCCTGCCACCGACGGCAGGATCTCGCGCCCGACGATCGCGACGGCCGTCTCACCCCGGCAGCGGGCCGCCTCGGCGTAACCGGTGCGGCGGGCCTGCCGCACCAGGTCGCGTACCATCCGCAGCCCCAACGGGGCTCCGCCGCACACCGTGCCTGCGATCACGGCGGCGGGCGCGGGCAGGGCGACGGCGAGTACCAGCGCCGTCAGCATGAACGGCGAGGCCAGCAACAGGTCGGCCGGCGCCGTCAGCCACCGCCCGATCCGGCCGCCCGCCCATCCGGCGGCCAGTCCACCGGCCACGCCCGCGAGGCCGGCCGCCACGGCCGCGGCCAGCGCGGTCAGCGTGAGGTCGCGACCACCCGCCAGGAGCCTCGACAGCACGTCGCGCCCGGCCACATCGGTGCCCAGCGGCCACTGCGCACCGGGCGGCGCCCACGGCATGCCGATCGACGCGGCCGGATCATGCGGTGCGAGCGCACCGCCGCACACCGCCGCGGCCACGGTCACCGCGGCGAGCGCCGCGGCCGCCCAGCTACGCCGGTGCACGGACGTCTCCCCGGTCGGGGTCGGACAGCGCGCCGAGCACGTCGGCGACGGCCGACCCGGCGAGCACGATCACGGCGCCGAGCATCGCCACGGCCTGCACCACGGGGGTGTCGCGGGTGCCGATCGAGCTGACCAGCAGCTCTCCCAGCCCGGCGTACCCGAACATCATCTCGACCACGGCCGTCGCGGCGATCAGGGCGCCCGCCGTCAGGGCGAGCACCCGGACGGCGGGGGCCAGCAGAAAGGGCGCCACGTGCCGGAAGGCCACCCGGTGGCGCGGCAGCCCGCGCGCCACCGCGTCCCGTACGTGCGGCCGGCGCACGGTGTCGGCGACCGCGCCGCCGAGCAGCCCCGCGCCGAACGCGGCGGCCGGGACCGCGAGCGCCATTGCCGGGAGCGCCAGCCGCTCCACATCGAACGGCGACACGCCCTCGGCCGGCAACAATGACACAGGCGGCAGCCAGCCCAGCACCACGGCGAACAGGACGATCAGGCCGGTGGCGAACACCACCTGCGGGACCGCGGCCACACCCGTCACCACGGCCGAGAACGGCCCGCGCCATCGTGGTGAGGCCGTGCCGACCAGCCAGGCCAGCAGCAGCGTCAGCGGAACGGCCACCGCCAGCGCACAGCCGGCCAGGGTGAGCGTCGCGGGTAGCCGCTCGGCGACGATCTGAGCCACCGGCCGGTCGGTGACGAGCGAGGTGCCCACCTCACCGCGGCACAGCCCCGCCAGCCATGACAGATAGCGCTGCCAGGCAGGAAGGTGCAGCCCGAGCTCTTCCCGCACCTGTTCGAGCTGTTCGGCGCCGGCTCTGCCCCCGGTACGGCTCTGGGCCGCGTCCGAGGGCAGCAGTTCCGTTGCACCGAACACCAGCACCGACACCGCGACGAGCAGGACCAGCGCCCGCGCGAGCGCCATGCCGACGACACGTGCCATCACCCGTCCAGCCGGACCTGCTCGACGAAGGCCAGGTCGAACCCAGGTCCGTCAGGCAGGCCGGAGACGCGCGCCGAGGCCAGGTCGAGCCCGTCGCCGACGCCCCACACCACGTACCCGCCCTCCTCACTCAGTTCACGCTGGAGCTCTCCGAGGGCCTCCCGCCGCCGCGCGTCGTCCCTGATCGCCATCGCCTCGTCGTAGGCGGCGTCCCAGCTCGGGCGATGCCACGCGGTCTCGTTGGTGGGGGAGTCGCCGAGCAGGGAGACTCGGGCGACGTCGGTGAACGGGATGCCGCCGAAGAACCCGGTGTAGAAGTCGCTCTGCGCGAACACCTTCGTCCAGTACGTGTCCGGCGGCTCGTTGGTCACCCGCACGGTGATACCGGCCTCACCGAGTTGCCGTGCGAACAGGGTCGCGGCGGTGTCCATCCCCGGGTAGGAGGTGGTGGTGGCCAGCTCCAGGGTCAACCCGCCGGCGTGGCCCGCCTGCTTGAGCAGGTCCTTGGCACGGGCGAGATCCCTCGCCCGCTGCGGCACGTCGGCCGGGCTGGAGGGATCGGCCGGGGTCAGCAGGTCGTTGCCGGCCTTCCCGTACCCGAGGAACACCTTGTCCAGCAGTTCCTGGCGATCGGTCGCGAGTTTGATCGCCTCCCGCACGCGGGGATCGTCGAACGGTTCGCGGTCCAGCCGCATGACGAACGGGTACATCGTGACGGCAGGGCGATGCACGACCTTCAGGTTCGGGTTACCGGAGACCTGCCGGACGGTGGCCGGGCTGACGCTGCTCGCCACATCGGCCTGACCGGAGATCACCGCCTGGGCGCGGGCCTGCGGATCGGGCACGGCCATGAGCTCTATCCGCGGCGTCGGCGGCCGCTCGCCCCACCACCGGTCGTTGCGTTCGAGCACGGCGTGCTGGGCGTTGCCGCCGGTCATCCGGTACGGGCCCGAGCCGACCACCGGCCGGTCGAAGGCGGTGGTGCCCTCGGGGACCACGAACGTGAACCACGCCAGCGCCTGCGGCACCTCGGCGTACGGCTTGACGGTGACGAGTTCGAGGGTGCGGTCGTCGACCACACGTGAGGCGTCCATGTCGAACATCCGCAGCCTGCCGAAGTTCTCGGCGGCCTTGCCGGCGATGCGGCGCAGGGAGAACAGCACGTCCGCCGCCCGCACGGGCCGGCCGTCGGTGAAGGTCACGCCGTCACGCAACCGGATCGTCCAGGTGGTGAGCTTGGCATCGGGTTCGAAGGAGGCGGCCAGCCGCGGCTCCAGCGTGCCGTCAGGCCGGGACGTCGCCAGGACGTCGTACATCAGGGCGAAGCGGGTCAGGTCGGACTGGTTGCCGACACCGCCGTGCGGGTCGTAGATCGCGGTGGCGGGAGCGCCGACCGCGACGTACCGCAGCGTCTGGAGGCTCTGGCCCGCCGGCGCCGCGGAGCCGCCGGCGTCGCCACCGCATCCGGCCGTCACCAGGGCCAGACCGAGGACGAGAGCGCCCAGGCGCGCGGGCAGTGAGATTTTCAAGGGGTTTCCGTTTCTTGTGCGGTTCAGGTCAGTAGCGGGCGAGCACCCGGTTGATCAGCTCGGCGAGCCGGGCGACGGCGGGTGGGCGCAGCACGCCGTAGTGGTCGGTGTCCAGCCCGTGGACCTCCAGCGGACCGGCCAGATGGCGGCCCCAGCCCAGGTCGGGCAGCTCCGGCGGAGTGTCGTCCACGCCCATGCCCACGCCGGAGTTGCGCACGGCCCGCCGCTCGGCCCGGACCAGCACGGTGGTGGTGGTCGCGTCGGCCAGCCGCCGGGGCGTGTGGGCGCCCAGGCCACGCAGGTGGCGGGCGAAGACGGCGACCCGTTCACGCGGGTCCTCGCCCCGGCCCAGCAGCCGGTGTTCCCGCAGCCGCGCCGCGACCGTCTCCCACCGCTGCCCGGTGGGCAGCGCGAGCAGCGCCTCACGGTCCGCCCGGGTGCCGACGCCCAGGTCGAGGCCGAGGTACGCCTCGAACGCGCCGAGCTGCCGTACGGTCGCCTCGGCCAGCCCGTCGCCCGGCAGCGGCGTGATGTAGGTCGGGTCGTTGGAGTCGAACATCAGCAGCAGCCCGACCGCGGCGCCGTCCTCGTGGACCTGGCACGCCACCTCCTGGCCGAGGCTGCCGCCCATGGACCAGCCGCCGAGCAGATAGGGACCGTGCGGGCGGTGCCGCCGGATCGCCTCCCGGTAGCGGCGGGCCAGGCCCGGCAGGTCGTCCGGGGCGGACGCGCCGGCCAGGCCGGGGTCGGTCAGCGCGACGACCGCGAACCGCTCGTCCAGCAGCCTGGACAGCTCGGCGTAGCACAGGACGTCGCCGCCGGAGGGGTGGATCAGGAACAGCGTCTGCTCTTCCGTCCCCTCCCGCATCGGCACGACGATGTCGTCGTGGCCGGACACGGTAGCGGGATGACTCGACGGCGGCTCGTCCCACGTCGAGGGCTCGGTGGCCAGGAGGCGCAGCCGGGCCGCGTACCTGGTGAACATCTCCTCCACCTCGGCGTCGGGCAGCAGCCCGGCGACGGCATCCCACTGCAGCAGCAGTTCGTCGCGCTGCACCAGCACCTGGTGGTCCAGCCACGTCTGCGGGGTCTGGCTGAGGGCGTGGACCTGTTCACCCACCCACTGCAGATCGGGCCGGCCGCCGACGAGGTCCTCCAGGCCGAGAGCGCTGGTGAACACCACGGGCACGGACTCGGCGCGTCCCTGCCCGGAGGCGCGTTCTGCGAGGAGGTCCAGCGCCGAGTACGTGCGGTGGTCCAGGTCGGTGAACAGCCGGCGCTGCGCCCGCTGTACCTGCTCGGCGAACGTCCCGGGCTCGCGCCGGTCCACTTCGTGCAGCAGCAGCGAGGTGAAGTCTCCGACGACCTTCTCGACGTCCGGGTGGATCGGCGGACGGTCGAACAGGGTGAGCGTGAGCGCGAAGTGCTCGCTTCCCGACCAGGTCGCCAGCGTCTCCGCATAGGCCGTCAGCAGGACGGCGGCGGGGGTGAGCTTGCGCCGGGCCGCCTCCCGTTTCAGCGTGCGCCACTGTCCGGCCGTCAGCCGCGCGGTGCGGCGGACGAAACGCGGAGCGCCCTCGGGTACGGCGACCGGCAGTGGCGGAGGGCCGGGCAGCGTGTCCAGCCGGGCCCGCCAGTAGCCGGCGGCACGCCGCCACTCGTCGCCCTGCCGGCCCTGCTCCAGAGCGCGCACGCAGGCGGCGAAGTCGACGGCGGGCTCGGGCAGCGGGGTGCCGGGGTGCTCGTAATGGTGGCGGACCTCCCGATCGATGATCCAGTAGCTGCCGGCGTCACAGATGAGCACGTCCACGCCGATGAACAGCCGGACCCGTCCCCCAGGCAGTCGGGCGGCCTGGATCTGTACCAGCGGCCAGCGGTCCGACGGGCCGGGGTCACGGGAGATCCGCTCCCGCAGCCGGGCCAGCCGCTCGGCCATGACGGCCTCGCCGGCCCCGGTCAGGTCATGCACCCGGATCCGGTACGGAGGCACGTGGTCGAGCACCTTGAGGCGCCCCTGGCGGGTGACGATCGCGCGCAACATCGGATGCCTGGCGATCACGTCCCGCCAGGCCCGCTCGTACCTGGCCAGGTCCAGGTCGGGGCAGTCGTATTCCAGGTAGAACTGGCAGGCGATGCCGCCCAGCGCGTAGCCGCCCTCACGGCCGACCCAGTAAGCGTGCTGGACGCGGGTCATGGGGAAGGTGCCGTCAGGGTCGTCGCCTCGTGTCCCGGCATCGGGCTCGGCGGCCGGCGTCGCCGTCATGGCGGGCCGGACCGCCTCCCGGCCGGTCAGCAGCCTGGCGAGCGCACCGACCGTGGGGTTGGCGATCAGGTCCCGCAACCGCAGCCGCACCCCGTGGGATTCGCGCAGCAGGGCGAGAATGCGGGTGGCCAGCAGGGAATGCCCGCCGAGCACGAAGAAGTCGGCGTCGGCCGAGGTCACCGGCACGCCCAGCAACTCCGACCACAGCTCGGCCACCGCCTGTTCCGCGGGGGTGAGCATGCTCTCCTGCCCGGGATCGGCGGCCTGCCGCACGGGCGGGGTGTAGGCCGCCGGGGCGACGCGTTCGCGCAGGTCGGTGGTCGACACGGCGACCACGGGAGGGCGGGTGCGGCGCGGGCCGGCCAGGACGCGGTCCAGCGCCGCCATCCCGGTCTGTGCCCCGAGTGCGAACGCCAGCCGCACCGTCCGCTCGGTCCCCGCAGGGCCGACCTTCCACGCGTCCCACACCACGCTGACCCATCGGGTGGCGTCCCGCGCGCCGGATCCCACCTCTTCGGCGAGCGCGTCCAGGTATCGGTTGGCCGCGCAGTACGGCCCCATGCCGATGCCTCCGACGAAGGTGCCCGCCGAGGACATCAGCACCACGTCTAGGGGCTTGCGGTCGACCGGCAGGCGGTCGACCGCCTCGCGCAACGCCAGCGCCCCCGCGATCTTGGCGTGCACGTGCCCGGCGACCTGACCGGATCCGACCCCGCGCAGGGGACGCAGGTCGGCGCTCGCCACGACCCCGGCCGCGTGCACGGCCAGGGCGATCGGTCCCTGCGCCGACAGCTCTGCGAGCAGCGCGGCGGTGCCCTCGGCATCGGCGGCGTCCAGTCGCCTGACCTCGACGGGCAATCCCTCCTCGGCAAGCCTGCGCAGTGAGGCGGCCCGTTCCCGGACGGCCGGATCGGCGTCATCGCCGGGCGGCCCGCTCCGGGAGGTGACCACCACGCGCAACCCCTTGCGAGCGAGATGCGCTGCCGTGGTGAGTCCGACGTCGCCGAGCCCTCCGATGATCAGCGCCGTCGCGACGCCGGCGGATGCGGATGGACCCGGGGCGCGCCGCGGCCGCCACGGGGCGATTCCCCGCAGCCAGCGGTCCGGGCCGCGCAGGGCCGGCTCGGCTCCGGAGGTCGCGGTGGCGAGGAGGTCGGCCAGTTCGGCGGGCACCGCCTCGGCCAGGTCGGTGTGCTCGTCCACGTCCAGCACCCGCCAGCGCACACCCGGCTGCTCTTGGGCGATGACCCTGGGCAGCGCGTGCAGCGCCGCGGCGGCGGGGTCGGGACGTTCGGCACCGGTCACCCGCTGGGCTCCCCGCGTGACCTGGAGGAGCAGTCCGGCGGACCGCTCCCCGGTGAAGAAGGTCCTGGCGAGCCGCGCGTGCGCCAGCACGCCTTCGGTCACGGCCTCGGGATCGGCGCGGCGTGCGCCCCACTCCCCGGCCAGCACCACCACACCCGTCCATTCCGCGTCGGGATACTCGCCTGCACGGGCTGCCGGGATCACCTCGGCGCCGACGGCCGACAGCGCCTCGACCACCGTGGTGATCGCGTCCTCGTCGTCACCGGCGACCGCCCAGCGGCCCTCCAGCGCGGCCGCCGGATCGAGCGGCGCGACCTGCGTCCAGACGGGAATCTGCAACGGATCGTCCTCGTCGGGCTCCTGCGTTCCGGTGACGGATCGCGCGGGCTCCACGGGTGGGTCGATCCACAGCCGCCGCCGCTGGAACGCCTGGCCAGGCAGCGCGACACGCCGCCACCGGTGATGCATGCCCGCGAAGTCCGGCTCCACTCCGTGCGTCCACAGCTGTCCAGCCGCTGCGCGAAGGGCCGGCAGATCGCTGTCGTCCTGGTCGGTGGCCAAGGTGGTCAGCGCGGCCCGCAGCTCCGGCAGGCGGTGGGCTCGGGCCAGGGACGCCAGTGCCCCGCCGGGTCCGACGTGGAGGAGCACCACCGGTGCACCCTCAGCCGTGTCCATGGCCGTGCGCAGTGCCTGGGAGAACCGCACCGGCTCACGAAGCTGGCGCACCCAGTGGTCGGCCGTACCCAGTCCGGTGGTCACCACTTCCCCGGTCAGCGTGCTGACCACGGGCACTGCCGGCACCCCGGCGGACAGTCCCTCCGCGGCGGACCGCAGCCGGGGCAGGGCCGGTTCGACGAGCCGTGAGTGCGCCGCTCCGTCGAACCGCAGCCGGGCCGGCTCGTATCCGGCGTCCGTCAGCGTCTTCTCCAGCGCCGCCACGGCCGGCTCGGGACCGGAGACCACGCACGAGCCGGGAGCGTTCAGGGCCGCCAGATCGATGTCGGGATGCGCGCGCAGCAGCTCGCGGGTCTCGGCCTCGCCGAGCGGTACGGAGAGCATGGCGCCGTCGCCGGCGGCTTCGGCCATGGCCAGGGAGCGGACCGCGACGAGCCGTACCGCGTCCGGCAACGGCAACGCCCCGGCGACCACGGCAGCGGTGTACTCGCCGAGGCTGTGCCCGAGGACCAGGTCGGGGCGCACGCCCCAGGTCTCCAGCAGCCGTGCCGTGGCCAGGGAGACCGAGAACAGGGCGGGCAGCCCCGGTACCGGCCCGCGGATGCGGTCCTCCTCGCCACGGACGACCGCGCGGATGTCAAGGCCCAGGTGGGCGGCGAACAGCGCGGCGCACTCGTCCACGCACGCGGCGAACGCCGGCTCGGCGTCGTAGAGGCCGGCGCCCATGCCCGCGCGGGCGCTGCCGCCACCGGGAAAGGCGAACACGAGCCTCGGGGGCACGGTGGGCGCGGCGACCGGCGCGGCATCACGCAGGGCCGGCGCCAGATTCCCGTCCTCGGCGATGACACTGACCCGATGGGTCTGGTGACGACGGCCCTGCTGCAGCGTGTAGGCCACGTCCGCCACTGGTACGGCCGGCGCGCTCTCAGCCCAACGGGCCAGGTCGGCCACGGTCTCTTCCAGCGCCTCGGGGGTGTGCGCCGACAGCACCAACGGGTGCGGCCGGCGATCGGCGGGCCGGGCGGGCCGCTCGGGTGCGGGCCCCACGACGACGTGGGCGTTGGTGCCGCCGATGCCGAACGAGCTGACCCCGGCCAGCTCGGGGCCGTCCCAGCGGCGAGTACGGCTCACCACCTCGAAGGGCGACCCCGCCAGACCGAGCAGATCGTTGACGGGTTCCGCGTACAGCGAAGCGGGAAGCGCGCCATGCCGGACCGCCAGCACCGTCTTGATGAACGACGCGATCCCGGCCGCGGAGTTGGTGTGGCCGAGATTGCTCTTGACCGAACCCAGCCCGCACCAGGCCGGGCCGGTGCCGCCGAACACCTGGCGCAGCGCGGCGACCTCGATGGGGTCGCCCAGCCGGGTGCCGGTGCCGTGCGCCTCGACGTAGCCGACCTGCCGGGGGTCCGCACCGGCGACCGCCAGAGCTTCCGCGACGGCGCGGGCCTGCCCGCGCACCGACGGCGCGGTCAGCCCCGTCTTGTCCGCTCCGTCGTTGTTGACGGCCGATCCGTGCACCACGGCGAGAACCGGGTCGCCGTCGTCCAGTGCGTCGCGCAGCCGGCGCAGCACGACCGCGCCGACGCCCTGGGTGTAGACGATTCCGGTGCCATGGGCGGAGAACGGTCGCACCTTGCCGTCCTCGGAGTAGATGCCGTCGGGCGTGGACAGATACCCCCGGCCCTGCGGCACGATCAAAGAGACGCCTCCCGCCAGTGCCGTGTCGCACTCACCCGACAGCAGCGACTGCACGGCGAGGTGCACAGCGACCAGCGAGGTCGAACAGGCGGTGTTGACCGAGATCGCCGGGCCGGTCAGGTCCAGCCGGTAGGCCACCTGCGCGGGCAGGTAGTCGGTGTGCGTGGAGATGGCCGTCTGGAGGCTGCCGCCCGGATCGGCGCCGCCGCCGGTGGGATCCCAGCGTCCGGCCAGATTGGCGGCCAGATAAGCGCTCTGCGCCGCTCCGGCGAACACCCCCACGGCTCCGGCGCCACGGCCGCCCCCGTGACCGGCCTGCTCCAACGCCCGCCAGCAGATCTCCAGGAAGAGCCGCTGCTGCGGGTCCATCAGTGCGGCCTCTCCGTCAGTGAGGCCGAACGGCTCAGGGTCGAAGAGGTCCTGGCCGTCGATCATGCCGGCCACCGGCACGTAGGCGAAGTCGCGGCGCAGCTTGCGGGGCACGCCGCGCGCGGCGAGCTCCTCGTCGGTGAGCCGGGTCAGCCCGTCACGCTCTTCGACCAGCAGCCGCCACAACGCATCGGCGTCCGGCGCGCCGGGGAAACGACAGGCCAGGCCGGTCACGGCGACGAGGTCGTCATGGGAATTCATCGGACGGTCTCCTCGGCCTTGATCCGCGCCAGGCGCCTGGCTTGGGGCCGCCGCGCGGCGGTGTCCACGTCTCCGGCCTCGGCGTCGGCCTGAGCCGGGGGCGGGCTTTCCGTACAGCCTTCGGTGATGTGCACGGCGAGCTGCCGGATCGTGGGGTGGTTGAACATGTCCAGGACGGTCAGCCGCGGGTCGAGCAGTTCCGTCAGCCTCACGTGGGCGCGGACCAGGGTCAGCGAGGTGGCCCCGAGCCGGAAGAACGGCACGGTCGGATCGAGCTCCATGTCGTCGAGCAACTCGCTCAGCACCCGGCTCACCGTCCGCTCGACCTCGGCATCAGGCCGTGTCAGGCCCGGCCCACCGGCCGGTGACGCGGAGATCTCCTCCGGGGCCCGCGGCGCGGGAAGTCCGCCCTGAGGACCGGTGGGCAGCACCGGCAGCTCGATGAGAGCACCGTCGTAGGCGAGGCGCTCGCCGAGCGTCAGGCCGCGGCCCGCCGCCGCACGGAGACGTTCGGCCCAGCCGCCGGCCGCGGCCATGGCCCGCGCCGGGGGCAGCGTCCCCGCGGCGATCCTCAGGGTGATCTCCAAGCCGTCCTCGGCCGCCTCCCGGATCAGCGTGGCGAGGTCCGCCGCAGAGGTACTCGGACCGGCCACAGGTACGGACGCGGCCGCCGCATCCTCGGCCACTTGCTGATCGGCAGGTGCGCCGGGCCGCTGATAGGGGTTCGGCAGCGCCTTGTAGTCGATCTTGCCGTTGTCGGTGATGGGGAACCCGTCCATGAGCACGAACCGGCTCGGCACCATGTAGTCGGGCAGGCGCTCGCGTAGGTGGGCGATGACCGCCTCGTCGGCGGGCGGCTGTCCGGGGTCGGCCGCGACCACGTAGGCCACCAGCCTCGGCCGGTCGTCCGGGCCTGGAACCGACAGCGCCACCGAGTGCTGGACGCCCGGCACGCGGCGCAGCACGGACTCCACCTCGCCGAGCTCGATCCGATGTCCGCGGATCTTGACCTGGCGATCCATGCGGCCCATGAACTCGATGGTGCCGTCGGAGCGCCAGCGGCCCAGGTCACCCGTGCGGTACAGGCGCCGGCGCAGGACAGGATCGGTGGTGAAGCGCTCTGTCGTCTGCCGTTCGTCACCGATGTAACCGCGTGCCAGCCCCGCTCCGCCGATGTGCAACTCGCCGGGCCGTCCCACCGGGCACGGGCGCCCCTGGTCGTCCAGAATGTGAAAGCTCTGCCCGGGCAGCGCCCGGCCGTACGGGATGCTCACCCAGGAGGGAGACACCTCGCCGATCGGGTGGCAGATCGACCAGATCGACGCCTCCGTGGCGCCGCCCAGGCTGACCACCTGGGCGTCCGGCGCCATGGCACGGATGCGATCGGGCAGCGTGACCGGGATCCAGTCACCCGACAGCAAGACCAGCCGGAGTGACGCGAGCGCCCGGCGGGCCCGATCCGGGTCGATCTCGGCGTACTCGACGAGCATCTCCATCAGTGCCGGGGCGGTGTTCCACACCGTCACCCGGTGACCTTCCATGAGGTCGAGCCAGTGGCCGGGGTCCCGCTGGCGGGCGGCGTCCGGCAGTACGAGGGCGGCGCCGGTGCCCATCATCCCGAAGAAATCGTGGACGGAGAGGTCGAAGCTGAAGGCCGACAGCGCCAGAACGCGGTCCTCGGGGCCGACGGGAAACCTGTCGATCATCGCGTCGATGGTCGTGCGCGCGGCCCGATGCTCGATCGCCACGCCCTTGGGCCGCCCGGTCGAACCGGACGTGAAGATCGCATAGGCGAGGTCGTCCGCGCCGGGCCGGCGGACGGGTGCGGTCCCCTCCTCCTTCTCCAGTTCGGGCAGCCGGTGCACGGTCACCCTGCCAGGCCAGCCAGGTCCACCCTCTCCCGGTACCAGCGCGTGGCGAATGCCGGCCTGTTCGCAGACGGAGGCGATTCGGCTTTCCGGCCAGGACGGTTCCACCGGCACGTATCCTGCGCCGCTCGCGGAGACGCCGAGCAGGGCGACCACCTGTTCGACGCTCTGGGGGACGGCGACCGCGATCAGATCCCCGGGACCGGCGCCGAGGGCGGCCAGAGCGGAGCCGATCCGTTCCGCCCGTTCGGCCAGTTCCCCGTGAGTGAGGCCGCCGCCCGTGGCCAGCAGGGCTTCCTTGGTCGGCATGGCGTCGGCAGCCGCGCGTAGTGGATCGGTCAGGAGCGGCCCCACATCTGTGCGGCCGTGCAGTGGTTCGTCGGCCAGGAACGACGGATCCCAGCCGAGCCCGGGATCGTGCCAGGCGCCGGGATCGCTGGCCAGGCGGCGCAGCAGGCGGTGATGCGCGTCCCGCATGCCCTCGACGAATCCGTCGGCGAACAGCCCCTCGACCGCGTCCCAGCAGATGCGCAGCCAGCCGTCTTCATCGTGGACGATGTGGTCGAGGGCCACCTGGGGAGTCTGGGAGACACCGAAGACCTCTTCGCCGAGCCAGCCCGCGGGCGAACCTTCCGGCGCCAGGCCGATGCCGCTGGTGAAGACCACCGGATGGCTGGGGGTGAGGCCGGCGGGCATCGCGGCCTCGCGCAGCACCTCGATGCCGGAGACGGCGCGGTGCTCCAGGTCGGTCCAGAAGCGGCGGTTGACCTGGGTCGCGAAGTCTTCGAATCCCTTCCAGCGCCGCAGGTCCACCTGGCGGAACTCGACGAGCACCGTAGTGGTGAAGTCGCCGACCACCTGCGTCAGCTCAGGATCCTCGGGGCGGTCGAACAGCGTGGTGTTCAGGCAGAACGCCTCGTCGGCGCCCCAACGGGCCAGCACCAACCCGAAGGCGGCCAGCAGTACCCCGGTGGGACTCAGTCCTCGCCGTGCCGCCTGTTCTCTCAGCGTTCGCCATTCTCCGCTGTCCAGTTCGGCGTGACTGCGAGTGAATCGGTGGGCATGCACCTGCGCCAGATCCTTCGCCCATGGCAGGCGCGGTCCGGGCGGCAGTGACGGGACCCGCCCTCTCCAGTACTCCAGGTCATGCTCCCGGCGCCGCTCCTCGTCAGGATCGGTCTGCCGGCGGCGGACGACCTCGGCGAAGGTCGTCGGTATGGGGGGCAACACGGTGTCCGGATCAGCGACGAGCCGTCCCCATTCGGACATGATCTGCATCCAGCCCGTCATGTCCAAGGCGAGGATGTCGGTTCCGAAGAAGATCCGGGTGCGGCCGTCCGGGAGAAAGGCCGCCCGTATGTCGAACAGCGGCCACCTGTCGGCGGGACGCACCTGGTGGGAGCATTCGTACCGCAGCAGGCGGACGCGCTCCCGCACCTCGTCCGAGCCGGCCTTCCGCAGGTCCTCGACGGCGATCTCGTACGGGTCGACGTTGGGCAGGCTGTGCTGGCGTCCTTGCCGATCGATGGTCATCCGTAGCATGGGATGGCGCCCCACCAGCCGGTTCCAGGCCTCCGCCAGCCGCGCCAGGTCGGCCTCCGGACCGTCAGGAGCGGTTTCGCGGTCGTACTCCCGGTAGTAGAACGTCGCGACGCCTCCGAGTGGGAACGCCGGATCCCTGCCGATCCAGTAGGCGGTCTGCAGCGGCGTGAGCGGAAAACCTTCCTCTTCGGCCGCGGGCCCGATCGCCTCTCCCGGGTCGGCCATGCCCGCCGCGATGGTGCGGACCGTCGCCGCTCCGAGGAAAGCCGTCATCGGCAGGTCGAGGCCCAGGTCGCGTAGCCGTCGGCGCAGCCGGACGGCCGTGAACGACTCCAGCCCCATGACGGTCAGCGCGGTATCGGCGGCCACCTCGGAGGCCGATAGTCCAAGGACCTCCGCAACGAGATCCGTGACGTCCTCGACGGATACAGGCGAGGAGGAGGGGGGCGCTTCGCGCATGAGTCTCCTTCAGGTCGACGCACAAACTGCCAAGACAGGCACAATCCCACTCAGATGTGCGGATGATAATCATAATCATGTTCTTTCGTCCGGCTCTAGAGGGGGCGCCCGTTTTCCCGCCCGTCAGTGGAAGAAGGACCTGCCGTTCACGCTGCCGACGGAGCGGTGTGGGGGAGCGGTGAGCACCTTCGACGGCGTGAACGGGATCCGCTTGTACGCCCGGTGGGCAAGCTGCTCAGGCGTGACGCCCGGAGCGTGTGCGGGGCCAGAGAGAATCCGCGATGGGGGCACCGTCGGATCCGGGGTGAACTGCTCGGCCTTGGCCGTCGGATCGGGGAAGGCACGTCGGCCGCAGCGGAACCGTCGTCACCGAAGCCGTCTACCGCAAGCAGATCCGCCCCGTACTCCTGCAAGGAGCTGCGGCGATGGATGATCTCTTCGCCCGGCGGTCACTCACCAATGCGAAAGGGTGCCACCCACAAGAGTGACACCCTCAACGACCAGAGAAAATCTGGTCGGGACGACAGGATTTGAACCTGCGACCCCTTGACCCCCAGTCAAGTGCGCTACCAAGCTGCGCTACGTCCCGGTTGTGTCGGCCGCCCCCTGTGGGGCGGGACGTCATAACCTTAGCGCACATCGGAGGTGCACGCGCACACGGAAACGGGAGCGGAGGCGGGCCGGTGGGGCGTAGGCCGAGCATCGATCGGAGCGAGCTGGCCAAGCTGGTGGCGGAGGGGATGAGCGTGCAGGAGCTGGCCGCGCACTTCGGGGTCAGCGAGTCCGGGGTGCTGCAGGCCAAGCGGGCCGCCGGGCTGGCCAAGCCGATGCTCGACCACAGCGCCGCCGTGCCGTGGAAGCTCGCCAGGGCGCACGCGCAGTCGGGGCCCGCCACCAATCTGCGTAACCTGTCGGCGGCCGCGCAGGGGAAGCCGCCCGCGCCTGAGCGGTTGAACACCGCGCTGCGATGGGCGCAGCGGCTCGTCGACGCCGGCCTGGACGTGCGGTACGACGCCACTGAAGGGTTCGTTGAGTTCCCTGCTCCACCAGCCGGCTCACACGTCGCCGCAGTGCTCGCCGCGGCCAGGAAAGGCCTGGAAGCCCGCTGAGGGCGGGAGTTTCGAGCGGCCGGTCGAGGGCAGTCGCTGGTCTCAACACAGAGACCGGAGGCGAACATCATGACCACCTGGACATGGGTGGCCGTCGTCGTGGTCGCGGTGGTGGCGGTCGCCGCTGTGTATGTCGTGTTCCAGCGGCAGCAGCGCCGTGCCCACCTCCGCGAACGTTTCGGCCCGGAGTACGAGCGCATCGTCGCCGAGCACGAGAACCGGCGAGACGCGGAGCAGGAGCTGCTCGACCGCGAGCAGCGTCATTCCGAGCTCGACATCCGCCCCCTTCCTGAGGAGTCGCGGGATATCTACGCCAATCGGTGGACCGAGGTGCAGGAGCGCTTCGTGGACGCGCCGGGGTTCGCGGTGACCGAGGCCGATCAGCTGGTCACGGCGGTCATGGCGGAGCGGGGCTACCCGACGGAGGGCTTCGAACAGCGGCTGTCCGACCTGTCGGTGGGGCATGCGGCGACACTCGACCACTACCGGGCGGCTCACGAGATCAGCGGGCGGGCGGCCAAGAAGGAGGCCTCCACGGAGGAGCTCCGGCAGGCCATGGTGCACTACCGTGCGCTGTTCGATGAGCTGCTCCAAGAATCCACCCGAGGACGGTGAAGGATATGAGCGGCGACGAGCTGAAGGTGCCGTCGCAGCGTGCCGATGAGCCCACCCCCGACAACGACGACACGGCCGGCGAGAGATCTGATCACAGGGCAGAAGACCCGGCTCAGGTCCACGAAGGTGACGAGTACGGGCGTGGCGATGACCTGTACGCCAGGACCGAGGGCGACATGCCGGCGGAACCTGAGCCGGAGCCCGACCCCCTGCACAAGCCGGACGCGGCGGGTGAGACGCCGGCCCACGCCGCCCCCGAGGACGTCGTCCTGTTCGATCAGGATCCCGCCCAGGTGCAGGCCCGCTGGCGCGACCTGCAGTCGTCCTTCGTCGACGACCCAGGCGAGGCCGTTCAGCGCGCGGACGGGCTGGTCGGCGAGGTGGTGGAGTCGCTCACCAGCACCCTCACCACCCGTACGAACGCCCTGCGCGACCGCTGGAAGGACGCGGAGACCCCCGACACCGAGCAGTTGCGTCTGGCGCTGCGCGACTACAGGAGCGTTCTGGAGCGCCTGCTCGCTCTCTCAGGCAGGACCGAGAGTCAGGGAATGAGGTGACATGACATGCTCGCGATAGTGGCAGCGATCATATTCGGGCTGGGCTTCCTGCTCGACCTGGTGGGCGCGGCGATCCCCGGCGGGTTCTCCGGCATGACGTTCGCGCTGCTGGGGCTGGCGCTGCTGGCGCTGCACCAGGCAGGCATCGGCACGGCCGGCGTCCGCACGGGTTACAGCAACTGGCGCACCCGAGCCCGCCGTTAGGCGAGAAGAGCGAGGCCGCTCGCGCGTGGCGTACCCGGTACGCCCCGCGCGGGCGGCCTCCCTCTGTAAGGCGGGATCCACTCATTCCTTGCCCGGGAAACGCATGGTCACGGTGCTGCCGCCGCTCCCCACCCGGAGGGCCAGGTCCGAGGAGAGCAGGCGGGCCACCCACAACCCCATGCCCCCCACGGCGCCCGGCCTGGGCCCAGGCCGCCACGCGCCCTCGTCGTGCACCTCGACCACCAGGTTCCCGTTCGCCACCCAGGTACGCAGGCTCGCCGGCTCGGCCCCGTGCGTGACCGCGTTGGTGGCGACCTCGTTCACGGCGATGACGAAGTCGCCGACGGCCTCCTCGGGCATGCCGACGTCGCGGGCTTCGTCCTCGGCGAACCGCCGGACCCGCGGCAGGTCCGGCAGCCGGAAACTGAGCCTCTTCACGGGCGCGCCGGGCGGCGGGCTCGTGAAGCCCGACGGAGGCTCTGCGTCCTCGTTCACCCGGCGACCTCTCTCAGCCGACCAGCTCGGCGCGCAGCTGGTCGAGAACCTTGCGGAGGATACGTGAGACGTGCATCTGCGAGATGCCGAACTCCGCCGCGATCTCGGCCTGCGTCATGTTGCCGAAGAACCGCAGCAGCAGGATGTGCTTCTCGCGCGAGGGGAGCGCGTCGATGAGCGGCTTGACCGCCTCCCTGTCGACCATGGTGCTCAGCGTGTCGTCGTCCTCGGGGATGACGTCGCCGAGCGAGGCGGCGTCGTCGTCGGTGCCGAGCGGCGCGTCGAGCGACAACGTGCTGTACGCGGCGGAGGCGTCGAGCGTGAGCAGGACGTCCTCCTCCGTGATGTTCATCTTGGCGGCCAGCTCCGCCACGGTCGGGGACCTGCCGAGGTCCTGACTGAGGTCGGCGACGAGCCGGTTGAGCTCCGAGCGCCGCTCCTGGTAGAGGCGGGGCACCCTGATGGCCCACGTGCGGTCGCGGAAGTGCCGCTTGACCTCGCCGGTCATCGTGACGACCGCGTATCCCCTGAACGCGTGGCCGAGGGTCGGGTCGAAGCCGTTGACCGCCTTCATGAGCCCGACGTACGCGGCTTGGAGAAGATCCTCCAAAGGTTCGCCCCGGTAGCGGTAACGTCTGGCGATCTCCATGGCCAGCGGCCGGTGCATTTCGACGATGCGCTCGCGCAACCGCTCCCGGTGGCTGTCGGAGGTCTCCGCCCTGACCATCTCGGCCAGGAGCTCTTCTGCCGTCATGTCTTCGAGGAGGTATTCCTGCACAGCCATCGCTGCTCCTCATATGGATCGCAGGCGGCCTCCGCAACAGGAAAAGCCCAGGCAGAGGCACGCCTCGCTCTACTCTCGAGACGAAAGCCCGCTGCTGGACTTCGCCTCCAGTCTCCCCCGTGCCGCCGGAAGTATTCCTCCATCGTGTGGTGACAGTAGGGTTGCTGCGTGACAATGCCGGAAAACGGCGAAGGGTCCGTGACGGCCCTGAGCCTGACGTCGTCGACCGTGGACGAGATCACCGTGATCAAGGTCGATGGCGTGCTCGACGCCACGACACGTGAGCAGTTCGCCGACTATCTGTCCATGACCGGAGGCGATCTGATCCTGGACCTGGCCGGGGTGACGTTCATGGATTCGCGCGCGCTCGGGCTGATCGTCCACCACTGGCAGACCAGCCTGGCCTCGGGCGCCAGGTTCGCGCTGATCGGAGTCGAATACTCCAAGTCCAAGGTGATGTGGATCACCGGGCTGGCGCAGCGGCTGCCCCTCTATGACACGCTCGACGACGCCCTGGCCGCCATCGGGTGAGGTCAGTGCCGTGACTTGCGCTGGTGCTCGTCCACCAGGAGCCTGGCCAGGTCGGCGACCTTCACCTGGTGGTGCTGCGAGATCCTGCGCAGCTCCTCGAACGCGGCCTCGGCGGTGCATCCGCTGGTCTGCATGATGATGCCCTTGGCCTGGTCGATGACGGAACGACCGGCGAGGGCCTGCTGGAGCTGGGCGGCGTCGGTGCGCACCTCCTCGAACTCCCACATGTTCGCCATGGCCACGCCGACGTGCTCGGTCAGCATGTCGGCGAGCGAATGGGCGCCCTGTGGGGAGAACGCGCCGGGGCGTACCGAATAGAGGCCGACGACCAGCACGGCGGGCGCCACGTCGATGGGGACGAGCAGGGCCGAGCGCACGCCCCAGCGGGTGGCCAGCACGTCGTAGCGGGGCCAGCGGCTGTCGCTCAGCACGTCGGTGACGGAGGCGCGGCCGCCGCTGTTCCTGGCCTCGATGGAGGGGCCCTCGCCGAGCTCGCGCTCGCCTTCGACGAGCATGATCAGCTCGCTGTGCGAGCCGGAGACCTGGACCCGGTGGTCGCGCCAGTGCTCGGCGGAGGCCCCGGAGCAGCCGGGAACACCGCCGGCCAGAGCCGTCGTCAGGCCGCGCAGCACGCTCTCCGTGGAGGTGTCCTCGCCCAGCCGGCCCAGAGTGACCAGATCGCGGGCGAGACCGGGCGTGATCATCGCGGTCGATTCCATCAGGTGCGCGCGGAGGGGACCGCCCGCCTCAACCGGCGGGGAAGTCCGCGCTCCCTCCCCTCGGGTTCTGTCGGCGCCCATCGGTGGTGCGGGACGAAAGCTCCGGTCGAGAGCCGTTCCCCGTGACTCCCGCCGCGGACACGGCCGGCGGGCACACGGCGCGCGCCGGCGTGACGGCGGCGATCGACGCCCTCAGGGCGGGGCCTGCCCTTCGTGAGGCCGCGGAGGCGGCTTCGTGAGAAGCCGCTTCCTTCAGGGAGCGGAGGAGTCACAGTGAGAAGCCCCTACCCCTTATGGCTCCTGTTATCCCGAGTGGCGTAGCGTCAAAGGGTGACCATGCCGGACCTCGAACACGCGCTGGACGCGCTGGCCGGGCGCGTCTCGTCGCTGCGTGAGGCGAGGGCCGCCTACCCCGCCGACCTGGCGCCCACGCTCGACGCGGCGCTCGCGGAGCTCGACACCGCCGCCGAGTTGCTGGCCGAGGCCCGCGAGGAGTTGCGCAAGGCGCCCAAGCGGCCAGGGGGCAAGAAGGACGGCGGGCAGCGGGAGCTGAAGCTGCTGCGGCAGGTGTTCAGGGCGTTTCCCGTGCCCGTCATCGTGCTCGACGGCGGCGGCGTGGTCCGGCGGATCAACCCGGAGACCTCGCGCATGCTGGGCAGCCCCGACGGCTATCTGGTGGGGCGCTCGTTCCCGCTGCTCGTGGACGTGTCGCGGCGGGCCGCGTTCCGCTCGCATCTGACGTCGGTGCTGCAGACCGGGCAGCCGGCGGCGTTCGAGACGCGGCTGGCACACCAGGGGCGGACCCACACGGTGCAGGTCGCGCTGACCCGGCTGACGATGCCGGGCGAGCCGCAGCAGATGGTGGCGGCGGTGGCGCTGCCGACCGAGGTGCAGCTGCCCGAGCCGGGCGCGCGCCGGCCCGAGCAGTCCGACGGCGCGCTCCTGCTGGCCGCGGCCAAACGGCAGGACCTGCTGGTCAAGATGGCCACGCTGCTGCTCGAAGAGGAGGCGCTGCTGCGCCCCGTCGCGCTGGCGCGGGCGACGCGGCTGCTGGCGGCCGAGTGGGCCGACTGGGTGATCGCGGACATGGTCCGGGGCGGGTTGCCGCGCCGCTCGGTCGTCGTGGCGCCCAAGGACCAGCCGATCGGCGAGCTGGTCCGCCAGGTGGAGGCCGCCGACCCGGCCGGCAGCCACGTGGTGCTGCAGGTGCTGGAGCGGGGCTCCGGCGTGGTGCACGAGATGCTGGACGACGAGACGCTGCTCGGCTTCTGCGCCGACGGGCCGGTGCTGACGGCGATGGGCGCGGGATCGATGCTGAACGTGCCGATCGGCCGGGCCGACGGCGTGCTGACGCTGGTGCGCACCCACGACAGGCGGCCGTTCTCGCTGGCGGACCTGGCCGTCATGCAGGAGGTGGGGCTGCAGCTCGGGATGGCCGTACACGTCCAGAGCAGCTTCCAGAGCCGCTCGCGGGCGGCGGACGCGCTGTCGGCGAGCGTCGCGCCGCGCAACCTGCCCGACGTGCCAGGCTACGAGGCGTCGGCCGTCTACCATCCCGGGTCGTCGGTGGGGGCCGAGTTCTACGACGTGTTCCCCGTCTGCTCGCGCGGGTGGGGGTTCGCGCTCGGCGGCGCCGCGGGCAAGGGGGAGGAGGCGGCCACGGTCAGCGCCATGGTGCGCGGTGGCCTGCGCGTGCTGAGCGTCTGGGAGTCCGATCCCGACCTGGTGATGCGCAAGGTCAACGAGGCGCTGGTCGCGCAGGGCACCGGCATGTTCGTGATGGCCGTGGCGGGGTTCGTCCGCGGGCGGGAGATCAGGTTGTCCTCGGCCGGGCACCACCCCGCCGTGCTGCTGCAGGCCGACGGCGGCGTACGTTTCGCCGCGGGCGGCGGCGTGCCACTGGGCATCTCACCCGAGGCGGAGACGGGGCAGGAGACGCTGACGGTCGCCTCAGGGGAGACGCTGGTGCTCTACTCGGAGGGGCTGATCTCCTCCAGGAACGACCGGGGCGAGCCGTACGGCGAGGAGCGGCTGGCCGACGTGCTCGGCCGGTGCGCGGGTCAGTCGCCGGCCACCGTGGTCAAGGCGGTGGAGGCGGATCGGCACGCGTTCTCGGGCGGCCAGGTGTGGGACGAGATCGTGGTTCTGGCCCTGCGAGGTGTCTGATCTGCGGGGGTTTGCGAACGGGCAGAACGTGGGTATCGTCGGGTTTGTAGTTGCATGTGCCTAAGACGCAGGCACACCTTGAACGCTTTCCACGCTGAGGTGTGCCATGAATATCGCGATTGTCGCTTCCGGGGGAAACCAGCGCCACCGCATCCTCGCCGTCGCACGCGAGCTGGGGCGCGAGCATCACGTCACCATCTACTCCCGCCGTGACAACGCCGAGGGCAAGCCCAAGACGCGGGTGGCCCCGGGAGTCACGCTGGAGCACATCGACGTGGGCCCGGCCAAGGACCTGCCCGCCGACGACGTCGTGCCGTACCTCAACGACGTCGGCGACCACCTCATGCGGCGGTGGAGCAACGACCGGCCCGACGTGATCCACGCCCACTCATGGACCTGCGGCCTGGCCGCCGTGGCGGGCGCCAAGGGGTTGTCGGTGCCGGTCACGCAGACGTTCCACACGGTCGACAGCCTGCACCAGGAGCTGGAGCGGGCCCTCGGCCGCCGGGCCGACGCGGTCATCGCCGGCTCGGGGGACGAGGAGTCCGCGCTGATCCGGCTCGGCGTGCCGCGCGGCAACATCGCCGTCGTCCCGTACGGCGTCGACACCGAGCGTTTCCAGCGCCGCGGGCCCATGGCCACGCGGGGCACGCGCAAGCGGCTGCTGCACGTCGGGCCGCTCACGATCGAGCGCGGCGCGCACACCGTCGTACGCGCGCTCCAGGGGCTCGGCGACGTCGAGCTGGTCATCGCCGGCGGCCCCGAGCCCGAGGACCTCGACCGCGACCGGGACGCGCGCCGCCTGCGCGCGCTGGCCGAGCAGCTCGGCGTGGCCGACCGGATGACGCTGCTGGGCCAGGTGAAGCGGGCCGGGGTGCCGAAGCTGATGCGCAGCGCGGACGCCGTGGTGTCGGTGCCGCGCGAGGCGTCGACGGGGATCGTCGCGCTGGAGGCGATGGCCTGCGGCGTCCCGGTGATCGCCTCGTCCGTCGGCGCGCATCTGGACTCGATCATCGACGGCGTCACCGGGCTGCTGGTGCCGCCTGACCGGCCGGCGCGTACCGCGCGGCTGGCCCGCGAGCTGCTGTGGGACCCGACCCTGCGCACCGCGCTCGGATACGCGGGCGCCGACCGGGCGCGCTCGCGCTACTCCTGGGAGCGCGTCAGCCAGGAGCTCGTACGCGTCTACGAGTCGGCCTGCGCCTGACCACCACCATCGAACTCCGGCCATAGAACTCCGGCCATAGAACTCCGGCCATAGAACTCCGGCCATAGAACTCCGGCAGGTGGCACCAGCCACCTGCCGGCACCATTTCCAGACCCGTTCCGGTGTGCGAGTGTGACCGGCATGGAGATCGATGAGGCACGATCGCTCGCACGCGCGCTCAAGAACCTCCTCCAGGAGGCGCAGACCCTGATCGACGAGTCCCGGCCCGTCCCCGAGCTGTCCTCCCGGATCACCGGGCACCTGTCCTGCGAGCTCAGGGACCTGGTCTCCGTCACGCAGAGTTTCACGAGCTGGGAGCACGCCAGCCTGCAGCGCGGCGTCGAGGCGTACCTGGCGGCCCGTGGCGGCCCTCATGGCGGCCCTCATGGCGGCGGGGAGTGGTTCGGCGTGTCGGGGCACGGCCGCGAGCACAACGACACGATCGACATCCTGTCCGGGCGGGGTCCTGAACACTTCGAGATCGGCGCCGTCGACTACGCCACCACGGCCGTCGGCCCCGACGAGACGATCGAGGTGGTCACGTTCGGCCTGGCCATGACATCGGCGCCGGACGGCGCGCCCATCGTGATCGCGCTGCGCGGGCCGGCCGAGACCTTCCGCAAGCCCATGCCCATGCCCATGCCCGGCCCGTTCGGGAGGGAGGGCTGCCGGATCGAGGTGATCGCGGCCTCCCGCGCGAGCGCCACCGCCGCCAGGGAGGAGATCGAGCGGCTGATGCGCGAGCACGACGCGCTGCGCGGCCAGATCCTCACGTTCGGGATGTCGGAGCACCGGGGCAACAGCCTGGTGACGTTCCTGCCGCGCCCGTCGCTCGGCCCGGACGAGGTGATCCTGCCCGACGGGGTGCTGGAGACCGTCGAACGGCATGTGGCCGGCATCGGCAGGCACGCCGAGGCGCTGCGCGCCCGCGGCCAGCACCTCAAGCGCGGGCTGCTGCTGCACGGCCCGCCCGGCACCGGCAAGACCCACACGGTGCGCTACCTGATGGGCCGCATGCCTGGCGTGACGGTGCTGATCATGGCGGGTACGGCCATGCGCTTCATCTCCGAGGCGGCGGCCCTGGCCAGGCGGCTGCAACCGGCCATCGTGGTCGTGGAGGACGTGGACCTGGTCGCGCACGACCGCCGCTTCTCCGAGGAGGGCAGCCCCCTGCTGTTCACCCTGTTCGACGCGATGGACGGGGTCGGCGCCGACGCGGACGTCACGTTCGTCCTCACCACCAACCGGGCCGAGGTGCTCGAACAGGCCCTCGCCAACCGTCCGGGCCGGGTGGACCTCGCGGTGGAGGTGCCGCGGCCGGACGCGCGCTGCCGGGCGGCGCTGCTGCGCCTGTACGGGGCGGACCTGGTGGCGGCGGACGACCTGGATCCGCTGGTGGCCGGGACCGACGGGATGACGGCGTCGTTCTTCAAGGAGCTGGTACGCCGGGCGGTGCTGGTGGCGCTGGACGAGGGCGCCGTCGGGGAGCGGCTGAGTGCCGGGCACCTGTCGGCTGCGCTCGACGAGATGCTGCGCGGTCACGAGGCGCTGACCCGCTCCCTGCTCGGCAACTCCCGCCCTGTGCCGAGAGTGGCGAAAGGGGCGGATGGGGTGTAATCGGAGCGAGATCTTTGCTTCGATGGAACGCATGTCTACACGCAGTCCGATCCTCGCGACGGTGGCGCTCCTGGGCGTCGCCGCCCTTCCCCAGACCGCGCAGGCCCAGACGTCGGCGTGGGGCGACCCCGTCCTCGTCGAGAACTTCACCGGCTCCACCGTCAACACGAACAAGTGGATGATCTACCACTCGCCGCAGGCGGAGCGGAATCCCCGCACCGGGAAGGCGTCGACGGTCTCGAACGGTGTGCTGCGCCTCAAGGGCGGCAGGTACGGCGGCAAGGACCTGTCCGGCGGCGTCGCCACCCGGCTGGCGCAGGAGTACGGCAGGTGGGAGGTCAGGTTCAAGGCCGAGGCGGGCGCCGGTTACACGCCGGTGGCGCTGCTGTGGCCGACGGCGCAGGGCGAGGGCGGCGACTACGCCGAGGTCGACTTCGCCGAGATCGTGGACCCGAAGCGGCAGGGCGGCGGCATCTTCGTGCACGACGGCCGCGAACGGGCGCGGCGGGTGTTGCGAGCCGACTTCACCGAGTGGCACACGGTAGCGGTGGACTGGCTGCCTGGGCGGCTGACGTTCTGGCTGGACGGGAAGAAGGTCTGGGACTACCGCGGCGCGCACGTGCCAGAAGGGCGGAAGATGGGGCTGGCGCTGCAGAACGACGTGGTGTGCGAGCCGCGCTGCCGCGACTCCGGCACGCCCGCCACCGTGTCGATGTACGTCGACTGGGTGAAGGTGTACAAAGCGTCGTGAGCGCGCGGGTCGGCCGCGCCGGTCTACAGGGCCGGTCTACAGGGCCGGTCTAAAGGGCCGGCCTACAGGGTGTCGTGAGGGCGTAGCCGGGCGGCCTTGAGTGCGAGGTGCACGGCCAGGCGGTCGTCGCCGTCGGACAGGTCCCGGTGGATGAGGCGCTCGGCCTTGCCCAGCCGGTAGTAGAGCGTCTGCCGGTGGATGCCGAGCTCGGCGGCCGTCTTCTGGGCGTGGCCGCCCCGGTCGAGGTAGGCCTCGACGGTCTGGGCCAGCTCGGCGTCCAGCGCCGCCGTCTCGGCCGCCAGCTCGCGCAGGTCCGGCTGGCCGAGCCTGGCCAGCAGCCGGTGCACGCCCAGGTCCTCCCAGCGGGCGATGGGCGCGTACCGGGGGAAGTGCTCGGCGATGCGCAACGCCTGGCGGGCCTCGCGCCAGCTCAGCCAGGCGTCGCCGGGGTCGGCCCTGGGCGCGCCGATGCCGGCGGCGGTGCCGTACGCGCTCTGGACGATCTGCGCCACCTCGCCGGCCAGGTGGGCGGGGGCGAGCAGGGCCACGGGCGAGCCGGTGCGGGCAAGGACGCCGCGCGGGAGCGTCCAGAGGGCGGCGACGCGTTCCTCGGACGCGCGTACGGCGACGGCCGTGACCGGCCCGGTCACCTCGACGGAGGCGCCGGCGCGTTCCTCCGGGTCGGCCGAGAGCAGGGCGCGCAGGCCGTGGCCGAGGTCCTGGCGGCTTCTGGCCTCCTGGGCGAGCGCGGCGGCGGCCCTGGCCACGAGCGGGGCGGCGGCCCGCAGCGCGGCGTCGGTGAGCGCGCCGGAGTCGAGCAGCCACAGGTAGCCGTAGGTGACGTCGCGGTGGCGCAGCGGCCAGCACACTCTGGCCAGCACCTTCAGCTCGGCGTCCGCCGGGATCCTGACCGGCCCCTCCGCCCTGGCGATGCCGTAGCGTTCGAAGTAGTCGCGCACCTCGCCGGTGGCGCGCCTGCGCAGGATCGACTCCTGGCGGACCGTGTCGATGTCGCCGTGCTGAGCCCCGTAGGCCAGGAGCCGGAACGAGCGGTCCTCCAGCGTCGCGGACGCCCCCAGCCGGGCGGCGATCTCGTCGACGATCTCCTGTAGGTCTGCCGTGTTGTGCATTTGTATGACAGCCTCCCACATCGGTCGTTACGCGCGTCGATAGCCCTCTCTGAACTGCGTTTTTAGACTGGACGCATGCTCGGTCAAGTGCTTCTCGCCGCTTCGGGGAGCGGTGTCGTACGCCGCTTCGTGTCGGCCTTCCCGCTCACCAAGAGAGCGGTCGAGCGGTTCGTCGCCGGCGAGGCCGTCCAGGACGTTCGCGACACCGTCGAACGCCTGCGCGACGCCCGGCTGGCCGTGACCGTCGACCACCTCGGCGAGGAGACGCGCGACGCGCGGGCCGCCGAGGACACCGCGGACGCCTACCTCACGCTGCTCGACGCGTTGCGCCCGCTCCAACTCGGCCGCGGGGGAGAGGTGTCGGTGAAGCTGTCGGCCATCGGCCAGCGGCTCGACGACGCCATGGCGCTGGAGCACGCCCGCGAGATCTGCGCCGCCGCGGCGGCGAACGGCTCGACGGTCACGCTCGACATGGAGAACCACACCACCGTCGACTCGACGCTGGGCATCCTGCGCAAGCTGCGCGAGGACTATCCCGCGACGGGTGTGGCGATCCAGGCGTACCTGTTCCGCAGCGAGGAGGACTGCCGCGACCTGGCGGCCGAGGGCTCCAGGGTGCGGCTGGTCAAGGGCGCCTACCGCGAGCCCGTCACCGTCGCCCACCAGGGCCGGGCCGCCGTGGACAAGGCGTACGTACGATGCCTGCGAGTCCTCATGGCGGGGAAGGGGTACCCCATGGTGGCGACGCACGACGACCGGATGATCTCCATCACCGAGCTGCTCGCCGACAGGTTCGGGCGGGCGATCGGCGACCACGAGTTCCAGATGCTCTACGGAATCAGGACCGACCTGCAGGAGGCCCTGGCCGGGGCCGGTCACACGGTGCGCGTCTACGTCCCCTACGGCGACGACTGGTACGGCTACTTCATGCGCCGCCTCGCCGAGCGCCCGGCCAACGTCGCCTTCTTCCTTCGCGCCCTTGGGGGTAAGTAATGGATGCCATCAGCAATGTCCCCGTACCCGTCAACGAGAAGGTGTACGGCTACGCGCCGGGCAGCGCCGAGCGCGCCGCGCTGGAGGACCGCGTCAAGGAGCTGGCCGGCGGCTCGCTCGACCTGACGATGACCATCGGGGGAGAGCAGCGCCTCGGCGGCGGCGCGCCCATCGACGTGGTGCAGCCGCACAATCACGCCTCCGTCCTGGGCCGTGCCAACGACGCCACGGCCCAGGACGTGCGGGACGCGGTCGAGAGCGCGCTGCGGGCGGCTCCCGCCTGGCGGGCGCTGTCGTTCGACGAGCGGGCCGCGATCTTCCTCAAGGCCGCCGACCTGCTGTCCGGGCCGTGGCGGGCGACGTTGAACGCCGCGACCGTGCTGGGCCAGTCGAAGTCGGTGCAGCAGGCCGAGATCGACGCGTCCTGCGAGCTGATCGACTTCCTGCGGTTCAACGTGTCCTACGCCCGGCAGCTCTACGCCGAGCAGCCGATGTCGTCGCCCGGCGTGTGGAACAGGATGGAGTACCGGCCTCTCGAGGGGTTCGTGCTCGCGATCACGCCGTTCAACTTCACCGCCATCGCCGGAAATTTGCCGACTTCTGCCGCTTTGATGGGGAATGTCGTCATCTGGAAGCCGTCGCCCACGCAGCAGCTCGCCGCGCACTTCACGATGCGGCTGCTGGAGGCCGCCGGACTCCCGCCCGGTGTGATCAACATGGTCACCGGCAACGGGCAGGCCGTCTCCGAGGTCGCCCTGGCGCACCCGGCCCTGGCCGGGATCCACTTCACCGGCTCCACGGCGACGTTCCAGCACCTGTGGCGCACGGTCGGCGCGAACATCGCCTCCTACCACGGCTACCCGCGCATCGTCGGTGAGACCGGCGGCAAGGACTTCGTGCTCGCGCACCCGTCCGCCGATCCAGGCGTGCTCTCGACGGCGCTGATCAGGGGCGCGTTCGAGTACCAGGGGCAGAAGTGCTCGGCCGCCTCGCGGGCGTACGTGCCGCGCTCGGTCTGGAACCGCATGCGGGACGACTTCGTCTCCGTGGCCGAGTCGCTGACCGTGGGGGACGTGAGCGGCGACCTGTCGACGTTCATGGGCGCGGTCATCGACGACCGGGCGTTCGCCAAGCACAAGGTGGCCATCGACCGGGCGCGGGCGGCGTCGAACATCGACGTCCTCACCGGCTCATACGACGACAGTGTCGGATATTTCGTGAAGCCGACCATCCTGGAGTGCGCCGACCCGGCCGACGAGATCTTCGTCAAGGAGTACTTCGGGCCGATCCTCGGCGTCCACGTCTACGACGACCGCGACTTCGACACAGTGCTCGACCAGATGGAGGGCATCGCCCCGTACGCGCTGACCGGGGCGTTCGTCGCCCAGGACCGGTACGCGATCGCCGCCGCCTCGGAGCGGCTGCGCTTCGCGGCGGGCAACTTCTACGTCAACGACAAGCCGACGGGCGCGGTCGTCGGCCAGCAGCCGTTCGGCGGTTCGCGGGCCTCGGGCACCAACGACAAGGCGGGCTCGATACTCAACCTGACCCGCTGGGTGAGCGCCCGCGCGATCAAGGAGCTGTTCGTGCCGCCGACCGACCACCGCTACCCGCACATGGGCTGATCGGCAGCCCTGCCCCCGGCCGGCCGGTCCGGGGGCACTCGGCTCTACGTCGCCGGCGGCGGATATCGGTGGATCTCCGCCCGACGCCCCGTGGAGCCGGCGAACTTGGCGTCGTCGGTGAGCAGCGGTACGCCGAGTAGTTCGGCGAGCGCGACGTACATGCCGTCATAGGCGGTGAGGTCGTCCCGAAGCTCCAGCACCCGCGACTGCAGGGGCAGCATGGGATGCCGCACGATCTTGAGCTGGCCGTGTCCAACCTGCATGCAGCCTGATGGCATAATGTGCAATATTCGTGTCGTTGACGCCATGGCCGGCGGGCGACCACCATGAAGACATGCAGCGACGTGTCCTGATCGTCGTCTTCCCCGGCTTCCAGCTCCTCGACATGGCCGGTCCCGCCGACGTCTTCTCGACGGCGGACCTCCTTCTGCGCGAGGGCGGCTACCGGGTGGAGCCGGTCACCGTGCGGCCGGGCGCCGTGCCCGCGGGGAACGGCGTCACCGTCATGGCCGCGGGGCTCGGCGACGTCGTGGGCCCGATCGACACGCTGCTGGTGGCCGGCGGGCTGTCCGTGCCCGCGCAGATACGGGAAGGGGAACTGGTCACGGCCGTCGCCAGGCTGGCCGGCGCCGCGCGGCGGGTCGCCTCCGTGTGCAACGGCGCGTTCATCCTGGCCGAGGCGGGGCTGCTGGACCATCGGCGGGCCACCACGCACTGGCTGACCGCCGACGAGCTCAAGAGCCGTTACGAGCATGTCGACGTGGACGCCGACCCGCTCTACATCGAGGACGGGAACGTCTGGACCTCGGCAGGCGTCCTGTCGGGCGTGGACCTGGCGCTCGCGCTGGTCGCCAGGGACCACGGTCACGCGCTGGCCCGCGACGTCGCCCGCGGCCTCGTGGTCTACCTGCACCGGCCGGGCGGGCAGAGCCAGTTCAGCACGCCCATGCGGGCCATGACGCCGCGCAGCGAACCGCTTCGGGAACTGCAGGCGTACATCGACGCGAACCCGGCGGCGGACCTCAGCGTGCCCGCGCTCGCCGCGCGCGCCGGGATGAGCGAGCGCCACTTCTCGCGCGTCTTCACCGAGCAGACCGGCCTGTCACCCGGCCGGTACGTCGAACGCAGCCGGGCCGACACCGCCAGGCGGCTCCTGGAGGTCACCGGCCATCCGCTGGAGACGGTGGCCAGGGAGTCGGGGCTCGGCTCGGCGGAGACGCTCTACCGCGTCTTCCGCCGCCACTGGCGGATCTCACCGGGCGATCATCGCCGCAGGTTCCAGTCGAAGGAGAAGTGACATGCACGTCGCCATACCGCTCTACCACCGGTTCACGGCGCTTGACGCGGTCGGGCCGTACACGGTGCTGGCCTACGCGCCGGGCTGGACCGTCACGTTCGTGGCGGCCGAGCCTGGGCCGGTGACCGATGACAGGGGCTCGCTCGTCCTGACGGCCACGGCCTCGTACGACGACCTGCCCAGGCCCGACGTCGTCGTCGTGCCCGGCGGCCCCGGCACCATGGACGTGCTGTCCGACCAGGCGCTGATCGAGTGGATCGGGCAGGCGCACGAGCACACCCGGTGGACGACCTCGGTGTGCAGCGGCTCCCTCCTGCTCGGGGCGGCCGGCCTGCTGCGGGGGATGCGGGCCACCTCTCACTGGGCCATCCTCGACCTGCTCAGGAAGTTCGACGCCGAGCCGGTGAGCGACCGCGTGGTCATCGAGGGCAAGGTCGTCACCGCGGCCGGGGTGTCGTCGGGGATCGACATGGCGCTGACGCTGCTGGCGCGGGCCACCGACGTGGAGACGGCCCAGGCCGTGCAACTCGCCATTGAGTACGACCCGCAGCCCCCGTTCAACGCCGGCTCCCCCAAGACCGCCCCCGAGGGCACCGCCGAACGCGCCCTCAGCATCATCACCTGACCGAACCGGCCAAGAGAACCGGCGGAGTAAGCCCGGACCTCTCCCGGACCCGCCTGGATCTCCCGGACCCGCTGGACATCTCCCGGAGCCCTCGGGACCTCGCCTGGCCCCGCCTGAACTCGGCGGGGGAGCCCGGACCCCGCCTGAAGCCGGCGGAAGTCTAGGTCTCGTCCGGTTTCGTCTGGCCGGGGCCCAGTGGGAGCACGTCGAAGTGGACGACCACGTGCCCGGTCTCGGGGTCGCGCGTGTCCGGCGCGGACTCGTCCTGGCGCCGGTCGGACAGGGTCCGATAGCGCTCAAGGATTTCGAACACCTCGTCCCTCATCCCGGCCGTCTCCGCCGCGGT
Source organism: Nonomuraea cypriaca (assembly GCF_015645445.1). GTDB lineage: Bacteria > Actinomycetota > Actinomycetes > Streptosporangiales > Streptosporangiaceae > Nonomuraea > Nonomuraea cypriaca. Next base: position 19,791 of record NZ_JADOGI010000034.1, on the reverse strand, counting down.
GAGCCACAACGACCGCCGCCCGAACCCGCTGGCCGCCACCCACTCCTCGGGCGCCCGCGCCGCGTCCTGCCGCCAGCGCGTCAGCTCCGCCCCGCGCTGGCGTACCAGATCGTCGAGCAGGAACTCCAGCGCCTTCGCCGCCTCCGTGCCGGGCGGCGGCTCGCCGTAGGAGAAGCCACCCGGCGTGACGCGCCAGTATTTCTCCTTGCCGCGCCCCATCTCCGGCGCCACCTCGATCATGCCGTGCTTGGCCAGCTCCCTCAGGTGGTAGCTGGTCGCCCCGGTGTTCTCGCCGAGCAGGCCGGCGAGCCTGGTGGCCGTGGAGGGTCCGTGCTCGTCCAGCAGCTCGAAGATCCGCAGCCGGAGCGGGTGGGCGAACGACTTCAGCGCGCTCGCGTCGATCGTATGGGCGGAAAAGCTCTTGTGTCGCCTCACTGTGCAAGCCTATCTTTGCAAAGGAATCTATGCACACTTTTCCTTACATACTATCGGAGTGAGCTCATGACAGCCCTCGGACGCTCGTTCGGCTTCCTGTGGTCGTCCACGGCGCTGTCCAACCTGGCCGACGGCGTGCTGAAGGTCGGAGCGCCGCTGCTGGCGGTGTCGATGACCCGCTCGCCCACGCTGGTCTCCCTGGTGGGGGCGGCGGCGACGCTGCCGTGGCTGCTGTTCGCCCTGCACGCGGGTGCGATCGCCGACCGGGTGGACCGTCGGCGCATCATGGTCCTGGCCAACCTCGCCCGGGCCGTCGTCCTCGCCGCGGCCACGCTCCTCGCCGCCCTCGGCCTGCTGAACCTGTGGATGCTGCTGGCGGCCGTGCTCACGGCCTGCGTGGCGGAGGTCTTCGCCGACACCTCGGCGCAGTCCATCCTGCCCATGGCCGTCCCCCAGGAGCACCTCACCAGGGCGAACGGCCGCGTGTCCACCGCCCAGATGATCGGCAACGACTTCGTCGGCGCCCCCGTGGCGGGCCTCCTCGTCGTGGCCCTCCCCGCCGTCGTCTTCGGCGCCCCCGCCCTCCTGTACGGCGTCGCGGGCCTGGTCCTGCTGGGCATGCGCGGTACGTACGCGTTGCCCGCCACAGGGCCCGCCACAGGGCCCGCCACAGGGCCCGCCACAGGGCCCGCCACAGGGCCTGCCACGGGCCTGGAGCGCCGTCCCTTACGGCGGGACATCGGTGAGGCGCTCCGCTACCTGTGGTCCCACCGCGTCCTGCGGAGCCTGGCCATCACGGCGGGCATGCTCAACCTCGCCAACGCCGCCTACTTCGGCGTCTTCGTGCTGTGGGCCGTGGGCGACGGATCGCGGATGGGGCTGGAACCGAGCGAGTACGGCCTGATGACGACGGCCTTCGCGGTCGGCGCGATCGCCGGATCCCTGCTGTCGGGGCGGGCCGCGGGGCTCTTCGGCGAGTTCCGCACCCTGGTGGGGGCCTGGCTGATCAGCAGCCTGCTGCTCCTGGTGCCGGTGATCGTGCCGTCGCCGTGGACGCTCTACCCGACCGCCGTGCTGTGGGGCGTGGTGGGCGCTGCGGCGAACGTGCTGGTGATCTCGTCCAGGCAGCGGCTGATCCCGGTCGAACTGCTCGGGCGGGTCAATTCGGCGTACCGGTTGCTCGGGATGGGCGGCATGCCCGTGGGGGCGGCGCTCGGGGGCGTCACGGCCGAGTTCGCGGGCATCGGCCCGGTCCTCGTGGGCGCCACAGGAGTATGTTTGGTGGCGGTCGGACTCGTGTGGCGTGCGTTGCGGGATCGAATTTCTAGCCCGTTGACCAGCGAACCCGCACTTTCCGACATATCCAGATCACGTTAGGCACCCTACGGCCTTTGCTGAAGTGACATGATTATCCCCGAGCTTGAGGGGATGGTATGCGGGAGATCGGCGGACGGTACCTCCTGAACGAGGAGGCCGGTCGTGGGGGTATGGGAGTCGTCTGGCGGGCGTTCGATCAGCTTCTCCACCGTACGGTGGCGCTCAAGGAGCTGACCTTGGCCGCTGAGGCCGAGATGGTGCGTCGCCGGGTGCTGCGCGAGGCCAGGATGGCCGCCGGGCTGACGCATCCCAACATCGTCACGGTGCACGACCTGATCGAGGAGGGCGGCAAGCTCTGGATCGTGATGGAATACCTCGACGGGTTGTCGTTGCACCAGTTGCTCTCCCAGGTGGGCACGCTGCCCGCGCAGTCGGTGGTCGCGATCGGGCAGCATCTGCTCGCCGCGCTCCGCACCGCGCACCAGGCGGGCGTGCTGCACCGTGACGTGAAGCCCGCCAACGTCATGCTGACCGGCGACCGGGTGGTGCTGACCGACTTCGGCATAGCCACGGCCGAGGGGGACATCAGGATGACGACCTCGCGGCGCTTACGTGGCACGCCGGCCTTCATGGCGCCCGAGCGACTCCACGGCGGGCCGGCCAGCAAGGAGGCCGACATGTGGTCCTTCGGCGCCACCCTCTACAGCGCCGTCGAGGGCCAGCCGCCCTACCCGGGCCAGGACGCGGCCACGGTGCTCGGGATGGCGCGGAGCGGCCCCTACCCGTCGCCGCGGCGGGCCGGGGTGATGCGGCCGCTGATCGAGGGCCTGCTCCACCACGACCCGGTGCGCCGGTTCACGCCCGAGCAGACGGCGGGGCTGCTGGCGGGCATGCGCGCCAGCACGTTCCAGGCCGCCATCTGACCTCGCTCCCGGCCCGGTCCCTGATCAGAAGGGCCGGTCCCTGATCAGCCAGGCCGGTCCCCAGAAGGCGGGCGGGTCCCTGAACAGACGGGCCGGTCCCTGATCAGAGGGGCGGGGTTCCTGATCAGAAGAGGGTCAGGGGCTCGGCCGGCATCGGCTCGGGTAGCGGCTCGAGTGCGGGCAGGCGGGCCCGTACCTCGTCGTGGAAGCGGCGGGCCAGCGCCGGCGCGTCGGCGTTGTCCGGCGTGTGGATGAAGACCGTCGGCGAGCGCCCCTCGCGCAGCCAGCCGGTGACCGTGTCGAGCCACGGCCGCCAGCCTTCGACCGTACGGTCCTCGGCGTCCCTTCCCAGGTAGCGGACGATCGGGTGGGCGGTCAGCGCGCGGTCGCGGCGCGGCACGCGCGGCTTCTTGGTCCACGCGTCGCGCTCGGCGTCGCTGGTGGGCGGGCTCTGGAAGAGGGCGGTGGTGTCGAAGGGCACCCACTCGGCGCCGGAGCCTGCGAGGACGCGTTCGAGGAGTCGTTCAGAGCGCTCCTCCGCGAAGAACGCGGGGTGGCGGACCTCGACGGCGTAACGGTACGAACCCGGCAGGCGGCGCAGGAAGGCCGCCAGGGCGCCGAGGTCGGCCGGGGAGAACGAACCGGGCAACTGCACCCACAAGGCGTGGGCCCGCGGTCCTAACGGCTCGATGGCCTCCAGGAAGGCGCGCAGATCGTCGTCCGCGCCGGTGAGGCGGCGTTCGTGGGTGATGGTCTTGGGCAGCTTGACGACGAACCTGAAGCCCGGATCGGTCTGGCCGGCCCACGACTCCACCGTGCTCCGCGCCGGGGTCGCGTAGAACGTCGTGTTGCCTTCGACGGCGTCACACCACGTCGCGTAGGCGCGCAGGCGCTCCCCGGGAGGGAGCCCGTCAGGCAGGAACCGGCCCTGCCAGCGTGCGTGCGTCCACATCGCGCATCCCACATGAAGCCGCATGATCCGACGGTATTGCATCCCCGGGCGCAACACGTTCCCTGACGGTCAAGCCGCCTTCCCTTCGGCGCATAGGCTGGTGCCATGGGCATGGTCGGGACGGTCGGGCTGGTGTTGCATCCGCAGCGCGACTCCAAGAAGGCGATAGACACCATCCTGCGCTGGGCCGCCGACAACGGCGTCACCGTGCTCGGGTTGCCCGAGGAGGTCGGGAGGATCGACTGCACCGCCGTGCCGGTCGACACCACCGCCCTCGTCGAGCGGGCCGACCTGCTGGTCGGGCTCGGCGGCGACGGGACGATGCTGCGCACCATGCGGCTGATCGCCGGACGCCCGACCCCCGTCCTGGGGGTCAACCTCGGGCGGCTCGGCTTCCTGGCCGAGATCGACGTGGAGGAGCTGGCCGGCACGCTCTCGGCCATCGACGAACACCGCTACACGATCGAGCCGCGCATGGCGATCAGGAGCGAGGTCGGGGGCGTGGAGGTGACCGCGTTCAACGACATCGCGCTCGTCCGCACCCCCGGGGAGGGGCTGGCGGCCGTGTCCGTCACCGCGGCGGGCAGCGATTTCGTACGCTTCGCCTCCGACGCGGTCATCGTGGCGACCTCCACCGGGTCCACCGCCTACAGTTTCTCCGCCGGTGGGCCCATCGTGTCGCCCCGGGTGGAGGCGGTGCTCGTCGTGCCCGCCGCGGCGCACTCCGCGTTCAACCGGGCCCTGGTGCTGCCCGCCGACGAGGAGGTGAGGCTGGAGGTGCTGCCCTCCAGCGGCCGGCTGGCGGTGGAGGTCGACGGGGCCGTGGTCGGATACATGCGCCCGGGTGACCACGTCACGGTCAGGGCGTGGCCGGGGGCGGCGAAGGTGGTGCGGCTGGGCACCACCACCTTCTACGATCGGGCGCGGCGCAAGCTCCGGGTGGACGGCAGCCTCGACGCCTACTGAGCGGTCGCAGGGGGCTCGGTCCTAGGTGTTCGCGCGGCGGCGGCGGTGCCGGGGCGGGCGCTCGGCCGTCGGCTCGGGCGGCGGCGCGGCCTCCTCCCGGCGCGGCCGCGGGCCGGAGAAGCCGTCCCGGTCGCCCTGCGGCGCGAAGAAGCCGTCCTGATCGGGCTGTGGTGCGAAGAAGTCGTCCCGGTCGGGCTGCGGTGCGAAGAAGTCGTCCCGGTCGGGCTGCGGTGCGAAGAAGTCGTCCCGGTCGGGCTGTGGTGCGAAGAAGTCGTCCCGGTCGGGCTGCGGTGGGAAGTTCGGTTGCGGCGTGAAGAAGCCGTCGTGCCGGGTGGGGGGCCCGGCCGTGTGGTGGCCGTCGTGTCCGGTGCCGGGCCGGGTGGGCTCGGTGGGGGGTTCACGGTGGTGGGAGGCCGTCAGGGCGGCGAGGGCGGTGGTGATGGGGACTGCGGCGATGAGCCCGAGCGTGCCCACGACGCTGCGGACGATCTCCTGCGCGATGACCGGCGTCGTCAGCACCTCACCGAGCGGCTGCGCCCCGATGCTGAACAACAGCAGCAGCGGCAGCGAGGCCCCCGCGTACGCCAGGATGATGGTGTTGATCACTGAGGCGATGTGCGCGCGGCCGATCCGGCCGGCCGCCCGGTAGAGGCGGGCGAACCCGTACGACGGGTTGGCCCGCGCCAGCTCGGCCACCGTCACCGCCTGCGTGACCGTGACGTCGTCGAGCACTCCGAGCGCGCCGATGATGATGCCGGCCAGCAGCAACCCCTGCGTGTCGATCGGCAGGCTCATCCCGAGCGTCAGCCCGACGTCGTCGGTGATGCCGTTGAGCTGTGCGAACCCCAGCGCGAAGTACGACAGCAGCCCCGTGAGCGCGAGGCTGCCCAGCGTGCCGAGCACGGCCATCGACGTGGGCAGGGAGAAGCCGTGCGTGAGGTAGAGCACGATGAGCATGATCGCCGCCGACCCCACGATGGCGACCAGCATGGGCGGCCTGCCCTCCAGGATGCCCGGGATCACGAACGTCAGCAGGAACACGAACGTGATCGCCAGCCCGGCCAGCGCCCGCACCCCGCGCCAGCGCCCGAAGGCGATCACCGCCAGCGCGAACGCGGCCCCGAACAGCCACAGCGGCACCGCCCGGTCGTGATCCGAGATCTGGTACGCGCCCTCCGCGTCACGCAGCAGGACCACGTCGTCGTCCACGGCGAACCGCTGCGACCCTGGCGCGCCGGGCAGCCGGAGCGTGACGTCCTTGCCCACGTCAGGCCCCTCGCCGACGCGGACGGTGGCCGTCCCGCAGGTGGCCGGGTCGGGCTGGGGCGACCCTTCCGCCGTGGCCGGGCAGCGCTTGAGCGTGACGCCGGTGACCGTCCCGGTGAGCCGCTCGACGGTGGACTGCGGCGCCGCCTGGCCGGTGTCCTGCCGGCCCTCCGGCCAGAGCCACAGCAGGCTCGCCAGGGTGACGAGGGCCAGCGGCACCAGGACGGCCAGCCCGGCCACGACGGTACGTCGCGAGGCGGGCGGGGTGGTGCCGTGCGCGTGGTTGGCGCCCATCGGGTAAAGGTTCCTCCTCGGCTGACGACTTGTGACAGTAGTGCACGGCGGCGGGTGGGTAGGCGTAAAAGCATGGCGTTGCTCGTGGGCACCTCGGGGTGGCAGTACAAGCACTGGCGCGGTGTCCTGTATCCGGAGGGCGTGCCGCAGCGGCTCTGGCTGGAGACGTACGCGGCGGAGTTCAGCACGGTCGAGAGCAACAACGCCTTCTACCGGCTGCCGAGCCTCGAGTCGTTCGCCTCCTGGCGGGACCGTACGCCCGGCGGGTTCGTGATGGCCGTCAAGGCCAGCAGGTTCCTCACCCACATCAAGCGGCTGGCCGACCCGGAGGAGCCGGTGCGCAGGCTCATGGGGGCGGCGGCGGGGCTGAAGGACAAGCTCGGGCCGATCCTGCTGCAGCTCCCGCCGACGCTGAAGGTGGATCCCGGGCGGCTCGACCGGTGCCTGGGCTGCTTCCCCGCCGGCGTGCGGGTGGCCGTGGAGCCGCGGCACGAGTCCTGGTGGACCGAGGAGGTGCGCGCCATCCTGACGGCGCACGCCGCCGCGCTGTGCTGGGGGGACCGGCTGGGCCGGCCGCAGGCGCCGTTCTGGCGCACCGCCGGGTGGGGGTACGTGCGCCTGCACGAGGGCTCCGCCGGATGGGCGTACGGCGACACAGCGCTCAGGACGTGGGCCCGCCGGGTGCGCGAGGCGGGCTGGCCGGACGCCTACGTCTACTTCAACAACGATCCGGGAGGGGCCGCCGTGCGTAACGCGAGGCGATTTGCCAGACTCGCCTAGTGCACACACGCCTGTACAGAAACGGTGTCCTGGAGAAGGAGGGTTTCCCCGTCGAGGAGGTCTCCGACTATGTGGCGGATCCGGGCAACACGGTGTGGTTCGACCTGTGCTCGCCGTCGCCGGAGGACCTCGGCGTCATCGGTGAGGAGCTCGGGCTGCACGAGCTGGCCGTCGAGGACGTGCTCTCCGACCACCAGCGGCCGAAGGTCGACGTCTACGACAACCATCTGTTCATCACCGTGTACGGCGTCCACTTCGACGACGGCCACCTCGACCCCGTCGAGGTGAACGTCTTCGTCACCGCCAACGCCCTGGTCACCGTACGCGAGAACGACCACTTCGACATCGGCGCCGTGACCAGGCGGTGGGACGCCACCTCCCGCAGGGCGGGACACGGCGTGGCGTTCCTGCTGCACGGTCTGCTCGACTACGTGGTGGACAGCCAGTTCGCCCTGGTCCAGGACCTCGACGGGCAGGCGGAGGCGCTGGAGGAGTCGCTGTTCGAGGACGAGGTGCGGGACGGCAGGGAGCTGCAGCGCACCATGTACGTGCTGCGCAAGAACACCACCAGGCTCCGCAAGATCACGATGCCGATGCGGGAGGTGGTCGGCACGCTGCTGCGTCGCGACCAGGAGATCGTGGCCGATCCGGTACTGGCGCCGTACTACGAGGACGTCTACGACCACGTGTTGCGCGTCAACGAGTGGGTGGAGTCGATCCGCGACATGCTCGCGAACGTCCGCGAGACCCGCCTGTCCCAGCAGGGCTTCCGGCTGAACGAGATCATGAAGCGGGTCACGAGCTGGGCCGCGATCATCGCCGTGCCCACCATGATCACCGGCTTCTACGGGCAGAACGTCCCCTACCCGGGGTCGGGGCAGGGCTGGGGGTTCTGGATGTCCGGCTTCCTGGTGGCCGTGACCTCGGTGGCGCTCTACATGGTGTTCAAGAGGAAGGACTGGTTGTAGGGCGGACGGCACGGCTCGCCGTGGACGTCGGGCGTGAGCCGCACCGTGAGCCACACCTCGGCGGCTCCCGTGGCGGGGTAGAGCGGCAGGCAGCGCCCGCCCGCCAGCAGGGTCCTGCGCCCGATCGAGGTGGTGAGCAGCGACAACTCGTCGTACGTGGCCGGCCTGGCCAGCCGGAGCACCCACAGGCCGGCCGGCGTGCGGGAGCGGCCGCCCGCGACGGCGTAGTAGTCGAGCACGTTCTCGCTGGCCGAGACGATCGCCCGCATGGTGAACCGACGGCCCTCCACGGTGAACACCTCCGCGGACGGCGCCCGGTAGACGGAATGCACGTAGCCGATGGCGAAGCCGCCGGCGACGGGCAGGCCGTTCACGGTGAGACGCCCGGCGCCGCCGCCGGAGCCGAGCGCCATCACCATCGCCAGCGCCAGGAGCAGCCTGGTCAGCCCTGTTCCTGGAAATAGCGGGCGGCACCGGGGTGCAGCTCGACCGGGGCCACCTGCCGGCCCAGCTCGACGTCGAGCTTCTCCGCCTCCGGGTGGACGGCCGTCAGCTCGGCCTTCTTCGTGAACAGGGTCTTGGTGATGTCGTACGCGAGCTGCTCGCTCATCTTGTCGGGCACCAGCAGCACGTTCGGAATGGTGACGGTCTTGATCGAGCCGGTCAGCTTGTACGTCGCCGCCAGGTCGACGTCGAGCCCGACGTACTGCTCGCCGTGCGTGGCCCGCATCTTCTCCAGCACGTCGCTCGCGTCGAGCAGCTTCGTGTCCGGCTTGCTCGTGGCCAGGTCGGTGATGCCCGCCGTGGGCAGCCCGCCGACCCAGAAGAACGCGTCGATCGTGCCGTCCTTGGCGGCCTGCACCGCCTCGTTGATCGACAGTTGCTGCTTGCTGATGTCGGTGTCGGGGTTCAGTCCGGCCGCCTGCATCATGCGCCTGGCCACGACCTGGGTGCCGGAGTTGGCCGGGCCGAGCGAGACGCGCTTGCCCTTCAGGTCGGCCACCCTGGTCGCCTCGACGCCGGGGGCCACCACGACGTGGGCGTAGTTGTCGTAGATGCGGGCGATGGCCTTGATCGGCTGCTTCGCGGTGAACGTGTCCTTGCCGTTGACCGCGTCAGCAGCGGTGTCGGCCTGGGAGAAGCCGATGTCGGCCTTGCCGCTCGCGAGCAGCTTGATGTTCTCGACCGAGGCCGAGGTGACCGACGCGGTGGCCTGGGTGTTGGCGATGTTCGCCGACAGCTGTTTGGCCAGGCCGCCGCCGTAGACGTAGTAGACGCCCGTCGTGCCGCCCGTGGCGATCGACAGCCGGTTGCCCGACCCGCCTCCGCCGCCTCCGGCTCCACCGCCCCCGCACCCCGCCGCCGTCAGGACGGCCGCGGCGACTATCGCAAAGATCCGCTTCACGCTGGGTCCCTTCTCCTGGATCTGATGAGATGCATGGCGCCGGCCACGGCGAGCACGGCCAGGCCCGCGACGATGGGGACGGGCTCGAGGAACAGCAGCAGCACCGCGGCCACGGCCGCGAGCAGCCGCTCGGGCAGGCCGGGCAGGCCGCCGGTGGCCAGGGCGAGCGCCGCCACGGCGACCGCCGAGACGGCGGTCATCAGCAGCACGGTGCCGATCGGCCCCTGACCGAGCAGCGCCTGGCCGTTCGGCGTCAGCACGAACGCGAACGGCACCAGAAAGGCCGGCAGCGTGTAACGCCAGGTCAGCATCATCGTCCGGTACGTGTTGCCGCCGGTGATCGCGGCCGCCGCCACCGCGGACAGCGCCGTGGGCGGGCTCACCTCCGACAGCACCGCGTAGTAGAACACGAACATGTACGCCTCGGCCGGTGTCACGCCCAGCGTCGTGAGCGCGGGACCGATGATCACGGCGGCGATGATGAAGCTCGCGGTCACCGGCACCGCCAGGCCCAGCAGCAGGACCGCGACGGCGGACATGAGCGTGGTCAGGATCAGGCTGCCGGCGGCGACGTCCACGATGATCGCGCTGAGGTTCAGCCCGAGGCCCGTCTGGGTGATGACACCGACGATGATGCCCGCCGCCGCGCACACCGCGGTGACAGGCAGCACCTCCAGCGTGCCCTTGGCCAGCGCCTGCCCGATCCGCTTGGGGCCCATCCGGTGCCGGGGGTCGAGGAACGACAGCGCGAACGCGATCGCCGTGGCGATCACCACCGCCTGGAACGCCGACCGGTCCAGCGCCATCAGCACGATGATGACGATCAGTGAGCTGAAGTGGTAGCCGAAGCGCAGCAGCAGCCGCCCGGCCTTGGGCGCGTCCACCTGGACGGCGTGGGTGCCGAAGCGGCGTGAGTCGATCTCGATGGCCAGGAAGATGCCCAGGTAGTAGAGGATCGTGGGGATCGTCGCGTACAGGAGCACCTCGAGGTAGCTCACCCGGAGGTATTCGGCGATGATGAACGCCGCCGCGCCCAGCGTGGGCGGGGACAGGATGGCGCCGATGCCGCCGGCGGCCAGGATGCCGCCCGCCGGCTCCTTCGGGTAGCCGGCCCGCCGCAGCACCGGCCAGGCCACGCTGCCCAGGCTCACCGTGGTGGCCACGCCCGAGCCGGACACCGTGCCCAGCAGGAAGCCCGCCATGGTGACGGTACGGCCGGGAGCGGCGCGGGACCGGCGGAAGGCGGCGAAGCTCAGGTCGATGAAGAACCGGCTCGCGCCCGAGAACTCCAGCACGGCGCCGTAGACGGTGAAGAGGATGATGTAGCTGGCGGCCACCTGCATGGGGACGCCGAAGAAGCCCTCGGTGCCGGTGTAGAGCTGCGAGACGATCTGACCGAGGTCGAACCCGCGATGCCCGATCGTCCAGTCAATGGGCAAATATGCGCCGTAATAGGCATAAATCAGGAAAAGTATGCAAATGATGGCGAATGACCAGCCGACGGTCCGGCGTACCGCCTCCAGCAGCAGCACCGTCAGCACCAGGCCGGCCAGGATGTCGAGGTCCGTCAGCGCGGCGCCCGAGCCCCGCTCACGGAACGCGTCCATGTCGAGCAGCGGGTAGACCAGCACCGCCAGCGCGGCGGCGGCCAGCAGCCAGTCGGCCACGCTCGGCCGCTCCGCGCGCCGCGCCTCCCGCGGCGGCGTCTCCTGCGGTGGCGTCTCCTCGGTCAGCGGATCAGGCTCGCCACCCCGGGCCCTGGCGCGCAGCCGGTGCACCAGCGAGGCCAGGCCCGAGCGGTAACACAGGAAGACCAGCGGCAGCGCCACCGCCAGGAACGTCATCCGGTGCTCCAGGGCCTCCACCGGCCGGAACACCACCACCAGCGAATAGGCGGACAACAGCCCGCCCACGATCCACACGCCGAGCCGCAGGACCCCGCCGAGCCGCCGAGCCGGATGCTCCTGCTCGTGGGCGGAAACCAGCTCGGCCTCTCGATCGCTCAGCTCGGTCAAGTCGTCCTCCCCGAACACGGCGTTGCAGGGACTTTACGAGTCGTTTACACCGCGTGGGAAGACTCCGTTACCTGATTGATTGTTCTTTCAGTACGAAGGCCGCGCCCCGGCCGCCAGCCGCTCGACCGGCACGGCGCCCGCCTGGCTGCCGTCGCGCAGGCGTACCGCCGCCTCCCCGCTCGCCGCCTCCCTGGGCCCCACCACCAGCTGGTACGGCACCAGCCGGTGCGCCCTGATCCGGGCCCCGAGGCTGCCCCGGCCTGCGGGCGCCAGCTCCGCCCGCAGCCCGGCGTCCAGGCACCGGCGCAGCAGGTCCCCGGCGGCGGCCGACTGCTCGTCCGACAGCGGCAGCACCACCGCCTGCACCGGCGCCATCCAGGTGGGGAACGCGCCTCCGTGAACCTCGATGAGGTGCGCGACCAGGCGCTCGATGCCGCCGACGATGCTGCGGTGCACCATGGCGGGCCGGTGCCCGCCCGCGTAACGCAGGTCGAAGCGCTCCGGCTGGTAGAGGTCCACCTGAACGGTCGACAGGGTGCTCTCGCGCCCGGCGGGGTCGGCGATCTGGATGTCGATCTTCGGCCCGTAGAAGGCGCCCTCGCCGCGTTCCTCGTCGTAGGCGCGGCCGCGCTCCTTCAGCACCTCGCGCAGCACCGCCTCAGAACGGGCCCACATGCCGGGGTCGTCGACGAACTTGTCACCCTCCCCGCGCAGCGACAGCCGGTAACGCGCGGCCTCGATGCCGAGCTGGGCGTGCGCGGTCTCGATCAGGTCGAGCGCGGCCGACACCTCGGCGGCGGCCTGCTCGGGCGCGCAGAACACGTGCCCGTCGTTGAGCTGGATCGAGCGCACCCTGGTCAGGCCGCCGAGGACGCCGGACGGCTCCGAGCGGTACATGCCGCCCAGCTCGGCCACGCGCAGCGGCAGCTCCCGGTGGCTGCGGCCGCGCGAGCGGTAGATGAGCGCGTGGTGCGGGCACAGGCTGGGGCGCAGCACGAACTCCTCGCCGCCCACGTTCATGGGCGGGAACATGTCCGCCGAATAGTGGGCCCAGTGGCCGGACATCTCGTACAGCTCGCGTTTGCCGAGCACGGGCGAGTTGACGTGCTGGTAGCCGTTGCGGCGTTCCAGCTCGTGGACGTAGTCCTCGATGGCCTTGCGCACGGCCGCGCCGGCGGGCAGCCAGTAGGGGAGGCCGGAGCCGATCAGCGGATCGGTGTCGAAGATGCCCAGCTCGCGGCCGAGCCTGCGGTGGTCGTTCATGATCGTCCTTTGCGTGGAAAGGGCGAACGACCAGCATCCCGGGCGTCCGCCCGGGAAGCATGGATTCAGCGCGCCGGGACGGGGTCCGGCGTCGTCGTGACATTGGCGCGCTGCATGGAATCGACCTTAGCACCGAGGCGGCGGCGTACGCTCGTCGTCAAGCGAGGTCAAGATTCGGCGATGATATAAAGAGGCCGTGGTCGAGATCACCCTGGACGTCCGCGGGTTACAGGCGTTCGCCGAGGTCGGCTACGAGGTGGCGGGCGGCGGGGGAGCGCACGGCGCGATGACGGCGCTGCGCAGGGTGGTCCCGCTCGACGCCTACGAGTTCGTCGCCTTCGACCCCGTCACGGGGCGGCACCTCAGCGTCGTCTCCGACGGTCACCGGCGCATCGATCGGGACGCCGCCGAGGAGTACGCCGGGCTGGAGGCGTACCGCAGGGCGATCGCCACCAGGGCGCCGGTGAGCATGCCCGAGCCGGGCACAGAGCGTTACTTCCGCCGCCACCTCGCCCCCTACGGGTGGCGGGCCGGGCTGACGGCGCCGCTGTTCCTGAACGAGGGCCGCTACACGGGGCTGCTGCACCTGGCCGCCAAGGACGCCTTCCCCCGGCTCACGGGCGTGCTGGTTGCGGCGGTCAGCCCGATGCTGGCCCACGTCACCGACCTGACCAGGTGCGTGATCGATCCGGTCGGGCTGCCGAGGGAATTCCGCGCGGTCGCGTTCGACCGGTTGGGGACGCGGCGCGAGGTGCCCGGTCACGAGGTGTCCGAGGTGCTGTGGGCCGATCCGGCGGTGGCGGCGTTCGCGCGGGCGTTCATCGACTCGCGCGAGCTGAGCAGGCACGGGCTCTGGCTCGACCGCGACGGGCGCTGGCACGAGCTGCGGATGATCAGGGCGGGCGTCGGCTTCCAGGGGGCGCTGCAGGGCGCCATCGCGGCCGAGCGGCCGTGCCCGCTCCCTTACGACCTCACCGGGCGCGAGGTCGACGTGCTGTCCAGGGTGGCGGCCGGCGACTCCAACCCGCAGATCGCCGCCGCGCTGGTGCTCAGCGTCCGCACCGTGACGACCCACCTGGAGCACATCTTCGCCAAACTGGGCTGCGACAGCCGCACCAGGCTCACCACCAAGGCCCTCGCCGAGGGCCTGTGCCGTCTGGACGTCTAGACGCGGACATGCTCACTCGTGGACTCAGACGGCCGCCCCGGCCGTCACCCGGGCCTGCAGCACCTCGAACCAGACCGTCGTCGAGCCGTCCTCGCGGATGAAGCCCCAGCGGTGGCTGAGCGCCTCGACCAGCGGCAGGCCACGTCCGCTTGTCGACTGCGTGCTCGTACGGCACACGCACGGCGGCCCGTCCGATCCCGAGTCCGCCACGTGCACCCGCACCGCCGTCTCCGAGCTCGTCACGGTCACCGTGAACGAGCCGCCCGCGCCGGAACCGGTGTGCAGGACCGCGTTCGTGGCCAGCTCGCTGGTGAGCAGGACGACGTCGTCGTACAGCGGATGATCGCGGCCCAGCGCGGCCGTCACGAGCCCCCTGGCCCTGGACACCTGGGAGGGAACCCCAGGCAGCCGGGCCACGAGATCGCGGGAGCCGGGTGAATCACCCCCGTTGACGCGGCTAGAGTCCGGCGATGCCACGGCGACCTCCCCCAAAGCAGGTGACGTCATGAGACGCGCCACACCGGGCGGGGAGAGCATCGCCAAAAGGTAGGAATGCCCTTTCCCATGGTCGCCTGCGCGGCCGCCGGGGCCGACCTTGTACGCTGCGATCGACGAGTCGTTAGGCCCGTGGGGGAGCAAACGTGCACAGCAGCCTACTCGCCCGGCCGTCTGAGGAGGTCGCGTGAGCAGCCTGGAGGCCGTCTGGGTGCAGCCGTACGACCGGCCGGGGGCGGCGGTCGTGACCGGCGTCTTCGACATCCTGCACGTGGGGCACGTGCGCTATCTGGGCGCGGTGGCCGCGCGCGGGCTGCCCCTCGTCGTCGGCGTCGAGGACGATCCGCGCGTACGCGCATGGAAGGGGCCCACCCGGCCGTTCAACCCGTCGGCCGAGCGGGCGGAGGTGCTGGCCGCGCTCCGCTTCGTGAGCGGCGTCTTCATCGTGACGGGGCCGCCCTCGGCGCACGGGCCAGAGGACTACATCGACCTGCTCAAGCCGATGCGGCCGGGGGCGCTCGCGCACACGGCCGGTGACCCGCACGCCGGCGCCCGCGCCGCCGCGGCCGCCATCATCGGGGCCGACTGCTGGGAACTCGCCGCCATCCCCGACCGCTCCACCACCCGCATCGTCAACGCCGCCGGCAAGGGCTGATCGGCCGCTCAGCGGGATCGGCGTCAACGGGGTCGGCTCAATGTGCGCGCGCGTCGGCTCAACGGGGGAGAAGGTCGGCGAGCTCCGTCCGGCCGGAGACGCCGAGCTTGGCGTAGGCGCGGCAGAGGTAGTTGTCCACTGTGCGCACGGACAGGCCCAGACGGATGGCGATCTCCCTGCTGCGGCACCTGGCCGCCGCGAGCAGGACGACCTCGCGCTCGCGCCGGGTCAGGACGTCCACCGGTCGCGTGGTGTCGAGGAGCGGGGTCCTGGCCTGGGGGCAGTGGCCGCGCAGCACGGCGGCCTTCTCCAGCGATCGATGGGCGTGGGTGAGGCGCCCGGCCCGCTGGTGCGTCCTGGCGGCGGCGGTCGCGGTCTCGGCGGCGTGCAGCCACAGGCCCAACCGCACGAACGCGTCCGCCGCCCGGTCCAGCGCGCCGGCCTCGGGCTCGGCCAGCCCGGCCGCCGCCGTGCTCATCGCCGCGGCGGCCGGGGTGCCGAGGTCGCCCGCGAGTACGGCCAGCCGGCGGCGTACGACCCGCGCGTCGCCCAGCCGGGCCGCGTCGTAGAGCGCGGTGGCCTCGATGGCCGGTTGCCCCGCGTGGCGCGCGTGCTCCGCGGCCTGCCTGGCGTGCGCGGCGGCGCCGGAGACGTTTCCTCCGGCGGCCATGGACCAGGCGCGGTCGAGCTCGATCCAGGGCCGCAGGAGCGGGCCGGCGTGCGGGTACCGGTCGGCGCGGTGCGACCACGCCGCGGCGAGAGCGGTGTCGCCGGCGAGTGCCGCCGCGCCCGCGAGTTCGGCGTGGCAGAGCAGGCCCATGTGGCCGAGGTCGTGACCGTCCAGCAGGGCGATGGCCTCGTGGAAGGCCCGGGCCGCCGTCTCGACCCTGCCCTGGGCCTTGGCCACCGCGCCGCGGCAGGCCGTCCATCCGCCGACGACGGCCGCGGTCCCGCCGGCCAGGGCGATCTCGTACTCGCGCTCGGCCAGCAGTCCGGCGTCGTGCGGGCGGCCGTTCGCGAGCAGGGCCAGGCAGTAGGCGTACCCGATCGGCGCACGTTCCCAGGGCCGGTCGTGCGCGTCGGCGAGGCCCCGGCGGTAGGTGTCCGCCGCCGTGGCGAGCCGCCCGCCCAGTCCGGCCGCCGTGATCACGCAGGCCGACACCCACACCGCGGAGCCGGACGAGCTCGGGGCCGCCGGCCCGGCGTCCAGAGCCTCCTTCCCCCGGCCCTCGGACAGCATGATCCAGTACCGGACGGCTGTGGTCCCGGCGTGCCCTCCGTGCTCCGCCGCGCGGGCCAGCGCGCGCTCCGCCGCCACGACGTCGCACCGCTCCCCGTACGCGACCGCCGCCGAGGTGATCGCCCATCGGGCGAGCTGGGGGCCGTCGGGTGGCGCCAGGGGCGGGAGTACGTCCGCCGCTTCTTCGTAGCGGCCCTGATGGGCCAGGATCTCGGCGAGCACCAGGTCCGCCGCGTCGCCTCCGTCCCGTGCCCGCGCCGCCCTGGCGAACCGCTCGGCCAGGCCGTGGTCGAGGCGGGTCAGCGTCGTCCGCGCGGCCGCGAGGAGGATGGCTGGCTCGAGGGGTATGCCCGCGTCCAGCAGCCAGCTCCGTACCGTGATGATCTTGGACATCCGCGCCCACAGCGCCCGCGCGCGTGCGGACGAGAGAGTGGCCCTGATCACCTCTCCGTGCAGCGGATGGGCCAGCCGCGCGACCAGCCGGTCCTCGACCGTCTCCATGACCACGAGGCCGCTCTGCTCCGCGGTGGCCAGCGCCTGCTCGTCGGCCATCCCGTCCAGCGCCGCGACCGGCGCCGGCTCGGCGCAGGCGACGATCTCCAGCAGCGCGCGAACGCTCTCGTCCACGCCGCCGAGCTGCTCGTCGATCGCCTCGGCGAGCCGCCTCGGCACGGGCAGGCGGCCGGTCCATCGCCAGATGCCGTGCACTCGCCTGAGCACGTCGGCCGCGTGGAGCGCGTGGAGCAGCTCCCTCAGCATCAGCGGCAGGCCGCCGCTGAGCCGGGCGAGCTCGCGTCGGCTGACCGCGTCGAGCGGGTGGCCGAAATGGGCGTCGAGCAGCTCGGCCAGCACGGAGACGGGAAGGGGCGCGAGATCGATCCGGGTGAGCAACTCCTCCTTCGTCAGGGCGACGATCGCGTCGCAGGCGGGCTCGCCCGCCCGGCGGGTGACGATCAGGAAGGCGAGCCCGCGCGTGGCGAGATGGTGCACGAACGCGGCGGAGGCCGGATCCAGCAGATGCGCGTCGTCCACGACGAGGACCGGCCGCGGCCCTCTGGCCTCCTCGAAGCGGCGGGTGAGCTGGCGCAGGACCGCCAGCGGGTCGCCGTCGAGCCGGACCTCCTCCGGCAGGAGATGCGCGAGCGCCCCGAACGCGATGGCCGCCCCCGCACGCGTCGCCGTCACCCAATGGGCGCATTCCGGCGTGGCGGCGACGCGGGACAGCGCCTCCCGAGCCAGCCGGGTCCTGCCCACGCCGCCGGCCCCGGCCAGGACGACACCGCCCCCCGTACGGCATGCCCGGAGAATCGTCTCCAGCTCGCGTTCCCGGCCCAGGAAAGGCCATGAATCTGGTGCCGGATGTGCATCAGTCATCGCACCGACCTCGCAGGGATTCTCCGTGGATATGCGGATCACGGATTCCAGTGATCCCATGCCTGGAGGGGGATGCCTAGATGAGGCCGACTGTTCTAACAGTGGCACTACGGTGAGTCAGGACATCGGTTCGGGGGAAACGAAGGCCCGGACACGTCGGGTGACGCGTCCGGGCCGGGGTCATGCCGAGGTGCGGGTCGTCAGAACAAACGCCGGATGGTGTACACGTTGTCGTAGATCGCGGTCGGGTGGTCGCAGCGGGTCGGGTCCCAGCGCGAGCTGATCGTGGTCCAGCCGGTGGGGACCCAGCCGCGGCAGACGTTCATGACCGCGCCGATGTTCTTGTCGTAGTAGGTCTCGATGGTCCAGACGTTGTTGACGATGGCGGTGGGGTTGCCGCAGCGGGTCGGATCCCACTGATCGTTGGTCTTCACCCAGCCGGCGGGGACACTCCAGGCGCACACGGTGCCGACCGCGGCGTTGGCCGGCGCGGCGGGCAGCGTGACGAACGCGGCCGCCGCGATCAGAGCCATGAGAACCTTGAATCGATTCGCCATTTCCTTTTCTCCTTTGACGTGACCGCCACTTGCCCGGGCTTTTCCATCGCAGATTATGAAGATCGCTCAGAGGCCACTAGAGCAATGGCTACTCCCTGGTCGTCGTGGCGCGCCGACCGCGTTCGACTGAATGGGGCTGTCCGGTGAGTAGCCGGCGCCGTCCGGCGGGCCGCCCATGAGTAAACCCTTTACTCTGGTCGGTTGATCTCTCCAGCCGGACGCTGTGCGCAGGCGAATTCGAGGAATGCCGACAATGGCCGGAGACTCATGTCATCGCTCACTGGTTGCGGTAATACTTGTACGTCACCGAATCCACGTAGGGGCTGTCGTGCCAAGCGTGGCGCATACGTCCCCACTGACCCCACTTCGACACGATGACGCCGGTGGCGTCTACCTCGACGCCGGAGTGGTCGCCGTGGACCCACGACCACCTCATGCTGTTCCTGTAGGTCTCGGGGGAGAACCACTGCCTGTAGGTGCCGTCCAGCCAGTACGTGTTGTCGCCCGGGTCGTTCATCCACACGTTCCCGAAGGGGGACGTGGAGTACCAGGCGTAGGCATGGCAGTTGTACGTGCGCGTCGCGTCGGTCTCCCGGGTGGCGTCGATGTAGAAGAAGTCCGCCTCGCCGTTGTACTTCGCGATCAGCGCCGCGCTCAGCTCGATGGTGTGCACCGAGACGGTGACCGGCGTGCCTCTGGCGGTGTAGACGGTGCTCAGGTGGTCCATGGTCGTGTTGGGTGTTCTCACCCGGTGGGTCTTACCGGGTTCGGCGAAGTGCTGCTCGACCGCCCGGACGACGGCGCTCGCCTCCGCCGTGGTCGGGGCGATCCCGTCGCTCAGCAGGGGCAGATGGTTCCACGTCCACCCCTCGCGGGTGGCCAGCGCGCGGCCGAGCAGCGTCGCGGTCGGCTCCAGCCCGGCTGGACCGTACGCCTGCTCGGCCTGCTTGACCGCGTACGTCTGGTGGGCGGTGCGCAGGGCCGACGCCGTCTCCCCGGCGGACAATGTGCCGAGCACCTCCGGCTGGGCGAGCAGCGTCTCCAGCCGCCACACATCCACCACGTGCGTGCCCGCCGCCAGAAGGTCGGCGGACGTCGGCACGTGGACGTCCAGCGCCGCGTACCGGGACAGCAGCGCGGGACCGGCGTCGCGGCGGCGCAGCAACTCGCTGAACCCGTTGAACCGGGCGGCGACCGTCTCGAACCCGCGCTGGACGCTGTTGAACGCCAGCGCCTCGGACAGCAGGGGGTAGTCCAGCACGGTGGACACGAGGTCGTCGGTGGTCATGGCCGCCGCCATCCCGTCGGGCAGTTGGGTGGCACGTATCCGCGCCTCGCGGGTCTTCAGCCGCGCCCACTCCGGCGTTCCAGGACGCACCGGGAAGGGATACGGCTCGCGCATCGCGAAGGCGGGCGTGGAGATCAGCGTGGGGGTCAGGGCGGCGGCCGCGGCGGCCGTGAGGAACGATCGTCTGGTGAGCGGAGGGCGTTCGGTCATGGCGTTCTCCCCTTTCGAAGTGACGCCCGCACAGCCTCCGGCACCAAAAATCGGCCGTGGAGAGCAAGGGCATTACTCCGTCGGCCTGGTGAGGTCGATGATCGCGTAATCTCTCGTGACATGACGGCCGATCTGGTGGCGAAGAGGGTGACGGACCTGCTGGCACCGCAGGTGCTGGTGATCGTCATGCCGCCGGTCGTCGGCCTGCTCGCGCAGGGGT
>NZ_JADOGI010000339.1 GCF_015645445.1 Nonomuraea cypriaca | reverse complement strand
GGTGACCGGGAATGGCAACGCCAGCTGACGTCCCTGCGCGGTGGCCGATCCTGTACGCCGCGACTTCGGGCCAGCCGACGTGGGCGGGAGGTTGAGGGGTAGCTGAAGCTGCTGGTGACCGCGCGGTCCAGGCGGGGTGGGTGTGTTCACAGGTGGTGCTCCTTGACTGGGTGTAGGTCTGCCCGTGGGCTGCGCTCCCGGTGGCCCGCCGCTCGGCCGGGTAGGGCGGCGTCGTCCCCCGCCTGCGGAGCCGGGCGGCCGACGACGCGTGGACGGCGCGCGTGTGCCGGCGCGGGCAGCTCTGCCACCCTTGGCCAGGGCGGTTCTGGCCAGGCCGACGGTCTTGTAGAGGATCACGGCCTTGATCAGGCGCTTGAGCAGCTGGGGCTGGGCGGGCTGCCAGACGGAGCGGGCCACCCAACCGGGAATCTTGATCAGGATGAACAGCAGGCCGATCAGCACCAGCGCGTCAACGGCGCGCACGACAGTGGGTTTCACGGCGGCCAGAGCCGGGCCGCCGGACGGGGCGGCGAAGGTGTCGGTGGAGTCGGTGAAGTACACCTTGAACGCGAGGATGAGTACGAGCGCCTGCAGCACCTGCATGACCAGGACGCCGGTGAAGGCGCGCCACCACAGCCGGGCGATGTGCTCGGTCTGCGGCAGCGCGTGGCACAGCAGCGCGAGCGGCGCCGCGATCATCAGGAACAGCAGCAGCGCGATCCGTACGACCGCGATGAAGGCCAGGATGAGGCCCATCACCACGGCGAGCCCGATCATCCAGATGAAGAACATCTGCGGGGCCTGTAGCTGGCCGAACGGGTTGATGAGCTTGTTGGCGATCAGGTCGCCGGCCCGCTGCCCGTCGACGCCGTCTTCGAGTAGCGCGGCGACCAGGCCGTTGGCCAGCTCGATGGCGTACTGGCAGAGGGTGAGCGAGAAGTTGAGCGCGATGGCGGCGATCACCACGCGGGGTGCGACCTCGGCGGCGGTGGTGGAGGTCTGCACGCTGCCGTACGCCATCACGATCACTCCGCCGGCCAGCACGAACAGCGCCAGCAGTGCGTTGGCCACCATCCGCACGTGCGCGGACAGCTCTTGAACGCGCTCCACCATGTCCGGCGGCGGTGAGGACAGCAGCAGCGTGCCCATGGTCTGGAAGGCGGGCTGGATCGCCTCGGTGACGATGGAGCCGAACCAGCCGTTCAGCGCCCGGTTGATCTTGCAGCCGAAGTCCAGCCACCCGCACTCCTCCACCCCGCCGTCCGGCTGGGGCGTCGGCTCGGCGGCAGGCTCTGGCTCTGCTGCCGGGGTAGTGGATCTGGTGCTCGGTTGTGGGTGCGGCGGTGGCGTGAGCATCGGCCCCGTCGGCGTGGACGGAGTCGACCTCGGAGCAGGTGTGGCGGGCGGTGTGGGCTGCGGGTTCGCCGTTGGCGAGGGCGCTGGCGGTGGGTCTGGTTCAGCGGCGGCTTGGGTGGCGGTGACAGTGAGCGTGATGGCGATGATGGTGAGGAGCTGAGCCAGGTGGCGCTGGATGGCTCGGAGCGTGTTCGCCGTGGGTGGGCGAGGTGGCGGGTGGCGGGTCACGGGTCAGGAACCCACGATGCCCTTGAGCACGCTGACGAGCAGCGGGGCCAGGACGGCGATGCCGTAGCCGAGGGCGGCGTAGCGCAGGGTCTTCTTGGCCGCCTCGACCTCGCCGGGGTCGCCGCCGGCCAGGATGTAGCGCACCCCGCCGACGGTCAGGAACAAGGTCGCCAGGGCGACCAGCAGGCCGACGATGACGTTGCGCAGGTTGTCGATCACCGCGTTCAGCGAGGCCGGTGCGGCCAGAACAGAGACGGCGGTCAGTACAGAGCTTTCGGCGGTGGCTGTGGCGGCGTGGGCGAGGGCGTATTCGAGCGCGGTGCCCAGGACGATGCCGCCGAGGATGATCAAAGCGATGAGCGCGACTTTGAGACTGTGGGTCTGGGACGAAGCGGTGGTGCGGCGCTGGCGGGAACTCATGTGCTGCCTCCTAGGCAGTGGCGGATGCGTCGGATGACGGCGGGCGGTGAGGGCGGCGCGGAGGTGCCGGGCCGGTCGCGGAACCGGGTGGGCGTCCTCCTTCAGCGAGCGGAGCTAGTGGGCTGGGCCGGGTGACAGGGACCGGTGACCAGGTACGGGTCCCGCTGTCGGGCCGGCGCCCTCCGCGCTGCCTTCTCACCGGTTAAAAGACCTGGGTGAAAGGCCGAGTTAGGACATGAGGGCCAGCGGATTTTGTGAACCCTTTGCTGGCCGCTCTCGGCTGGCGCCGGTGGCGATCGCTACAGGTCGCCGCGTTGAATTGCCTGGTGGAGGGCGGTTTCGGCGCGCTGGCGGCGCTTGATCGCGGTGCAGTAGAGCAGGCCGTCGCGGCGGCAGTAGGCACTGAGCGGCATGCCTTCCAACCGGGTGCAAATGATCAGCTGCGCCTCCGCCGCAGTGATGATCCCTTGAGCAACGGCTTGCGCGAGAAGCTGATCGGGGTGACCGGCCGGGTAGGCCAGGGTCTGCCTGCCGCTGTCGGCCCGGTCGGTGAGGTCGGGGTCGGCCAGCAGAGTGGGCTGACCGGTAGCGTGAGCACGGAGAACGGCGGTGTGGGTCAGTCGCGAGAGCCGCAGCAGCGGATGTGACCAGGCCAGATTCACCTCGCAGAGGGCTTCCAGGTAGGCCGTCAGAACCTCGGCCTCCAGGTCCTCCCGGTCGATCCGCTCGGCCGGGATCGCGCCGGCGAGCGCTGTCATGAGACGGCGCAGCATCGGGATCGCCAAGGTGACGGCGGCGACCATCCACGCTCCTCGGTGGTCGCGTGCCTGGCCGATCAGGTGCCGCCACACGTGGTCACGGGTGGCGCGTGAGCAGGACGGGTGTAGCAGCATCTCGCGCAGCTCGCTGAGCGGGATTGGCCGGGTCGGAAGCCCGTTCCCGAGCTGGGCGCCGTCCACCGATAGCGGTTCGGGGCCGCGCATGAGCAGGTCGAAGGCGCGCTCGGCCACATCCAGTGGCAGCGAGCCGCCCGAGCCCCAGTCCTCACCGAGTCCCATGTCGGCGGGGGCGTTTTCCGCGTCGAGGTCCGCAGCGGACAACGTCTCGGTGGAGGTCATGCAGGTCGCACGCGAGCTGTCCGGGGCAGTGCGGTCGACGGGCGAGCTTGTGGTGATCGAGTTGCTGGTGGTGGCGTCCGTGGAGAGCTGGACCGAAGAGTGAGACATGGCGACGCTCCGAAAGGCTTGATCGGTTCGGACGTCGCCATGTCGCCAGAGAGCCCGGACAAGAACCGGACACAAACTGATCAGTTATCGAGCACGGTAAAGATCACGCCACTTCTGAATAACGCTCCGGAACCATGGATGACCTGCGAAAACGTCGAGAAGTACGGATTGTGTCCGGCGGGAGGTACGAAGGCGCCAGCAGCGGCGTCCTGCTGAAAACCCTTCTGACCAGCGGTTACGAGCGGCGGCTGAAGTCTCGGGTCAAGCTTGCGTCAAGCGATGAACCGAAGCCTGGACCCTAGCGCGGACGGCGTCGAGCCGGATGGGTCCCGCCGTCAACGGTCTCGCGAGCATCCCGCAGTGCGGCTTGCCCACAGGCTGTGGACGAGAAGCCGGGAGCCGCCGAGCAGCGGAGCTCGGTGGCGGCCGGTGGCCTTGCCGAAGCTTTGCTATACGGCCTGTCCAAACTCGGGTCGTACGGCAGGTATTTGGAACAGTGACAGGGATCGGTGGCCCGGCACTTCGGGCCACACCCACATGACCAAACCCACGCCGCCTACCTCAACCGCTTCCACGCCCACATCCACCGACACCTGCAACTCGTCCACCGCGGCCGAACCGGACACCCGTCTCCGCGGCCCTTCTCTTCCGCCGGATCGCCAGCCCCAGGACACGAACCAGGGGCATCTGCCGCTGTCGGTATGGGCGGTGGCGGCCAGCACCGAATCACCCGCTACCTGCCCGACAGGGTGCTGCCGTCCGATCAGCGGTCCGCTGGCCCGTCACCTGGTCGCGGCGTGCGCCCGGCTGGGCGAGACCGTGGTCCACCTCGGCGCGAGCGATCATCAGCTCGTGTCGGCCGCGCTGACGGCGGGCTGCCTGCCGGTGGCCGTGTTCACCGACGCGGTCCGGGCGGGCGTGTCCTGGACCTGTCTGGCCCGCATCCATGCCAACGACGACCTGGAGGTCACCGAACTGCGCATCACCGATCCTGGCGAGGACTCCTCGCTGCTGGCTGACCTCGTAGGTAGTGCGGGGTTGGTCGTCGCCGAGCAGACCTGCCAGCGCGACTTCATCGGTCACTCTGACGTCGACGGTGAGGTTTTCGACCTTGCCAGTGCGGCTGGGCTGGTCAGGCCGGGCGGGCATCTGGTGGTGGTCACTGGCCTGCACAGGGAAAACGGCGTGGTCGACCCGGTACCGGAGATCATCATCCGGGCTCGTGACACAGGGCTGGTGTATCTGCAGCACATCATCGCCCTGCGGCATCCCGTGCGCGGCGAGAGGTTCAACACGCGCCTCTCCCGCCGAGTCGTGGCCGCGACCGGGGAACTGCCGGAGTGCGCCGGGTTGCCGGCGAGTGCTCGAGCGCACAGTGACGTGCTCATCTTCGCTAGGCGCAGGACCTCACCGCCTGGTGACGCGGCCATGCCCTCCGGCGGCGGCTCCAGCACGCTGGTCGGAGCCGACTCCATCGAGCGGGATGGGGGCGAGGGTTGATGGCCGAGGTGACGACGTCGGTGTGGGCGACCGGGCAGCGGCCGTCGCGGGTGCAGCGCAAGGGCCGGTACGTGCCAGAGTCGATGCGGCATCCGGGCAAGATGCTGCCCGCGATCGCCGCCCAAGCCATTGAGATCTACACCGAGCCGGGGGAGCTGGTGGTCGACCCGATGTGTGGGATCGGCACCACCCTCGTCGAGGCCACCCATCTCGGCAGGCACGCCGCGGGTGTGGAGTACGAGGAGAAGTGGGCGCGCCTGGCGGTCGCCAACCTCGGTCACGCCCGCCAGCAAGGGGCGACCGGTTTCGGACGTGTGATGGCCGGGGACTCCCGGCACATCGCCCGGCTGCTGCCCGACCTGGTTGGGCGGGCCGCGCTGGTGCTCACCTCACCTCCGTACGGGGCGGCCACGCACGGGCACATTCGCTCCACCCGCGACACCGGCGAGCCAGGTGTACGCAAGTGGAACCAGCGCTACTCTGCTGACCGCGACAATCTCGCCCACCAGCAGCTCCCGCACCTGTTGGAGGGGTTCGGCCGCATCCTGGCCGGCTGCGTGGAGCTGTTGCGGCCGGGCGGCGTGGTGGCGATCACGGTACGGCCGTACCGGGTGCGCGGCGAGCTGGTCGACCTGCCGGGCCACGTCCACCGTCTGGCCGAGGAGGCCGGGCTGGTGTTCGCCGACCGAATCGTGTGCCTGCTATGCGGGCTCGGCGACGGCCACCTGCTCAACCGGGCGTCGTTCTTCCAACTGCACGAGGCGCGCAAGGCCTGGGCGCGCGGGTTGCCCATCCACGCCGTCGCGCATGAGGACCTCCTGGTGCTCCGACGGCCGCAGACGCCACCCGCACCCGAGCCTCACGCTGCTCTGACCACCGTCCGCGAGCTGCAGTAGCAACACGCGCCTGCCCGGCCCCGGCTCCGCGCAGGGGCCGGGCGCTGAGGCGCGGCCTGAACCTACGGATTTCGCTTGACGCGGGCCATGAAGGTGGGCGTCGATACCGCCCGCTACCCATCCACCCCCGTATCGGATCCCGGGCCAGAGGGCTGTGGCCGCCCGTCGATGACGGCCGGTCACACCCCGCCCCTGGAGACCGGACGGGGCGGACCGGGGGCGTAGCGCCACCACAGCCCGTCGGGAACGCGCGGCCCGAACGGGCCGCATGACCTGTTCAGCAACGCTCACGGAGGTGAGGCATGACCAGCAGCACAACCCCAGCCAGCCACCCGGCACAGCAGGCAGCGCCCGAGGTGATCAGCCTGCTCGCGGCCGGGCGGCTGCTCGGCCTGGGCCGCACCACGACCTACCGCCTGGCTCGCGCGGGCCAGTTCCCGTGCCGGGTCCTGCGGATCGGCGGCCGGTACGCGGTGCCGGTACGCGGGCTGCGGGCGCTACTTGACTGCACCAAGCCGGACATCGGTAGCCGTCCGGCAAGCGAGGAAGGATGACCATGATGGCGAGAGACTCGAATGCGGCAGCGGGTAAGGACTCGAACGTCGCCAAGGGCACCACGTTCAAGATCTGTCGGTGCATCGATCCCGAGACCGGCAAGAACATCAGTAAGACGTGCCCCAAGCTGCGCCGCTCGCACGGAGATGGCGGGGGCCGGTGGAGCACCACCCACGGCACCTGGGGCTACCAGCTCGAACTCCCCGCGAACGCCGACGGCAAGCGACGCAACCCACTGCGGCGCAGCGGGTTCGCCACGCTGGAGGATGCCGAGGCCGAGCTGGACCACGCTCGCGGCCTGCTTGCTCTCGATTCCGAGCCGGCCGTCCGGCGGCAGATCACGAAGCTGATGTTGTCGGTGCTCAAGGACACCAAGAGCCTGCCCGATACCGAGGAGGTGCGGCGTAAGGTCCGCACCCGCCAGGATCTGAACCGGCACATCACGGTGGCCGAATGGCTGGAGGAGTTCCTCAAGCGCAAGCGGTCGATCGAAGCGACCACCAAACGCTCCTACGAATCTCACGTGCGGCTCTACCTCAACCCCTACCTGGGGGAGATCCGGTTGGACCGGCTGCGCGTCTCCGACATTGCGGGCATGTTCGATGCGATCGAGGAGTTCAACGACATCATTGCCGCCGAACGCGCCAGCGGCGATCCATCCCGGGTGGCGTCGGTCCGCTACCGGCGTCCGGTCGGCTCGACCACTCTGCACCGGATCCGGGCGACGTTGCGGCACGCGCTGAATATTGCGATCAGTCAGGACCGGCTGCTGGACTTCAACCCGGCCGCCGTGGTCGAGCTGGCTCCCGCCGTTCGCCCCAAGCCGGTCATCTGGACGGAGGAGAAGGTCATCCAGTGGCGCAAAGACCACGCCGGGCATCTGGATCGGGTCAAGCGGGCACGCGAGGGCAAGCGGGTGGACCCGATCGCCGCCTACATCGGCGCGTCCCGGCCGTCGCCGGTGATGGTGTGGACGCCCGAGCAGACCTCGGCGTTCCTCGCCTACGCCCGCCGGGACCGGCTGTTCGCCCTGTACCGGCTGATCGCAGTACGGGGTCTGCGGCGGGGCGAGGGGGTGGGGGTGCGCTGGCCGGACGTCATCTTCGAGAAGGGGCGGATCGGCGTGCATTGGCAGATCACCCAGCTCGGCTGGGATCCGATCCAGGGTACGCCGAAGACCGACGCCAGTGACCGCGAGATCGCCGTCGACGCCGAAACTATGACGATCCTGAAAGAGCACAAGAAGCGCCAAGCCGCGGAGCGGCTTGCCGCGGGCGAAGACTGGATAAACTCGGGGTTCGTCTTCACCGACGAAATCGGCCGCCCGCTGCACCCGCAGCAGGTGACCGACCGCTTCTACTGGCTGTGCTACCAGGCAGGTCTGCCGCCGATCCGGCTCCACGATCTCCGTCATGGCGCGGCCACCGCGATGCTCGCCGCCGGGGTGGACATCAAAATCGTGCAGGAGACGCTCGGGCACACCTCCTCGGCCTTCACCCGCGATACCTACACCAGCGTCTATCCCGAAGCCGCCGCTGCGGCGGCCGAGGCCACTGCAGCTCTTTTCGCGGGGCCCGCCGTTCCTGTGTCTGGTCCGGTGATGTCAAGGCGGAGCACTGCTCAACCTGGAACGAACGCCAAGACGGACGGGGAGGCTGGTGGATCGGTGATCCCGATGCCGATCCGCTGATCGGCCGTCGAGAGGCCAGGGAGAGAGTCGGCGGCAGGCCGGTCAGTCGCAGGACTGGCCGGCCTGCCGCTGAGGGGCCGTGCGGAGGTGAGAGAGGTGCGATCCGTCCCGAGCTTGCTGGGCATCTGGGCGGCAGGCACTGCACTCAGCAGCAGCGGCACACGCTTGAGGGGCAGGTGGCTGCCGGACGTCTGTGGGTGGGACGATCCCTCGCATCGCGGCCCTGGGTTTCCGCGATTGTCCCAAGGCGAGGGACCGCCCCCGGCAACAGTCAGGCGTTCCGGGGAACGCCGTGACCATCACCGTGTGGGTGACCGACCGGCCTCATGTTGAGGACCGGCTCGCCACCAGGTCCGAGGATGCGTTCAGCGGAACCGGGCTCATACAAGATTTTCGTAATCGTTGATCGGCTACGGATCGTCGTCGGGCGGGGGCTGCCTGCTGCGGCGTGAGTGGGCGACGAGGATGACGCGTTTGCGCAGGAGGCGGATGCTTGCCCGGCCTGCCATCTGGCGCTTGATCATTTTCAGGTCGGTGATTCGGCCCTCTGCCACGCCCGAGTTGTAGGGGAGGGTGACCGCGGCGTGCACCGCGGCG
Source organism: Nonomuraea cypriaca (assembly GCF_015645445.1). Taxonomy (GTDB): domain Bacteria; phylum Actinomycetota; class Actinomycetes; order Streptosporangiales; family Streptosporangiaceae; genus Nonomuraea; species Nonomuraea cypriaca. Next base: position 263 of record NZ_JADOGI010000339.1, on the reverse strand, counting down.
AGGTCGTTCTGCAGGCCCGCGGTGAAACGGACGAGTTGCGCGATGCCGCTGCGCTGGGCGCTGGTGATCCAGCGGTCCATCAGGATGGCGCGCTTCTTGTTGAAGACGTTTCGGAAGGAGCGTACGAGGCCGTGGAGGGTGTGCAGTTCCGGGCAGCGTTCCAGCAGGTGTTTGACGAAGATGCGCTGGTCCTCGTCGAGACGCTCGGGGCGGGAGGTGAGCAGTCGGGAGACCTCGAACGGGCTGCGGGCGGGTGCGGGCGG
>NZ_JADOGI010000338.1 GCF_015645445.1 Nonomuraea cypriaca | reverse complement strand
GGGCTGGGGGTGGCGGTGGTGCCCTCGATGGTGCTGGACGGGCGACCGGGCCTGTCGGGCACGCCGCTCGCGCCGCCGGGCCTCAGCCGGACGATCGCGCTGTCCCACCGCAAGGACGTCGAGCTGACCACGGCCGCGCAGGCGTTCAGGGAAACATTGCTGTCATTCGTCGTAGAGGCCGGACATGAGGGCACGCTTCCACAAGGGGTAGAGCTCATCGCAGAATGAGCAAATGGTGGCCCAACTGCCCGAAGAGGTCATGTGACGGCGAATCTCTCGGAAACACTCACGCTGCTCCTCATCGAGGATGACGACGGCGACGCCTTTCTCGTCGAGGAGTTGCTCAAGGAGGCCGAGTCGCCACCGAGGATCCTCCGGGCGCGGAGCCTGCAGGAGGCCAAGGCGAAGCTGACCTCCAAGATCCAGTGCGTGCTCGTCGACCTGTCGCTGCCCGACGCCAACCGGCTGGAGGCGCTGGAGGAGGTGCTGGCGCTGGCCCCGCACGCGGCCGTGCTGGTCCTCACGGGGCTCAGGAACGTACACGTGGGCGTAGCCGCCGTGCAGGCCGGGGCGCAGGACTACCTGATCAAGGGGGACGTCGACGCGCGGCTGCTGGCCAGGGCCATCAGGTACGCGAGAGAGCGCAAACGCGCCGACCTGGCCCAGCTCAGGCTCGTCGAGGCGGAGCTGACCGCCAAGGAGAACGCCAGGCTGGAGAGCGCCCTGCTGCCCGGCGCCCTGCTGCACACCGACGCGATCGAGCACCTGACCCGATACCTGCCCGGCAGCGGCGGGACGCTGGCCGGCGACTTCTACGACACGGTGCAGACGCCGGACGGCGCCGTGCACGTCGTGGTCGGCGACGTGTGCGGGCACGGCCCCGACGAGGCCGCGCTCGGCGTGGCGCTGCGCATCGCCTGGCGCACGCTGGTGCTGGCCGGCCAGACGGGCGACACGCTGCTGCGTACGCTCGACACCCTGCTGCGGGCCGAACGCAACGCCCCCGAGATCTTCACCACGCTCTGCATGGCCACGATCACGCCTGACCTGAGCGTCGCCAGGATGCGCGTGGTCGGCCACCCGCCGCCGGTGCTGGTCCGCGACGGCGAGGTCGAGGCGCTCCAGGGCACCCCGTCGGGCCCGCCGCTGGGCATCTTCACCGACGCGGAGTGGTCGGTGATCGACGTGCCGCTCGGCGAGGAGTGGTCGATCATGCTCTACACCGACGGCCTGATCGAGGCGGTCGTCGGCGAACGCGATGAACTGCTCGGCGTGGACGGCCTGGTCGACCTCGTACGCGAGCACGGCTGCATCGACCTCGACCGGCTCATCACCCACGCGGGCACGGTGAGCGACGACCTGGCCATGGTCCTGGTACGCAGGAGGAGAGATTGAGCATCCATCCGCTGCCACCCCCCAAGGAGCCCACCGGGCTCGGCAGACTGCCCGTCGCGCGCTGGTTCATGTTCACCGGAGCCGTGGCCGGGGTCGCGTTCGTGACCGGGGTGGTGGTCACCATGGTGATGAGCGCGCAGGCCCGCGCCCTGACCCCGGGGACCGAGGTCGCCGCGCAGCTCGAACGGCTCAACGTGGCGTTGATCGCGATGTTCGCGGTGCTGCTGGCCTGCGGTGTGGGGCTGGGGATCATCGTCAGGTACGCCGTGCTCAAGCCCGTCGACCAGCTCACCGAGCAGGTGCGCGCGGTCGCCGCCGGCGACTTCGACCACGCCATCCACGTCGACAGACCGGCGGAGCTGGCCGAGCTGTCCAGTCACATCGACTCCATGCGCGACCGCATCGTGTCGGCCTGGCGCGTCGCCACCGACCAGACCGAGGAGCTGCGCAGGTCGAACGGCGAGCTGGAGCAGTTCGCGTACGTGGCCAGCCACGACCTGCAGGAGCCGCTGCGCAAGGTCGCCAGCTTCACCCAGATGCTGGAGCAGCGCTACAGCCCGCAACTCGACGAACGGGCCAAGCAGTACATCCACTACGCGGTCGACGGCGCCAAGCGCATGCAGATGCTGATCAACGACCTGCTCGACTTCTCCAGGGTCGGCCGCGTCACCGGCGAGAAGTCCGTGGTCGACGCCGGCGAGGCACTGAACATCGCGCTGGAGAACCTGTCTGCCACGATCGAGGACACCGGCACCACGGTCACCAGGGACGACCTGCCCAAGGTCAAGGGCAACCGGCTGCAGCTCACCCAGCTGTTCCAGAACCTGATCGAGAACGCCGTGAAATTCCGCTCCGAGGAGCCGCCGCGCATCCACATCGGCGCCCGCAGGTCCGGCGGCACGTGGGAGTTCAGCTGCGCGGACAACGGCATCGGCGTCGACTCCAAGTACGCCGACCGGATCTTCCTGATATTCCAGCGTCTCCACCCCCGCGACGTGTATCCAGGAACTGGTATCGGCCTGGCTCTGTGCCGCAAGATCGTCGAGTATCACGGCGGACAGCTGTGGCTCGACCGGGACACGCAGGGTGGTGTCGACGGGCGGGGCGCGACGTTCCGCTGGACGCTACCCGCCGCTGGAGATGACGATGAGTGACTGGCGCCCCATCGAGGTGCTCCTGGTCGAGGACGACCAGGGGGACATCCTGCTCACGAAGGAGGCTTTCGACTACAACAAGGTGCGTAACCGGCTCCACGTCGTCAACGACGGGGAGCAGGCGATGGCGTACCTGCGTAAGGAGGACGGCTTCGCCGAGGCGCCGCGGCCTGACCTCATCCTGCTGGACCTCAATCTGCCCAGGATGAGCGGCATGGAGGTGTTGCGTGAGGTCAAGGCCGACTCTGCGTTGCGGACGATCCCGGTGGTGATCCTGACGACATCTGAGGCGGAGGAGGACATCTTGCACAGCTACCGGCTGCACGCCAACGCTTATGTGTCGAAACCGGTAGATTTTGAGCAATTTATCCGGGTTGTCCGGCAAATAGATGATTTTTTCGTGACCGTGGTTAAGTTGCCCGCACATGGGCAGCGCCCATGGCAGGCCCATGACGGGCCTACGTGACAGGAATCACAGCGAGTCATCGAAAAAGTGAGTGATCCCTCTCACAAATCTCGATGCCGTCGTCGTAACGTATCCCCCACCAATGCGCGCCCGAGCGGCGACGCCGTACGCGCGCCAAAACGAACGAACCCGGACCCCCTGCGAGCAGGGTCCGCGGGAGGTGGAGAGGTCCGCGATGACCCAGACGACGCCAGAAGCTCCGGTCAGAAGGCAGCGTGCGCAGGTCAAGGTGCGCACACTGCGGACAGACAGGTGGTGGCTGGTCCCGCTAGTGACGTTCCTCGGGCTCAGCTCCTTCCTCGTCTACGGGGTATGGGCGATCATCGACAACAGCATTTTCATCGAGCCGTACATCGCCCCGTTCGCGTCGCCGTGCCTGGCCGAGCTGACGTGTCCCGAGGGCGCGCAGCTGTTCGGCTGGACGCCGATCGGCGACTGGTACACCCTGTCGCCGGGGCTGCTGATCCTCGCCCTGCCGGGCGGGTTCCGGCTCACCTGCTACTACTACCGGAAGTCGTACTACCGGTCGTTCTGGCTCTCTCCGCCCGCGTGCGCCGTGCAGGAGCCGCACGGCAAGTACACCGGTGAGCGGCGCTTCCCGCTGATCATCCAGAACGTCCACAGGTACTTCTTCTACGCGGCCATCGTGATCGGCCTCATCCTGGCCTATGACGCCGTCCTGGCGCTCATCCACAAGCCGCTCGGCCTGGGCACCTGGATCCTGCTGGTCAACGCCGTGCTGATCAACGCCTACACGCTGTCGTGCCACTCGTGCAGGCACATCACCGCGGGCCGGCTCAACCACTTCTCCCGTCACCCTGTCCGGTATCGGGCCTGGACGTTCGTGTCCAAGCTCAACGCCAGGCACCAACCCCTCGCGTGGGCTTCGATGTTCTCGGTCATGGGCGCCGACCTGTACGTCCGCCTGGTGGCCAAGGGCATCATCAACTTCCCGTACGCGTAAGGACCAGCTTCAGTGGAAAACTCGCTTAACACAGAGCGTCACGAATACGACGTCGTCGTCATCGGCGCGGGCGGCGCCGGGCTGCGGGCCGCGATCGAGGCCCGCCAGCAGGGCAAGAGAACGGCGATCGTCTGCAAGTCCCTGTTCGGCAAGGCGCACACCGTCATGGCCGAGGGCGGTGCGGCCGCCGCGATGGGCAACGTCAACTCCGACGACAACTGGATGGTGCACTTCCGTGACACCATGCGGGGCGGCAAGTTCCTCAACAACTGGCGGATGGCCGAACTGCACGCCAAGGAGGCGCCCGACCGCGTCTGGGAGCTGGAGGCCTGGGGCGCGCTGTTCGACCGCACCAAGGACGGCAAGATCAGCCAGCGCAACTTCGGCGGCCACGAATATCCCCGCCTGGCGCACGTGGGCGACCGTACAGGACTGGAGCTGATCCGCACGCTCCAGCAGCGTGTCGTCGCGCTCCAGCAGGAGGACTACGAGACGCACGGCGACTACGAGGCCTACATCAAGGTCTTCGCCGAATGTACGATCACCCGCCTGCTCAAGGACGGCGACAGGATCTCCGGCGCGTTCGGCTACTGGCGCGAGTCCGGAAATCTCATCCTCTTCGACGCCCCCGCCGTGGTCCTGGCCACCGGCGGCATCGGCAAGTCGTACGTCGTCACCTCCAACTCCTGGGAGTACACCGGCGACGGCCACGCCCTGGCCCTGCTCGCCGGCGCGAACCTGATCAACATGGAGTTCATCCAGTTCCACCCCACCGGGATGGTCTGGCCGCCGTCCGTGCGCGGCATCCTCGTCACCGAGTCCGTCCGCGGCGACGGCGGCGTGCTGCGCAACTCCGAGGGCAAGCGCTTCATGTTCGACTACGTCCCTGACGTGTTCAAGGACAAGTACGCCACCTCCGAGGAGGAGGGCGACCGCTGGTACACCGACCAGGCCAGCAACCGGCGCCCGCCGGAGCTGCTGCCGCGTGACGAGGTGGCCCGCGCGATCAACGCCGAGGTGAAGGCCGGTCGCGGCTCGCCCCAGGGCGGCGTGTTCCTCGACGTCTCGACCCGGCTCCCGGCGGAGGAGATCAAGCGGCGGCTGCCGTCGATGCACCACCAGTTCAAGGAGCTGGCCGACGTCGACATCACCGCCGAGCCCATGCAGGTGGGCCCGACCTGCCACTACATCATGGGCGGCGTCGAGGTGGACGCCGACAGCGGCGCGGCGGCCGTACCCGGGCTGTTCGCGGCCGGTGAGGTGTCCGGCGGCATGCACGGCTCCAACCGGCTGGGCGGCAACTCGCTGTCCGACCTGCTGGTGTTCGGGCGGCGCGCGGGCGCGGGCGCGGCGTCGTACGTGGACGGGCTCAAGGCCCGGCCCAAGGTGTCGGCCGAGCTCGTCGAAGAGGCCCGCGAGGAGGCGCTGGCGCCCCTGGGACGCAGCGGCGAGAACCCCTACGAGGTCCACCACGAGCTCCAGCGGACCATGAACGAGCTCGTCGGCATCATCCGCAAGGCCGATGAGGTCTCCGAGGCCCTCCAGGTCGTGGAGAAGCTCAAGGGGCGCGTACGGATGGTCGGGGCGGGCGGCACCCGGATCTACAACCCGGGCTGGCACCTGGCGATCGACCTGCGCAACATGGTGCTGGTCTCGGAGTGCGTGGCACGCGCCGCGCTGACGCGCGAGGAGAGCCGCGGCGGGCACACCCGCGACGACTACCCGGGGATGAACCCGCAATGGCGCCGCAAGCTGCTCGTATGCTCGACACAGGACGGCTCCGTGGTCAAGGTCGAGGAGAAGGTCCAGCCCGCCATGCGCGACGACCTGATCACCCTGTTCGACCGCGACGAGCTGAACAAATACCTCACCGACGAAGAAATGGCCGAGTTCGACGGGATAGCGAAGTCATGAGCTACAAGGCAAAGTTCAAGGTCTGGCGCGGCGAGGGCGGCGAAGGCGGGCTCGAGGACTTCACCGTGGAGGTCAACGAGGGCGAGGTCGTCCTCGACATCATCCACAGACTGCAGGCCACCCAGGCGCCCGACCTGGCGGTGCGCTGGAACTGCAAGGCCGGCAAGTGCGGCTCCTGCAGCATGGAGATCAACGGCAAGCCCCGGCTGGGCTGCATGACCCGCATGTCCACCTTCGAGGAGGACGAGACCATCACGGTCACGCCGATGCGGACGTTCCCCGTCATCAAGGACCTCGTGACCGACGTCTCGTACAACTACCAGAAGGCCAGGGAGATCCCGTCGTTCACGCCGCCGGCCGACGTGCGGCCCGGCGAATACCGCATGAAGCAGGTCGACGTCGAGCGCTCGCAGGAGTTCCGCAAGTGCATCGAATGCTTCATGTGTAACAACGTCTGCCACGTGATCCGCGACCACGAGGAGAACAAGACCAACTTCTCCGGTCCCCGCTTCCTCATGCGGATCGCCGAGTTGGACATGCACCCGTACGACGTGGCGGACCGGCAGGAGTCGGCCCAGCAGGAGCACGGGCTCGGCTACTGCAACATCACCAAGTGCTGCACCGAGGTCTGCCCCGAGCACATCAAGATCACCGACAACGCGCTGATCCCGATGAAGGAGCGCGTGGTGGACCGCAAGTACGACCCACTGGTGTGGCTGGGCAACAAGATCTTCAAGCGCGCCAAGTAGGACCGTACGAAAAGGGGGGCCGGATGCCGGCCCCCCTTTCGTGTCGCCTCAACCTCTTGCGGCCTTACTTCTTGCGGCGCCGGCCGCGCTTCTCCTTGGCGGGCTCCGGCTGCTCCTCCGTCACCTGCTGCTGGACGGCGGTCACGTCCTCGTCGGCCGGCAGGTACGGCGGCGGCTCGTACCCCTGCGGCGGGGTCGGCTCGTGTCCCTCGGCCGACATCGGCTCGTGTCCCTGCCGCGGGGGCGGGTCGAACAGGGACGGCCGCTGCTGCCACGGCTCCGAGTCACCGGTCTCCGCGGCCGAGGCCGGGCCGAGCGGCTGCTCGACGCCGCCGTCGTACGGGCTCGCGCCCCCGGGCGGGATGTCAGAAGGCGGCGCCGCCGGCGGGATCACCGGCTCGAACGGATCCCGCTCCCGCGCCTCCTCGCGCGGCTCCGGCGGCTCGCTGTAGGAGTCGAACTCGTCCGGATGCAGCACCACGGGCTCCGGCTGCGGCGCGGGCTCCGGCGCGTACCCCTGGTGCGGGTAAGCCTGGCCGGGGTCCTGGTAGACGGCGCCGTACTGGGTCTGGCCGCTCGGATAGGTCTGCACGGGGACGAAGCTGATGATCGGCGCGTACGCCGTACCGCCGGGATAGGCGGGGGCGGCGAAGCCCGCCGCGGCGTACCCAGGACCCGCCGGATAACCGCCACCGGGCGGAGGCATGTCGGGCCGGCCGCCCATCTGGGGCCCCGCCTTGCGCACGGCGGCGGCGTGGGCCATCCGGCGCAACCGCCCCTCGAAGATCAGCACCGCGAACAACGCCAGCAGCACCAGCACCAGCGCCGGAATGCTGAGCTTCTGCGTCAGCTCCTGCTGGTCGAACTCCGGCGCCGCGTTACGCAGCTCCAGCGGCACCTCCTCGGAGGAGGCCTGCTGCGTCTGGGTCGGTGTCGCGGGCGGCGGCGTCTCGGACGCGACGGCCGGCAGCGAGATGTCCGGCTCCTGCGAGGTCGGCGGAGTGGACGGGGGCACCTCGACGGACTGCGTGGGCAGCGGCTGGATGTTCTGCGTCGGAGTGGCCGCCGCGGACGTCTCCGGGGCCTTGGTGACGGTCTTCGTCGGCTTCGGGGTCGAGGACTTCTTCGTCGGACTCGCGGTGACGGTCTTGGTGATCGTCGTCTCGGGCTGTTCTTCTTCAGGCTCCGGCGTCGGCGTCGTGCCCAGCGTCGTGGTGATCGTGACGGTGGTCTGTGGCGTGGTCTCCTCACACGTCTGGCCCGCTTCACAGCCCTCGATGGGATCGTACGCGCCCACCGACGCGCTCGCGCTCTGCACGATGAAGGGGGTCACCCCGGCGCTGGTCAGTCCCAACGCCAGGACGACAGCGGACACGGCCGTCGCTCGCCTGCGTGCCACCGGTGCCCTCCGCGCAGTCCCGGAACCATGGTCAAGGGAATACTAGTCGGGTAAAAGTAACAGTAAAGCCCGGATTACAACACCATTCTCCGTTTACGGCGTCTTTGTACCGTGCCAATCAGCCACAGGGCTCCCAGCAGCGCCCCAATGCCGCCGGCGGCCCACACCATGCCCTTGGGCCCCTCCAACGAACTGGCCCACGCGACAGGCTGAACGCGCTTCCCCGACACCGGCATCTCCCATGGCAACGGCGCCGTCCCCTCCCCCTCCACGGGTCCGAACGTCACCGCCACCTCCGGCGTCGCCACGCCGCTCTGAACCTCGGTGGGCAGCACCCGCTGAACCCCACTGGGACGCGGCACCGCCTCCGGCCGAACCTGCGCCGACACACTCGGCACGACCTGCGCGGTCGCGTTCGGCACGGCCTGGGCGGACATACTCGGCACCACCTGCCCGGACGGGACGGCCTGGGCGGACGCCCCCGGAAGCGCTTGGGCAGACGCCGTGGGCGCGACCTGCGCGAACGCACTCGGCAGAGCCTGCGCACCCGCCCTGGGCACCTGCGCGGACACACTCGGCGCAACCTGCGCACTCACCCTCGGCACATCCTGCGCGGACACCCTCGGTAGGTCCTGCGCGGGCGCGCTCGGAAAGATCTGTGCGGGCGCGCTCGGGGCGGCCTGCCCCGGCACGCTCGGGGTGGCCTGCCACGGCGTGGCCTGCGGCAGGCGCAAGATGCCCCCACCCGCCCTCGCCCTTTGGCGCTCCACCCC
>NZ_JADOGI010000337.1 GCF_015645445.1 Nonomuraea cypriaca | reverse complement strand
TCTCCGCGCCGTACCTGCGTGACTCGCTGCTCGCCGCCGGCGCGACCGTCGAGACGCTGGAGACGGCCGGGTTCTGGTCGAACCTGCCGCGCCTCTATGACGCCGTGCGGCTGGCCCTGCTCGGCGCGCTCGGCTCGCCGCTGGTCATGTGCCACATCTCCCACGTGTACGAGACCGGCGCCTCGCTGTACTTCACCGTCGTGACGCCCCAGGAGGACGACCCCGTGGCGCAGTGGGAGCGGGCGAAGGCGGCGGTGAACGCGGCCATCGTCGAGGCGGGCGGCACCATCAGCCACCACCACGGGGTGGGACGCGAGCACCGCGAGGCCTACGCGGCCGAGCTGGGACCACTGGGCGTGGGCATCCTCCAGGCCGTCAAGGCCAGGCTCGACCCCGCCGGGATACTCAACCCCGGCGTACTCGTCGCGCGGTGACCGGGCACACTCCGCACGACTCGGTCCGGTGCGGGATTCCGCCGGCTTCCGCTTGGCTCGGTGCGGGGATTCCGCTCAGCCCGGTGCGGGGATTCCGCTGGGTCCAGTCGGTCCCGTGCGGGGATTCCGCCGGCTTCCGCTCAGTCCGGTGGGGGGATCGCGTCGGCTTCCGCGAGGGTCATCGCGGCTTCGCTGTAGCGGTGGAGGGCTTCGAGCGCGGTCGCGAGGCAGTGGAGGGAGACGACCAGCGGCGCGCCGCTCATCTCGCGGGTGAGCGCCACGGCCTCCGTGGCCAAGGGCAGCGCGTCCGTGGCCCGGCCGCGCCTCAGCAGAAGCCCGGCGGCCGTACGCAGGCAGCGCGCGAGCAGGGCGGTCGTGACCTCGCCCGGAGCCTCCTTGACCAGGACCCGGCTTCTCGCGATCGCCTCGTTCGCGCTGCCGAGCGCCGCACCGCCCCAGCGCGACCGGGCCGTCTCGGCATAAGCCAGCAGGCCCTCAATGGCCTCCACATCCGACGTGCCTTTCCTGGTCGCGTCGTCTGGGCCGTTACGCGTCATGGGAGCCTCCCCTGGCGGTCCCAACCGCTTGCTTGGGGGAGGAGGCTACACCATTGTGAACCTTCTGTGTTCCTTGGCGTACGCAGCGTTTCGGGATGCGTGAAAGGTAGATCACGGTAAAGATGTGGTCATGGTGGAAGTCGCTGCCGAACGTGGAAAGCAGCTCTCCTCGCGGGTCTCGGAGGAGGGCGCCGGGTGGGCCTGCGCGCAGATGGGTACGTTCGCGCAGCTCAGGCCAGATCGTCATGGCTTCAGCTGGCTGAATTTACGGACACTCTGGCTGTCTCGCAACGAGATCCTCGCCGGCTTGTTCGGTGATCCCTCGGGACAGGTCCGGGCGCGATGGGTGGCGGCGCAGAAATCCCGTGCCGCCGGTACCAGTGGTACCGAAAGCACCGGCAGTACTCCCAGTGCCACTGGTGCGGAGATAGATCCGGAATTCCGCATCAAACCAGCACTTGGAGAATCGTTCAGTTTTCTGCTTCTCGGCGATACCGGGGAGGGGGACGCGTCCCAGTACGCCGTTGTTCCGGGGATGTTGAAGATAGGGGAGGGTACGTCGTTCGCGTTGATCGCGAGTGATGTGATCTATCCGACGGGATCGGGCAACGAGTACGGCGACAAGTTCTTCCGTCCGTACAAGGACTATGACGCCCCGATCTACGCGATCCCCGGCAACCACGACTGGTACGACGGGCTCGGCGGCTTCATGCGGGTCTTCTGCGACGCGCCGCCGCTCAGGCCCAAGCCGGACCGGGGGCTGCGCGGGCTGCTGTGGCGCAAACCGGAGAAGATCGACGAGGCACGGCTGGCCGAGGCGCGCGCGCTCAGGGGGAAGCCGTCGCAGCAGGCGGCGCAGCCGGGGCCGTACTGGGTGATGGAGAGTGACGACCTGCTCATCGTGGGCGTGGACACCGGCATCAGGAACGTGATCGACAAGGGACAGACCGCGTGGCTGCGGCGCGTCTCGCTGGACCCGCGCCCGAAGATCCTCGTCACCGGCAAGCCCATCTACACCGCGAACGCCTACAAGCCGTCGAAACTTGAGGAAGGCGGCACGATCGACGACATCGTGCGCGACCCGGCGCACCGGTACGTCGCGGCCATCGGCGGAGACGTGCACAACTACCAGCGCTATCCGGTCAAGGTGGGTGATCGGGTGATCCAGTACATCGTGTCGGGCGGCGCCGGCGCGTTCATGCACGCCACGCACACCATCGGCCGGGTGGACGCGGCGGGCGTGGACGAGGACGACTTCAGGTGCTATCCGCTGCGCGGTGACTCGCTGTCGTTCTACAGCCAGCTCTACGCCCGCAGGCTGCGGATGAAGTGGCTCTACCTCACGCCGGACGAGGCGTTGTGCGTCATGTCGGAGCACATCAGGAACCAGCCGGTGCGGACCGTGCGCGGGCCGGTCGAGATCACTCGCAGGATGCGGTGGGCGGCGCGGCTGCTGGGGGCCTGGCCGTGGCCGTTCCGGCTGCCCGTGGACAAGGTGTTCCACCGGTACCTGTCGGAGTTGTCCGACTGGGACACGCCGCCGTTCTTCAAGCAGTTCCTGCACGTCTCGGTCACGCCGGGGGAGCTGACGCTGCGGTGCTTCGCCGCCACCGGCTGCCTGGCGCAGGAGGTCGAGCCGCCGCTCGAGGACGAGGTGCGTATCGGATTGTCGTAGCCGTTTGGCACTCTTGACCTCGTGTACGTCGTGGTCGCCGGAGAGACGGTGCTTCCTGTCGGTGGCACGGCTCGCCGGCCCGCCGACCTGGCGGGAGCCGTGCTGGAGCTCGAGGCCGAGCGGCCGCGCTGGGTCTGGGCGGACACGCGGGAGGCGTACCCGCCTCTGCTGCGCAGGGGTGTGCGGGCGGCGCGCTGCCACGACCTCGCACTCACCGAAGGTCTGCTGCTCGCCTACGAGGGCCGCTACGGCGAGCCGCGCTCGGCCAGGGCCGCCCACGCGCGGCTGCACGGGCTGCCGGTCCAGGACGACCAGCCGAGCGTGCCCGACACGCTGTTCGCGCCCGAGCCGCTGGGCGCGGAGGCGGTGGCGGAGGTGCTGGCCGACCAGCTGCGGCGGATCGCGGGCCTGCCGGAGCCCGGCAGGTTCATGCTCCTGGTCGCGGCCGAGTCCGCCGGGGCGCTGGTCGCGGCCGAGATGTCGCACGACGGCATGCCGTGGCGCAGGGACGTGCACGACGAGCTGCTGACCGAGCTGCTCGGGCCGCGTCCCGTGCACGGCATGCGACCGGCCAGGCTGCAGGCGCTGGCCGACGAGGTGTCCGCGGCGTTCGGGCATCCGGTCAATCCCGACTCGGTGCAGCAACTCGTCAAGGCGTTCAGGACGGCGGGGGTGGCGCTGAAGACCACCCGGTCCTGGGAGCTCAAGCAGATCGACCATCCTGCCGTCGCGCCGTTGCTCGCCTACAAGGAGCTGGCCAGGCTGTTCAGCTTCCACGGGTGGATCTGGGCCGACCAGTGGGTGCGGGACGGGCGGTTCCGCCCCGAATACGTGGTGGGCGGCGTCGTGTCCGGGCGGTGGGCCACCAACGGGGGCGGGGCGCTGCAGATCCCCAAGGTGATGCGGCGGGTCGTGGTGGCCGACGACGGCTGGGTGCTGGTCGTGGCCGACGCCGCGCAGCTGGAGCCGAGGGTGCTCGCGGCGATGGCCGGCGACGTGGGGCTGGCCAGGGCGGCCGGGGAGATCGACCTCTACTCCGCGCTGGCCAAGTCGTTCGGGGGCGAGCGGGACAAGGCGAAGATCGCGATGCTGTCCGCGATGTACGGCGGCACCAGCGGCGACGCGCCCAAGTTGCTGGCCGTGATGCGGCAGCGCTTTCCGCAGGCGTACCAGTTCGTGGAGGACGCCGCCAAGGCCGGCGAGGAGGGGCGGCTCGTGCGGTCCTGGCTCGGCCGCACCAGCCCGCCGCCGTCGGCCCGGTGGAAGGAGCTGGTGTCGGGGCCCGAGGGTGCCAGGGCCGCTCGGGACAGGGGGAGGTTCACGCGCAACTTCGTGGTGCAGGGCACGGCGGCGGAGTGGGCGCTGGCGTTGCTGGCGGTGCTGCGCGGGCTGCTGCCTGAGCCGGCCAGGCTGGTGTTCTTCCAGCATGACGAGGTGATGGTGCACTGCCCGCTCCGGCAGGCCGAGGAGGTGATCGCGGCGGTCGCTTCAGCGGCGACCGAGGCCAGCCGGCTGCTCTTCGGGCGGACGCCGGTCCGCTTCCCGATGGAGGCCGTGGCGGTCACCTCCTACGCCGACGCCAAGTGAGCACGCACGCCAAGTGAGCGCCGACGCCAGGTGAGCGCGGCACGCGCCGGTCCGAGCCGCCCGTGGTGGCGTGCCGGTGGGGCGGGGTGTGGTGGTCCGGAGGGCCGTGTGGTGGTCAGGGTTGGGTGCGGTGCCGGACGGTGACGAGCCAGAGGCCGGTGACGGTGACCATGAGGCCGACGACCAGGCCGAGCATGCCGTACCCGAGCCAGCCCACGATCGCGCCTGCCACGATCGTGCCCGTGGCGCCGCAGACGTTCATCAGCAGGTCGGACAGGCCCTGTACGGACGGGCGGCGGTCGATCGGGACCGACTCCGTGACCAGGGCCGAGCCGGCCACCAGGCCGCACGACCAGCCAAGCCCGAGCAGCGTCAGCGCCGCCGTCACCTGCCACACCCGGTGCCCCGCCGTGCCGGCCAGCGTGGCGGCGGCCAGCAGCAGCGCCATCCCGAGCACCAGCACAGGCACCTTGCCCGCCCGGTCGGCCAGCCAGCCCACGACCGGGGAGAGCACGTACATCCCCGCGATGTGCAGGCTGATCACGATGCCGATGACGTCCAGGTTCGCTCCGTCGTGGTGCAGCTTGACCGGGGTCATCGACATGACGGACACCATGGCCGTGTGGCTGACCGCGATCATGACGAGCGCCCGGCGGGCCATCGGGGTGTCGCGCAGCGTCTGCCAGGCGATCCTGATCGTCCGGTCGCGGCCGGGGCCGGGGTGATGGGTGCCGTTCAGGTCGCGGGCCAGCGTGAGCGGGTCGGGGCGCAGGAAGCCGAGGATGACGACCAGCGCCAGGGCGAACGCCAGCGCCGCGAAAGCGAACGGCCCCGCCTTCTCCACCAGGCCGAGCCGCATGCCGATCTGGTCGGCCGGTTTGGCCAGGTTCGGGCCGGCGACCGAGCCGATCGTGGAGGCCCAGACGACCAGCGACAGGTGCCTGGCCGAGCGGCCCTTCGGCGACAGGTCGGTGGCGGCGTACCGGGCGGCCAGGCCGCCCGCGCTCCCGCCGCCGACGAGCACCAGTCCGGCGAGCAGCAGCGGCCACGTGCCGAGGTTGATCGCGACCACCGAGATGGCGCACCCGGCCAGCGCGGCCACGTAGGCGAGCGTCAGGCCGGCGCGGCGGCCGCCCCTGCCCGACGCCTTGGCCGTCGGTAACGCCAGCAGCGCGGCGCCGAGAACGGTGGCCGTCCCGGCGAAGCCGCTGATCACCGTGGAGCCCGACAGCTCGTCGACGACCACCGAGCTGAGCGCCAGCCCGACGGCGACGCCCACGCCGCCCACGATCTGTGCCGCGGACAGCACACCCAGGGTGCGGCGTTGGACGCGCCGAATACGGTCAGAAGATGAGATAGGGGGCTTTGTGGGGGTGCTGGTCACTTGTGAAGTCTCGCATAGCCCCCAACATCACCCCAAAGGGGACAGCCACTCTATTTTCATTTCGAATGCTATTTTTTCGCGATATTTCAGAGAATGGCGACTGAATCGCCCTGGGCTATGCGGCCGGGCGCGTCCGGGATCAGGTTGATGCCGAACCATACCTTCCGGTCCCACTTGCGATGCCTGGCCAGCGTACGGAGTGGTTCCTTGCCCTTGGTGTACGTCGCGAGGTCGATCGTGGTCAGCGTGCACCGGTCGCATCCCTTGGTCACGCGGAAGTCGACGTCGCCGATGCGTACGCGCTTCCACTCGTCCTCCGCGAACGGCGTGTCCACGCCCTCGATCACCACGTTCGGCCGGAACCTGGTCATCGGCAGCGGCTCGGGCACCTCCTCGCCGAGCTCCAGGGCGGTCTCCGCGATCCAGTCGTCGAGCCGGGCGAGCGAGGCGGCCGACGTGAGCAGGAGGGGATAGCCGTCGGCCAGGCTCACCCGGTCCCCGGGCCGCCCGTACGCCGGGTCGACCGGGCGCCGAGTCGGGTCGTCGAGCCAGACGAGTCTGGCGGGCCGGCCCGCCAGCGCCGACAGCCAGCGCGCCGCGTCGTCGCCGCAGTCGGTCAGCTCCACCGGAGTGCCCCACACGTCGACCGTCGACCTCGTGGCGGACGGGGTGACCCGCAGCGGCTCGGCGTGCGGCCCGGTCAGCGTGAGCGTGTCGCCGTCGAGCCGGGCGACGCAGGCCAGCAGCCGCGGCTCCTCGCGAGCGGTCAAGATCTTGCCGCTCTCGCCGGTGATGAGGTAGCGCCGGTCGCCGGCCAGGCCCCAGGGCTGCACCTCGGCCTCGGCTGCCGCGTGGCCGGCGGTGGACTTGACGGGGTAAAAGTGGATGCTCCCCAGCTTCATACCGCTGAACGTATCTCACCGCCGCCCGCCGTCTCCTGCGCGTCTTCCCGGGCCGCGAGGTCCCGGCGGTGCAGGCCCGCGCCCAGCGCCACGGTGGCGAGCGACACCACGCCGATCGCGGCGCCGATCCAGGCCACGGACGGGTAGCCGAGGCCCGCGTCGATGGCCAGCCCGCCCAGCCAGGGACCGGCGGTGATGCCGACGTTGAACGCGGAGACGTTGCCCGCGGCGGCGAGCGTGGGGGCGTCCTTGGCCAGCGCGAAGGCCCGGGTGTTCAGCGCCGGGTTGGTGACGAAGCCGAACGCGCCGAGCAGGAAGACCAGCGCTATGGCCACCGCGGGGACGGACGCGCCCATGGACAGCGCCACGGAGGTGACGACCAGGCCGGCGACGCCGGCGTACAGGGTGGGGAAGGGGCGCGCGTCTGCCGTCCTGCCGCCGATCGTGATGCCGATCAGCGAGCCGGCCCCGTACAGCGCCAGCACGGCGGGGACCCAGGCGGAGTCCAGGCCCGTGGTGTCGACGAGCAGCACGCTCAGGTAACCGAAGGTGGCAAGCAGCGCGCCGGTGGTCAGCGCGGTGGTGCCGTACGCGAGCCAGAGCCTGGGATTGATCATGGAGCGCAGCTCGGCGGACACGCGCGGCAGCGCCTCGGTCGCCGGCCGGCCGCCGGGGATGGTGGCCACCAGGCCGATCGCCGTCAGCACCGTCATGCCGGCGACCGTCCAGAACGCCGCCCGCCAGCCCAGGTGCTGGCCGATGACCGTGCCGGCGGACAGGCCGATGACGGTGGCGACCGTCAGCCCGCCCGCCAGGACGCTCATCGCCCGGCCACGGGAGGCGACCGGCACCAGGCCGATCACGGTGCCGGCCGCCACGGCCCAGAAGCCGGCGTACACGAACGCGCCGGCCACCCTGGTGGCGAACAACATGCCGTAGCTGGAGGTCAGCGCGCCAACGACGTGCGACAGGACGAAGACCGCCATGAACGTCAGCAATGCCGTACGCCGTGGCCAGCGCAGCGTGACCACGGCCAGCACCGGCGCGCCCACGAGCATCCCGATCGCGAACGCCGAGATCAGCAGCCCCACCTCGGGCACGGACACCTGAAGATCCGCCGCCATCTCGGGCAGCAGTCCGGCCAGCATGAGCTCGGAAGTGCCCTGCGCGAAGATCGACAGGCCAAGGATGTAGACCGCCAAAGGCATGGCGACCCCTTTCCAGTGAATTTTAGATTGATCAGTTCAAAAAAAGCGCGCGAAAAAAGTCAGAAGACGCTCAGCGCGGTGTTCGCGATGGCTTCGAGCGCCGCCCGGTCGGCCCCGCCGCAGGCGGCCACGCGCATGCCGCTGACCGTGGCGAAGACGAAGTACGCCAGGGCGAGCGGGTCCTTGTCGCGGTCGATCTCGCCCCGGCTGATGGCGATCTCGAGCGCGGACCGCACGAGCCGCCGCTGGTCGGCGTTGTGACGCTCCAGCAGCGCCGCGATCTCCGGGTCGTGCGGGCCCAGCTCGATCAGCGAGTTGACCACCAGGCAGCCGGGCGGCTCGCCGGGCTCGGGCTCGACCGCCCATCGCAGAACGGTCCGCACCTTCTCCTTGACGGGCAGGCCGGCGTCCATCAGTTCGGTCAACGTGGCGATCCTGCTGTCCATGTAGTGGCGCAGCGCCTTCTCGAACAGGTCGTGCTTGCTGGCGAACGTGTTGTAGATGCTGCTGCGCCCGAGCCCGGTGGCCGCGCACAGGTCCTGCGTCGAGGTGCCCTCGTAGCCCGCCTCCCAGAACGCGCGCATGGCCGACTCAACCGCCCTACCCTCCTCGAACGTCCTCGGCCGCGCCATGCGCAGCACGTTAGCACTTTTTGGAACGCTTGGTGCAAAACAAGGAAGCCCGCTTTCCCCGAATGGGCGGGTCTTCGGGGCTCGATCTACGGGCGGACCGGGACGAACCCTGAATGTGACAGGAGCTTGCTCCTGCCGCATTCAGCGGAGGAGCTCGCTCCTCCGCAACGGCGAAGCCCCCGGTGTTTTTGGCGTTTGATCTTGATGGGGGTGGGGGGCTCGCCCCCCTGAATGTGGCTGGAGCTTGCTCCTGCCGCATTCAGCGGAGGAGCTCGCTCCTCCGCAACGGCGAAGCCCCCGGTGTTTTTGGCGTTTGATCTTGATGGGGGTGGGGGGCTCGCCCCCCTGAATGTGGCTGGAGCTTGCTCCTGCCGCATTCAGCGGAGGAGCTCGCTCCTCCGCAACGGCGAAGCCCCCGGTGTTTTTGGCGTTTGATCTTGATGGGGGTGGGGGGCTCGCCCCCCTGAATGTGGCTGGAGCTTGC
>NZ_JADOGI010000336.1 GCF_015645445.1 Nonomuraea cypriaca | reverse complement strand
ACCCCAGCCAGGACGGGCGCACGCGCGGGCAAGAGGATGAGCGCGCGTTCGCGCTGGCCCACCTCGACCACAGCCTCGCCCTCATCCGGCAAGGCGCCGCCCGCGCCTTCCTCGCCCAGGCCGAGACACTCGTGCCGGCCTGCTCAACGCAGCAGTCTCCGAGCGCCTCGGCCGGGCAGGAGGCCACGGCATGACCCGCCACGACACCGCTACCGGCGACCCCACACCCGCCGCGCTGGAGAGCACCACCGCAACCGAGCTCGCGCCGAGGCGGGCGGACAGTTCGCGGGTGGAGATCTTCCAGATGCTCGGCTGGCGCTGGGACATCACCGCAGCCAAGCAGATCACCCAGGGCCGGGTCCCAGAGGGGCGGATCGTGACCGAATGGTGGGCGGGCATGCTCAACCTGATCGTCATCGACCCGGAGCACGCCGCCGTGGTGGATCTGTCGCAGCCGCTGATCGTGGCCACAGTCCCGACCGGCGGCATGCCGATCATCGACGGCTGGCACCGCCTGTGCAAGGCCCTGACCATCGGCGTCGAGGAGTTGTCCGCGGTGGTGCTCACCGCCGAGGAGGAACGCGCCTGCCGCATCTGCGGCGGCGAAGAACCGGCCGAGGAAGATCTCGCCGACATCGAGAACCTCGACGAGGACGCCGAGGAGAACATGGTAGAGGGCGACGAGGAGAACCTGGTTGGTAGCGCCTGAGCCGGTGGCGTAGGTGGCATGCCCCGTCCAGCACAATCCAAGTGCGCTGGGCGGGGCACACCTCCTGCGTCACCGGATCAGGTCGGTCTGTCCGGGGCGTGCCCCATCACGCGGGGGTGTTTGCCCGCCATTATGAGCGCGACCTTCTACATCACCTTTTCAGACGTGGGATCGCGCATCAGATACGGGTTGGGCCCCAGACCGAGGGGACTGACGTAGCGGGCGGGCTTGTCCGGCTCAGGCTCGATCTTCTTGAAGAGGGGGCCACCGCCGTCGGGGGCGCCTGCGGGGCGCGGGTAGAGGGTGTGGCCGATGAGCCGGAGCACGGACTCGATGGGCAGCAGGTAGTCGATGAGGCTGGTCTCATCGACGTCGGACAGGGTGGGGTCGCGGGGCCGGTTGCGGTTGTGCAGACGGACCTGCCCGGCCTTGGCCAGATGGTCGTACAGGCGTCCTTCCAGCCATCCGGCTTCGCTGCTGTCGAGCGTCTCGTTGTCGTTGGATTTGTAGCGGATGAGCAGCGCCCGGTACCAGTGAGCGCGATCCTTAAGCTGCTGCAGCACCCGGTGACGGAGCCCGGGGATGCTGGCCTTGCCAACGTAGGCGCCCCACCGGCCCTCGCTGTCCGGGCGGTCGAGCAGGAGGTAGACGCCGGGGACGTTCCAGCCCTTCTCCAGGCGGCGGGCGTGGTCACGGTCGAGGAGAAGCATGCCGGTGACCTTGTGCTTGGCGCGGATCTTCATCGGGTTGTTCAGATCGTAGGAGAGGCCGACGATGAGCTGGGACGGGGCGAACCGCATCGCACACACGCAGGCGTCTCCTTCACCTGATGCCACCACGAGATATTCCCGAACAGTATCGGACACATCGCTCTGCGCAACCATGTGTTCCGAGGAAGAAACGAGCAGCTCACCCGGCGGATAGCCGCCCTCGCCGTGCCGGACAACGCGATGAAGGTGCCCGTTGCGGCCATAGAGGACCGTCATCCGCGCGATCCGCCGTGGCCATGGCCGGGGCGGTGGGTTCGCCCACGTGTCCGTGCCGGGCTGTGCGGCGGCCGGTCGGACGCGTTCAACAGGCACGTTCAGCCCGCGGACCAGGACACTTTTGCCTTGGATTTTCGTATGGCCGAACCCGGAGCCCTGCTTGGCATGGCCGTAGGTGCGTCGCTGCATGGAGTCGATGTCCAAGTACGCCAGGACTTCCTTGCCCGGCAGCAGCGGCGTGTGCTGGGCCAGCGCCGCGAGCACCTGCCGGGCGACCTTGTCCAGTTGTCGTACGTTGCCCCAGGTGAAGGCGCGCAGGAACGATCCCAGTGTGGACGGCGCGCGGATGCCGTCGAACAGCTCGCCCATCCCGCCGTGCCGCAGCGTGTCCAGGTCGTTGATGCTGTCGGCGCCGCAGGCCATCCCGGCCACGATCGAGGCGATCTTCGCGGGAGCGTTCACCCCGTCTGCCGCTGCTGGAACCACCTGCTCGCCGACCAGGCGCTCCAGGCCCGCCCGCTCGGCCAGCCGCAGCGCTGTGGCCAGGCCGCCGTAGGAGATCAGATGCTCTTCATCGAAGATCGCGTGGGTGTTGCTCCGGCGTGGGAGAATCGCACTTACAAGGTGCCTTCCTAAGCTGGCTGATTGAAGCGTAGAGAACTCCAATCTTCCCAGGTCAGAGGACACTTCGCGTTATTTCGCAACACATACAGCAATTTCAAGCCGTGGATCCAGGCTAAGGCGCAGGCCGCTTGGCTGGTGCACCTCCATGGGTTGGGAGAGCCTTCAGGTGTAACCCCTCGAACTCGGACGCAGGTGCCCCTATGGTCGAAGTCATGGTTGACCTCACTGAGTACGAGCGGCGCGGCGACTTCGACGCACCATTCGAACTGACCAGAAAGCACGAGCGTGTCCAGAAGGAGTCCGAGCGTATCCGCGAAGCGGTGCGGTGCGATGTCGGTCCGTTGACGTGGGAGGCCTACATTGCGGGCGAGCCATGTCCCGGTTGCGGTCTTCCGTATCGAGACGAGAAGCCATGGGAATTCAAGGGCACCATGTACTTCACAGAAGAAGAGCGCATCCGCTACGACGCTGAGGAGGTCCGGTTCAGAAAGGTGCACGGCGACTGTCACGCGATGCGCCACTCGGTCTCGGGATCGCTGACCATGCACTGCGGCAAGTGTTGCCCGTCACCGCCACTCTCGCCACGGCAAATCGAGAATCTCGGCCGTATCCTCGGCGCTCCCAAGCAGCCCCATGAACTGATGCGATGGCGCCTCCGGTTGTACTGCGGCCACGTCGTGGAGAAGCAATCGCATTACACACACAAGACGCTTCACTCGGCGTTCACAGGTTCCACGTCGTGCCCTGAGTGCGGCCTCGATCCGGCGACCATCGTGGACGGTGAGGCCATCGGCCTCGTGGAGGAGCCACCCGGCGTCGCGAAGCGGGTACCTGCCAAGTCGCCTCGCCGTCCCACTGCGGCCCGGAAGCCCACGAGAGCTGAGTTGGAGGCGAAGGTTCGCGAGTTGGAGGCGGAGATAGAGCGGCTTCGCGGTTCGTAGCTGTCGAAACGGCGAAACGACTCGGCGACTCGCTCAGGGGGTTGATGGACCAGTTCGGCGTCCTACCATCGCCCGGCCATCGGGAGGGCGCTCTTTGCGCAGCGCCCCTTACCCAGGCGAATGCCCGTCATGTACTGCGGGATCTCCTCGGCTCCTTCTCCCGTCGGCCCCTGCTGACCGTCAGGCGCATCGACGACCGCGAGCGCCCCGAGAAGATCTACAGGCTGGCACGACTCATGCCTCGCAGCAGTGCGACTAAAGGATCCCGGGGGGTTGCGCGGTTGTCTTGTCGCACCAGCGCGGCACTATCGACTCATGGCCGACGTACCTGTCCTTTCTGCCGACCGATTCCAGCACTGGGCGGTCGACTTCGTGCGCAATGAATATGTGGTGGTCACGACGGACGGACAACGTCTCGCCGGGACGCTACCGACGACAGCCTGGCCAGAGAACCAGGTCGCACAGTCGGTCTTCGACTGGGAGCACTGGTGGGTGATCAGCACGACACGCAGGGGCGACACGCTCGTGTCGGAGGCGTACAGCCCTATCAGCACAGACAAGGGGCGACCGGCCGTCTACCTCGATCAGAATCACTGGAGCAAGCTCGCATGGGCGATGGTTGACCCCCGTAAGGTTGCGAACAAGGATGAACTCACCGCCGCGATGCGGATCATCGAACTTGCCACCGACGCCGGTATCGTCCTGCCGCTCTCGTCGGCGCACCTTACCGAGACGTACCCGCTCCATGGTGATCGTCGCTACAACTTGGGACTCGCGATGGCCAAGCTGGCCGGAGGCTGGGAGCTTCGCTCCCCCATGACGGTCTGGGACAACGAAGTGGCCATGATGCTGGCAACGCACGAAGACGCTCCGTTGCCGGCATTCTCGCAGCTGCCTGTCGTCACCACCGAGCCACAGGCCTTCCTCGCCAACGGCGTGCGAGCATACGAGATCGACAACGACTGGGATCTGTTCCAGCTCGTCCTCTCCGAACCTTCCACCACGTTGTCGTGCCTGATCGACACCACCGCTGAGGCGAAGGGCGACGTGTCCGCATGGGTTCAGCGCAATCAGGAGATTACTGACTACTTCGCCGGACAGCGACTCCCCGATACAGATCGGCGAAAGCAGGCCGCAGGATTCTTCTGGACCGACAATATCCAGGTGCTCGCCAAAGCCGCAGCACGGGTCGGCGTCGCCCCAACATCGTTTGCCCGGGATTCCAAGGAGTTGCTCCAGCAGACCGAGACGATGCCATTCGTGTCGAACTTGTCGGCGCTATTCCGGCTGCGCTACCTCGATCGCCAGAACCGATGGAAGGGAAACGACCTGATCGACATGATGTACCTCTCGTGCGCAGCAGGTTACTGCGACTACGTGGCTGCAGAGCGTCACACGGGAACGCAGCTCCGGCAGATCATGAAAAGCAAAGGCGTAACTCCCAACGTGTTCATCACACTTGCGGATCTTGTGGAGGCCCTCGACCGGGACGGCGTGAAGACAGTAACCGAGGGAGCATCCGACAGTAACCGACAATGAGCGGGCTCAAGCGGCGCGAGCTACATCGGTCACTGGCCCTCGCACCGCCCTGCTGCCCCATTGCAGCGCTGCCTTCCTGCCAAGATCAATGCTCAAGGCGAGCCCTGGTGCACGAGATGGATGTCGTGGGGCTGAAGCTCCCCTAGTCGTTCCACACCTTCATCATGTCCAGGCGGCGCGAGTCAGCGAAGTTTGAGTGAGGGGAACGCCGCAGGTGAGAGGACTGTGCAGCGCCTTCGGGACGTGGCGGCACGGTCGCGTATGTGCCTGGGGCCGCCCGGTTCTCTTGTCCCGAGGTTCGCCGCCGCGCGCTCTGACCTGACCTGCGCGCTTAACCATCGGTGAGAAACCGGGCGGTCATCAGCCTTCGGTGATAATGCTCAACCTTCGCTGCAAAAAATCAGGATACTCCGTCGTGTGATTGGTGACGGATCTTGCCCGGAGACTGCCCGAAAACGCTGTGACCTGCGAAAACAAGGCCCAAGGCGGAGTGGTGTTGGCGGCTGAACCACGATGGTTCTGGGTGCTGGCCCGGGACGGAAGACGGCCGGGCCGCGACGCACCCGCCTGCCACCCCAGCCTGGTTGTAGCCAGGCGAACGACTGCGCGGCAGAGCCCAGAACAAGCGCGGCACGGACAGGCATTACAAGATCTTTGCTTGACGGCTTGTCCTAACTCGGGCCTCGAGACAGGTATTTGGATAAGTGACAGGGATCGCTGACCCGGTACTCGGGCCACGCCCACATGACCGAACCCATCGCCTCGACCAGCCACTCTTGCGGCGCACTCACCGTACGTCGCGAGGTTCACGACCCCACGGGGGGGACATCTGCCACTGACCGTCTGGCTGGCCGCAGCCGACACCGAATCAGCCAGCACCTGGGAGAGCGGTTGTTGTCATCCGGTCAGCGGGCGGCCAGCCCGCCATCGCATCGCCACCTGCACTCGCATGGGCGAGACGATCACTCACCTGGGCGCCACCGATCATCAGGTCATCTCGGCCGCGCTGACGGCAGGCTGCCTGCCGGTAGCCGTCTTCACCGACGCCAACTGGGCGGACGTGACCTGGACCGGCTGGCGCGCACCCACCCAGGCTACGCCCTGGAGGTCACCAACTTGCGCCTCATCGACCCCGGCAACGATGAGCAGAGGGTGCTCGCCGACCTCATCGCAAGCGCGGTCCTGGTCGTGGTTGAGCACACCTGCCGACAGCTCCTGCTCGCGGATGGCCGACCGGCCTTCGACGACGCGGTCGAGGTCCCGGAGGTCACCCACGAGGCAGAGCTGGTCAAGCCGGGCGAGCATCTGGTCGTGCTCACCGGCCTGCACCGCACTGACCGCGTGGTTGATCCGCTGCCGGAGATCATCGCCCAAACACGCGCCGCGGGCCTGGTGTATCTGCAGTACCTCATCGCCCTACGCCAGCCCGCACAGGGCGAGCACATCCACCCTGACGTCTCCGATCGTGGCCTGGCCGCTTCGCACGAGCTGCCGGAGTGCGCCGGATTGCCGGCGAGCGCACGTGCGCAGTGACGTGCTGCTGTTCACCCGGCCGAAGACGCCTCCGAGTTCATCCGAACCGGAAACGGGGGCCTGCGGAGCCGCTCAGCGGACGGCAGCGCGGACGGAAGTGAGCGTTCATGATCGAGATGACAACGTCGGTGTGGGCGACCGGCCAGCAGAACGTCGCGGGTGCAACGGTGGGGCCGGTACGTGCCGAAGTCGATGCGGCATCCGGGCAAGATGCTGCCTTCCATCGCCGCCACAACGATCGCCGCCTACACCGCACCCGGAGAATGGGCATCGACCCGAAGTGCGGGATCGGCACCACCCTGGTCGAGGCCACTCACCTCGACAGACACGCCGTGGGTGTGGAGTACGAGGAGAGGTGGGCGCGTCTGGCCGTGGCGAACCTCGGCCACGCCCGCAAGCAGGGGCATCCGGCTTCGGGACGAGTGGTGGCCGGGGGGTTCCCGGCACATCGCCCGGCTGCCACCGGATCTGGCCGGGCGGGCGGCGCTGGAGCTC
The DNA here is from genome assembly GCF_015645445.1 of Nonomuraea cypriaca. Taxonomy (GTDB): domain Bacteria; phylum Actinomycetota; class Actinomycetes; order Streptosporangiales; family Streptosporangiaceae; genus Nonomuraea; species Nonomuraea cypriaca. Next base: position 2,143 of record NZ_JADOGI010000336.1, on the reverse strand, counting down.
ACCTCACCCGTACGGGGCGGCCACGCATGGGCACATCCGCTCGTGGAGCTGAGCCTGAGCTGGAGTAGCGCGGATTGTTCCGGCGTTCGGGCCCGGATTCGGGCCGGGCGCTGGAGCGCGGGCTGAACCTGTGGATTTCGCTTGACGCGGGCCATGGAGGTGGGCGTCGATACCACCCGCCCACGCACCCGCCGCCCCGCTACCAGGCCCCGAACCCGGGCTGTGGCCGCCCGTCGATGACCGGCAACCACATCCCGCCCCACGGGCCACGCGGGGCCGGGTCGGGGGCGTAGCGCCCACCACAGCCCGCCAGGAACACACGGCCCATATGGCCGCAGACCTGTCCATCGACGTCACGGAGGTGATGCATGACCAGCACAACCCCAACCAGCCACCCCACGCAGCAGGCAACGCCAGAGGTGATCAGCTTGCTCGCAGCCGGACGGCTGCTCGGCATGGGCCGCACCAAGACCTACCGCCTCGCCCGCGCGGGGCAGTTTCCGTGCCGCGTGCTGCGCATCGGTGGCCGGTACGCAGTACCGGTACGCGGGCTGCGGGCGCTACTCGACCACACCCATCCGGACGGCAGTGAAGCCCGTCTGACAAGCAAGGAAGGATGACCTCGATGGCGAAAGCTCCGGAAACGACAGCAGCCAAAGAGCCGACCGTAGCCAAGGGCACCACCTTCAAAACGTGCGCCTGCAAGGACCCGGCCACCGGCAAGCGGCTCGGGAAGCACTGCCCGAAGCTGCGCCGCCCGCACGACGACGGAGGAGCCCGGTGGAGTACCACACACGGCTCCTGGGGCTACCAGTTGGAACTGCCCGCCCATACCGACGGCAAGCGGCGTAACCCGTTGCGGCGCAGCGGATTCGCCACGCTCGAGGATGCCGGGTCCGAACTGGACCACGCCCGCGGCCTGCTCACCCTCGACAACGACCCCGCCGTACGGCGGCAGATCACCAAGCTGATGCTGTCGGTCCTCAAAGACACCAAGAGCCTGCCCGACACCGAGGAAGTGAGACGCAAGGTCCGCACGCGCCAAGACCTCAACCGGCACATCACCGTGGCCGAGTGGCTGGAGGAATTCCTCAAGCGCAAGCGCGCCATCGAGGCGACAACGAAACGCTCCTACGAATCCCACGTCCGCCTCTACCTCAACCCCTACCTCGGAGACATCCGGCTGGACCGGCTTCACGTCTCCGACATCGCGAGCATGTTCGATGCAATCGAGGAGTTCAACGACATCATCGCCACCGAACGCGCCAGCGGCGACCCCACCCGCGTGGCAGCAGTCAAGTATCGGCGTCCGGTCGGCCCCACCAGCATGCACCGCATCCGGGCCACCCTGCGGCACGCACTGAACATCGCGATCCGCCAGGACAGGCTCCTGGACTTCAACCCCGCCGCCGTCGTCGAGATGACACCGATCGACCGGCCCAAGCCGGTCGTCTGGACCGAGGAGAAGGTGACGCAATGGCGGAAAGACCACGCCGAACACCGGGATCGCCTCAAGCAGGCACGCGACGGCAAGCGCGTCGACCCGATCGCCGCCTTCGTCAGCACTCCCCGGCCCTCGCCCGTCATGGTGTGGACCACCGAGCAGACGTCAGCCTTCCTCGCCTACGCTCGCCGGGACCGGCTGTTCGCCCTGTATCGGCTGATCGCCGTACGCGGCCTGCGACGCGGCGAAGGAGCCGGCCTCCGCTGGCCGGACATCATCTTCGCGACATCAAGGATCGGCATCCACTGGCAGATCACCCAGCTCGGCTGGACCCCGATCCAAGGCAGTCCGAAAACCGATGCCAGCGACCGCGAGATCGCGGTCGACGCCGAAACGATGGCCCTGCTCAAGGAGCACCGTAAGCGCCAGGCCCGGGAACGGCTGGCCGCAGGCGAAGACTGGGTCGATAGCGACTTCGTCTTCACCGATGAGATGGGCCGACCGCTGCATCCACAGCATGTGACCGACCGCTTCTACTGGCTGTGCTACCAAGCAGGGCTCCCGCCGATCCGGCTGTTGAGTCGGCCTGGGGCGCGGTGCCGGGATTGCTCTCGGTCCGTTTCCCCAGGCCGCTCGCCGAACCCGCCGTGCCGATCTCTCGGCAACGGGCTCTCCACGATCTCTGTCGTCAGGCGGGGT
>NZ_JADOGI010000335.1 GCF_015645445.1 Nonomuraea cypriaca | reverse complement strand
ACGCCCGGCCACCCGACTCTGCGCCAGGCGACACTCGACCGTCCGCCGCGTCTCCCCGGCGCACCCAGCCACCCGACGCGACACCATCCGACTCCGCCCTTCCCGACGCGCGGCCGTCCGACGCATGAGTGTCCGACGCATGAGTGTCCGGGGCGGTGTGGGGTGTGCGGCCCGGAGTGGTGCCGGTCGTGGGGGGTCGGTGGTCGGGGCCGGTCGGCCGGCCGGTGGTCCCGGTGACGGGGCGGCGGCCGATCTTGTCGATCAGCTGCCACGTCCGCCGCTCGCGTACGACCGGACTGGGGGACGTCGCCGCCTCACCCGTGGCGGTTCGCCCCACGCGCATGGCGGCGGTCCTGCTCAGAGTCGTCAGCGTGCCCCCCGAGGCGGCCCGCATCCTGGCCACCGTCGCGAGCGCCACCTCGTCGGCCCCCACAGGCGCGGTCAGCGTCACGTCCACGGCCCGCGAACCGGAGAGCCTCCCCAGCGCGCACACCCGCGCCCCGGGCACGGCCTTGCTCGCGAGAGCGGCGCCACCGGCGAAGGCACTGCCACTGGCGACGGCCATCGCCCGCGCGGCCAAGGCGCCGGCCGCGACCACCCCGCCCCCAGCCGGCGCCTCAGCACTCCGCACCCACTCCCCAGGCCCGCCCTCAGCAGCCACACCCGCAGCAGATTCCCCGACACCAGGCGCACCCTGACCAGACCCGATACCCGAACCGGACCCCATCCCGCCGGACGTGCCCGAGGAAGGGCCGTCAGCGGCCGGCAGGGGGGCAACGCCGACACGGGTGGGACGGGGTACGCAGGCGACCCCAGACAGCGCCTCCACCGGATTGGCGGCCACGGCGACCTTGACCCCCTTGGCCATCCCGCTCAGCCGCACCCTGAACCGCTGGACGTCCCCCGTCCGCAACCACTTGCCGGCCCCCTCCGACCCTTTCACCTGCTCGATCACCAGGGACACGCCGACAGCGGCCACCGGCACGGACGGCACCGCCGCCAAGATCAGGACCCCGGCAATGACCCAGCCACGCCGCATAACTCGCACTCCCCCTGTGACGAATCGTCAGCGACAAATCACGCCTAGTAACCATTGTGTCACAGAGAGGCAGGACTCAATCCCGCGGGAGCAGATTCTCCACGGTCTTCATGATCGGCAGATCGGCCTCGAGCCACGCGACGTCGTAGTACTCGCCGGGCCCCAGCCACCGCAGCGCGAGGTGCTCTCTGGCCTCCGGTACGCCCGAGGCCAGGGAGCACAACCAGACGCGCAGCGCGTACCCCGCGGAGAGCGGCCACTCGTCACCCACCCGCTCGCCCACGGCGACCTCCACGCCGAGTTCCTCGCGGCACTCGCGGATCAACGCCGCGACCTCGTCCTCGCCGGGATCCACCTTCCCGCCGGGGAACTCCCACCCGCCGGCCAGCGCGGCGGGCTCCGCGCGCTGCGCGGCCAGCACCCGCCCGCCGGGGGCGACGATCACCGCGGCCACGACCAAGATCGTGCTCATGCGTCGAGATTCCTCATAGGGAGGAATTGTCCAGCCTTTTGAGTTGGTCGAGAACGTCGGGGTTCTGCAGGGGCCGGGTGAAGCCGACGCGGCTGTCGCGGCCCTCGTAGCTCGTGACCTTGATCGGCCCGCACAGCGTACATCTGGCCTCCAGCATCTCGCCCTTGGACACGACCAGGCCGACGTGCCCAGGGTTGCCGGGCGAGGTGCCCGGTCCCGCGTTGAAGAAGACCAGGTCACCCGGCTGCTCCTGGCCCTCTAAGATCTTCACTCCGAACGGCCACTGCCCGAACGTCGTGCGCGGGATCGACAGTCCGGCCGCACGATAGGCGGCGAAGATGACCCCCGAGCAGTCGAACGAGTCCGGACCCGTCCCTCCCCACAGGTAAGGCTTGCCGCGCTGCGCCAGCGCGTACTGCAGGATCTTCGCCACGATGTCGCTGGGCGCGGCCTCCACCAGCGAGTCGTCGCACTCCTCCTCGGCCTGCGGCGGCACCTGGACGTCGCCCGACTTGGCGTACTTCCTGGCGATCTCCACGACCTGGTCGACGTACCACCAGGCGCGGTTGTAGACGAACAGCGCCTGCCGGACGTTCTCGGGAGCGCCGTTGCGCTTGAGCATCTTCGCGGCGCCGAGGATGGCGTCGGCGGGGTTGTAGACGTCGCCCACGCCGTCACCGTCACCGTCGGAGGCGTACCCGTTGAACGTCGACGACATCGGGATCCTGGCCTTGCCGCCCCACGTGGAGATCAGGAACTGCATCGGCCCGGCCGCGCCCGCCGAGTTGGTGCCGCTCTTGACGCCGGGCAGGTCGGAGCGGCCGTGGTTGGTCTCGCGCTTGCCCACGGCGGCCAGGATGTTCCACTGCACGCCGATCTGCTCGCCGTGCTCCTTGTACAGGTCCAGGTACGAGCCGGGAATGTCGGCGGCGCCCGAGTCCGACACCTCCTCGACCTGCGCGGTGTCCTCGCAGTCGACGGACGTACGGCCGTCGCTGAGGAAGGACGGCATCGAGATCAGCAGCATCGGCGACACGATGACGAGCGTCAGGAGCAGGCCACCGGCCAGGCCGATGAGCAGGGCGAGGCGGGTCTTGGAGATGTTCACTCGAGGGGGTCCCCGTCCTGGCCCACGGTCGCCGGCCGGATGTCGAAGATCCGCCAGTCGGCGCCGAGCTGGCTCACCGTGACCGCGTACTCCTCGGTGAGCTGCTTGTCGCCGCTCTTCGCGTCGACCTGCCGCGTTCCTGCGACGACGAAGACGATGGAGGTCCTGTCGACCTGCCTGATCTCCTTCAGCCTGGCCGTGGCCGTGGAGACGATCTGGTCGTTGCGGTTCTGCTCGACGGTGGCCGCCGAGGTGATGCTCCTGGTCAGGTCGTTGCCGAGCTCGGCCGTCGTGTACGCCTTCATCCGGGCGGCGTAGGCCGCCGGATCCTCGTCGTACCTGAACGTGCCGTACGCGGCGGTGAACCGCTCGGCGAGATCCGCCGCCGCGGCGAGTTGCTCCTTGGTCATCGGCAGGTAGGAGTAGACGTCGAACGGCGCCGCGCTGGCGGTGGCCAGCGGCGTGCTCGACGCGGCGGGCGGGTTGCCCGAGCCCGCCGAGGTCGTCGCCGGCCCGGGCGTGGCCGGGTCCTCGGGGTCGGGCCACATCGTGAGGTAGATGCCGACCGCGGCGATGACCACGACGATGGCGGCGAAGGCCATCCCGCGCCTGTCACCTGGCTGCGCCATGTTCAGTCCTTGTCCGGGTTGTTCGGCTTGAGCCAGAACGGCACTGAGGGGTCGTCACCCCCGGAGCCGCCGTTGCCGCTGCTGCGCAGCCAGAGCGGTGGCGCGTCCGACCTGCGGGGGGCCGGCTCGTCCGAGCCGAAGATCCGGGGTCCTGAGGAGGTGCCGCCGCCCCGTGACCCGCTGGGCCTGGAGCCGCCGCCGCCCGGCCGCGACCCGCCCGATCTCGACCCGTTGCCGCCGAACAGCCCGCCACCCGAGCCGCCACCGCCACCGCCGAACAGCCCGCCGGTGCCGCGCGAACGCGTGCCGCCGGTCCTGGAGCCACCCGACCCGGCGAACCTGGAGCCGCGCGTCCCACCTGAAGACCCGCCCCGCGACGCCCAGCCGCCGCCGGACCGCCCGCCGAACCAGCCACCGGAGCCCCCGCCGGAACTGCCGTTGGAGCTCGGCGCGCCCGCGGGACGTGGACCGGCGCCGGGCGCGCTCGCCGCCTGCGGGCCGCCGGGCCCACGGGTGCGGGTGGGCGTGGGCGTGCCGCCCAGGTTGAGCGGCGGCGCGGTGCCCCTGCGCGGCTCGAGCGGCTGCCTGCCCGCCGCCTTGCCGCCCGCCTGGTCGGTGTCGAGCGGCGCCGCCGTGGCCGGGATCCTGGTGCCTGAGTGCACGCCCTCGCCCTCCTCAGCGCGTACGCGCGCCTGCCCGGCGGCCCCGACCGCGGCCGCGCCCGCCGGGTTGGCCGCACCGGCCGCCCTGATGAGGGGCTCGGCCTTACGCAGGCCCCAGCGGCCGATCCTGGCCGAGGCGACCGGCGGCAACACGCCCGCGGACCGTTCGAGCACGGGCGAACTCGCCGCCTCGCCGAGCATGCGCGTGGTGACCGTGTGGCCGCTCATCGAGGCGAACAGATGCTGGAACGGCCGCCGGTAGAAGAAGACCGCGATCGTCAGCAGCGCCATGAAGAGCACCTGCAGGCCCCAGGGCATGGCGGTGGAGATGATCAGCGCATACCCGTACACGAGGACGCTCAGCACGATCGTCAGCACGGCCTGTCTGAGCAGCGTGCCGATGAGCATCTCCACCCATCTCATGGCGACGATCCGCCCGCTGCCCGGATGTACGCCGATCAGCAGGAAGATCGGCCCCATGATCAGCAACAGCAGGAAGCCCACCTTCAGCACCAGCAACGAGACCGCCACCAGGAAGATGAGCAGCCCGGCCACGACGGCGGCGATCAACGCCCCGACGGCCACGCCTAGCCTGTTGGACCAGTCGCGGCCGGAGAAGATGGCGTAGCGGGGGTCGTTCCTGAGCTTGTCGGCCAGCGCGGCGTACTCCGACTGGCGGGCCCCGTAGTCCGGGGCCGGTTGGCCGGGCACGGCCGGTGGGATGGACTGGATCTCCAGCATCTTGCGGCCGAAGTCGCGCACGATTGGCTGTTGCGGGTCGGCGGTGCCGAACATGCCGACCAGCCACGGCTTGCAGACCAGCGTGGACCAGAGCGCGTCGGCGTTCTGGTCGACGCCCGGCGTGCCGTTCTGGCCGTAGCCACCCGCCTTGACCTGCGGGGCGTCCTCGCCGGGAGGCGGCAGGCAGGAGGCACCGCCGGCGCCGGGCAGGCCGGAGAAGGCGGAGTTGACGACCTCGCCGGTCTTGTCGGTGACGACCTTGCCCAGCCCGGTGAAGTCACCGGGACGGCTGAAGAACCAGACCGCCACGGTGACCGCGAGCACCATCCAGATCACGCCCTCGGCGGTCGTGGTGGCCCGCTTGCGGATCAGCCCGTACCAGGCCAGCCAGATCGCGGCGATGATCACGATCGGCTGGAGGAACTGCCAGTACATGGCGTCGGCGAGGTTCTGGACGATGTCGTCGACGACGTCCTTGATCGCCTGGAGCGGTCCTTCCGTCGCCGCGGCCTGGTACGTGGTGATCGTCAGCCGGTCGACGGCCTTGGCCGCGGTGAAGATGCCGTTGGCCCACATGTTGCCGAGCACGGCGACGTAGTCGGAGCAGCCGAGCTCGTGAGTGTGCCAGAACTGGCCGCTCATCCCGAACTGGCCGTAGTTGGTGGTCGGTGCCTGCGGACCGCCCTCGGGGGCCGGTGGCTGGATCATGCCATCGGTGCCGCCGCCGACCATCTCGGGCGAGAGCGGGGGCGACAGGTCGCAGGGGGCCGCCGCCACCGGCGTCGAAAGGCCGCCCACCACGAGCGGCACCACGAGCACGGCGGTGACCAGTGCGAGAGCCAGCACGAGTCGTCGGGATAGCCGGATCTTCATGACCGTACCTCCTGCGCTCTGCCCACGCCCCCTTGATGATCATCATGCCTGGTGCGGTCGGGTTTGTCGTGTGTCGGATTCGTGTCGAGCCAGCGGAGCAGCTCCTCGGAGACCAGATCTACTCCGATCCGGCCGGCCCTGCCATCCAGATCGCGGAATACGCATTCGCCGTTGCCGAGCGAGCGCAGCACCGCCTTGTGCTCTTCCGACGGCTCCACCCCGAGCAGGGACATCACGTGGTCCACCTCCACCCGTTCGGTGGACCTGAACGCGAAGACGGACGAGAGACAGTTGGTGACCTGCTCGTTCAGCAGGTCGCCCGCGTTCTGCGAGACCAGGACGAGAGCGGTGTTGCGGGAGCGGCCCATCCGGCTGACCTCGGGCACCAGCTTGGCGCCCTCCGGCGTGGAGGTGATGGCCCACGCCTCGTCCAGGAAGATCGCCTTGGGGGCGCGCCGGTCGAGGCCGTTCATCAGCCTGCGCGCGAACTGCGAGACCAGGTAGAGCAGCGCCACCGACAGCCGCTGCTCGTAGGAGTAGTCGTCCCTGGTCGTCGCCACGTCGGGCAGCGTGAGGCCGCCCAGCGTGAACACCGTCGTCCACCCCTCGGTGTCGATCTGGTCGCCGCCGGAGGCGTCGAAGCAGAGCCTGGCCAGGTGCATCTCGGACATGGATCGCAGCACCGCACCCAGGTTCTTCGACGCCGGGTCCTCGGCCTGCTCCAGGAAGTCGACGACCTTGCCGAGCGACGGGTCGGGGCCGTTGGACACCGCGGCGACCGCCTGGATCATCGCGGACTCGCGCTCCTCCGACATGCGGGGCAGCAGCAGTCGCAGCGTCTCGGTGGCCATGGTCTTCTTCGCCGCGATGTCGTCGCCGAACGAGAACGGGTCGAGCAGCCCAGGGGCCGCCGAGCCCAGCGGGATGATCCTGGCCTTGCGCCCGCGCTCCTCCAGCAGTCGTACGAGGGACTCGGCGTCGCCCTTCGGGTCGATCACCGCGACCGTCACGCCCCTGAGCGCCATCTGGTAGATCATCAGCAGCGCGAGCGTGGTCTTGCCGCCGCCGGGCTCGCCGGTGATCGCGATGGCGGTGGGCCGGTTGCGGGTGGCCGCCACGAGCGGGTCGAAGTGCACGATGCTGCGGGCCCGGCCGACGGTCTCGCCGATGTAGGGGCCGAGCCAGCCCTCGCTGCCCTCGCCGAGCCGGTCGCCGAGGTCGACGGTGGCGGTGGCCATGCCGCCCGCGATCGTACGCAGCGGCTGGCGCTGGGCGTAGGCGTTGATGCGTACCTTCTCGCCCGGCAGCGCCTCGCAGAACAGCGAGAACTGGTCGCCGGTCGAGTTGACCACGTCGATGCCCATGTCGCGGTAGTGCTCCATGACCGCCTCGACCCGCTGGGCGCAGATCTCCTCGGTGGGGGCCGACACGATCAGGCGGTGCCAGCCGTACACGAAGGGCAGTCGTTCCTTCGTGATGCCGTGCTCCAGCATGCGGGCCGCGTCGATCTGCTCGGCCAGCGCCAGCGGTGCCTCCGCGCCGGCCTCGCGGATGTGGTTGTCCATGTCGCGGGCGTGCGCGAGCTTGCGCGCCACGTCCTTCGAAGCCTTGACCGCCGGGATCAGCCGCATCCGCGACGACACCTCGACAGGGAACGGCAACTGGTCGGCGAAGTGCATCCACGGCTCGCCGTCGGGGAACGGCATGAGGTCGGGGAAACGGGCGAACGACAGGTGCGCGACGTACGAGTCGCCCTGCGGCTGCACGATCCGCAGCAGCGACCTGCCGTTGTGGATCTCGCCCTCGACCAGCGACTCGATCTCGCCCTTGCCCCAGCGCCGCTTGGGGCTGGCCGAGGGCGGCGGGTCCCCGAGCGCGCCCGCGGCCGCGTGCTGGAACAACCACGCCACCTCGACCGAGGTGGCGTGACGGGCGTAGAGCGCGCTCGACGCGAGCGCCCGGCCGAGGCGTTCCGCCTGCTCGGTCCACCGCCCGATCTCACTGTCGGGTACGTGGTCGTCGTCCATGCCGAGCGCCTTCTCCGTCTTCTGGTAGAAGCCGAACAGCTGGGAGAGCACGCCGCTGCCGAGCTGCTTGCCGCGCGGCCCGAGCCGGACGCCCAGGTAGACCTCCTTGGACCAGAAGTCCTTGGCCCAGACGTGCCGGTAGATCTCCTCCAGATAGTCGCGCCAGCCTGGCCCCTCGTCCGACGTGGCGTTGAGCGCCATGGCCCACTCCGCGGCGGGATAGGTGCGGTGCGCGACCCGCAGGTGGACCTCGGCGTCCGGCATCCTGATCGCGGCCAGGGCGATCGTGATGTTGGTGGCCAGCGCCTCGCGCTCCTCAGGCGTGACGAACTCGTAGCTGACCGTCGGGAGGCGGAAGTACGCCCATGCGCAGGTGTCCGTGAGCAGGATGCGGTCGTCGAAATAGCGGACCGCGAGACGCTGGTGCGCTCGTGCCGCCCTGCTCATGCCGCCCCCTCGGCGCATGAACGGGCCAGACCTGCTCGCTTGTTCACTTATCGCTCACCGATTCTCGTGCCCGGGGGGTCACTCGCCAACTCCTCTTCGCTCGGTCGTACGGTCTGTGCCGCGAAGCCCGCGACCACGACACCGGCGAGGGCGAGGTAGGCCCGCCGCCCGGCCGCGCGCAACTGCCCGGGATCGACGATCTCCGCCCCGCCGGGCGCCAGGTCGTCCTCCCAGGGGACCCTGACGATGGCCCGGCACCTGCCGCTGGCCACCGACTCCGCCTGCTCGACGTCGGCCATCGAACGCCTGCTCACGCCGTTGACGACCATCACCGCACGCCTGCGCAGCTCCGCGCAGCCGTGCCCGTCGAGCCACTCGTACGTCATCGCCACCGCCTCTGACGCCTCCTCGCTCGCGGGGACCACCAGGACGAGCTGGTCGGCGTACGGCAGGACCCGGGCCGCCAGCGCGGCGGCGGGGTCGATGACGGCCAGCTTGTAGTGGCGGTCCAGCAGGCGCATGGAGGCACCCAGCCGGTGGTCGGAGTAGAACGACCGGTCCGCGAGCCGCTGTTCGGCGCCCGCGTCCGTGTCCGCGCCGATCACTTCCAGCCCCGAGGCCGTCCTCGTCGTGTATCCACGCATGGTGAGATAGCCGCTCACCCGGTCAAGACCGGACAGCAGCGAGGTGAGGGTCTCGGGGGTCTCCGGCTGGATCATGCTGGTCAGAGTGCTGCCACCGGTGTTGGCGTCGATGGCCACGACCCTGTCGTCGCGGAATCTGGCGAGGGTGTGACCCAGCATGAGCGCCGTGGTGCTCTGACCGGCGCCGCCGGTGCAGCCCAGCACCACGATCCTCCGGCTCCCGCCGAACACGGCCCTGGCCCTGGCCTCGTCGATCTCGGACCCGTCGGTCCGCACCCCACCCGTGCCTACGACTACCTGCGCGATCCTGCGCCATCCGCCGGAATCCCTGCCGACCACGGACTCGACCCGCCGCACGCGCCCTTCACCGGGCCTCGGCCCCGCCACCGGCGCCCGTACCTGATCACCGGACCCACCGACCGCCCGCACCCGCCCCACCACCGGCGCCCGCTCCCCAGCAGCGGCCGGCGCCCCTTCACCCGCCGTTCCAGGTTCAGCCAACGACTCC
>NZ_JADOGI010000334.1 GCF_015645445.1 Nonomuraea cypriaca | reverse complement strand
ACCCGCTCCCGCCGCTCCTGCTCCGCGGGCGTGTACCCACCCCTTTGCCCATACCGCATGCTCCGGTCGTACCTCACCCGAAGCGATCCGTCACGAGGCTAAGACTCTACGCATTCAATCTGTGTAGTCGCCGCCGTCACCGACGGCCGGGCGGAACTGGGGATCATCGCCGATACCGTGGACTCGGGTCGGCTGGAACGGGCGGTGCTGCGTCCCGACCCGCTGGTCGTCATCACACGGCCAGGCCACGCTCTGGCCGCGCGTGCTCATGTCGCGTTCAGCGAGTGCCTCGGCCACCCGTTCGTCGGCTTCACCGAGGGGAACCCTTTGCAGGAGCATCTGAGCGGGCAGACCCAGCCGCTCGGGCTCCGGCCTCGCTACCGGGCGCATCTGCCGACCACGGAGGCGATCTGCAGCGCGGTAGCGGTCGGCGTCGGCATCGCCGTGGTTCCCGCGCGCGCGGTCGTCCGCTGGCAGCGTACCTACGACCTACGGGTCGTGGACCTGACGAATTCCTGGGCGAAGCGCAACCTGCTGTTGTGCAGCCAGCGCTGGTCCGGGCTCTCCGAAGCCGCGGCGGCGCTCGCCGCACGCCTCAAAGCGCACGGGGCGCCCGCTGCCACACCGGACGACGGTGGCGCCGAGGGCGCGTAGACGCCGACGGGCCCTTGCTCGGGCTCCGCCGGGCGAACGCGATATTCGCTGCCGCCTGCCCACTGAAGCACCGATTTTCGGATCAGTTCTTAAGGACTGCTTGATCAACTGTCCGGCAAACGGTCACGATGACCATGGGCGAACAGAACGCAGGGTTCGAGATCGAGGCGGGTGGTGGGAGCGTCGGCGGACGGGGTGAGGTTGAGGATCAAGCTCCCGAACCGGCGGCCCGCCGCAGCGCATCCAAGGCCGCGGCCAGTTCAGCTCTGGCTTGCACCGCCGCCGAGCGCCCGGCAACTGGTTCGTGGTCAGAGGGCATCGACGTCTCCGCGCTCACTTCACATCGGCACGCCCTAGCCTTTCGGCGGAGGCGTCGAAGGGCAGCGGACCCCAGTTCTCGCCGCCTGGCTGGCCGTGGCGTTGATGCATACCAGCCTGCCGCACCTCGACATTGGCGTACAGCGCTATGTCCGGCTTGGTGCGTATCGGCTGCCGGACCCCACTCGCGCCGGGTGCGCTTGCTTTCGTCAGTCGCGGCACCGGCCGGCCCGCTTCCTTTCGATCAGCACGTCTGGAGCAGGACATGCACCACATCCCCGAATGGATCCCGCTGATCGCCAGCCTCATCAACCTGGCCGCCGCAGCCCTCAACCTAGCCGCACGCCCCCGGCGCGGCGCCACCGACCACCTGCGTGACGAAGGCGATACCTCCAGCCGGTTCAGGTCCCGGACCGCGCTGATCACATGGGTGGAATCAGTACGCTGCTTGCCTCCCGCCTTGACCAGGCCCCTGTCCACGAGCTTGGCGAGCAGCAGGTCCAGAGCCCTCTCCTCCAGCCCGTGGGCGACCACCCGGGTCCGGAACTCACTCAGCACACTGGCATCGAACCCGGGATCGTCCAACGCCAGCCCCAAGGCATATTTCCAGCTCAAGTCCGCTCGCACGGTCTCGGCGGTTTGCCGATCGGTCAGGCCCTCCGCCCGCTGCAACACGGTGATCAACGCCAGCCGGCCTGGTGACCAGCCTGGCTTGCCCTCAGTCCCAAACGCTGCGGCGAACTCGGCGTCGGCGAACAGTTCGCCCAGCTCATCGCGGACCCGGACCGGCAACGGCGCTTCCCGCTTCCCCCGATACATCGCGGCTATCGCTCGCGCGATCTGCGGATCAGGCTCCGGCCACGACCTTGGCTGCATCGACACCGACCACTCCATCCGCGACCCAGAACGAGGGGAGAAACGGCCGCGCACGGCATGATCTCGGGCACGACAGTTCAAGTCACGGACCCGACACCCGCGTGTCGGCAGTTAACCAGCAGGGTCACGCGCTACGACAAACGCGCCTATATCTTCCTCGGTACCGTCACCCTGTCCGCCCTGGCAATCTGGCTCCGAACCTGATCTAAGAAACAGCTCTTAGCCGCGCTTGGGCCAGATGATGCCCTGGTCGGTCCAGATGACACCCTTGTTGTGGCAGAGGCAGAAGGGGTGGCCGACGGGGTCGGTGTAGACGCGCCAGCCATAGCCGTCGGAGCCGATGGAGTCCTGCTGCAGGGACGCGCCGAGGGCCAGGACGCGGCTCTGTTCGGCCTCGATGTCGTCGACTTCGAAGTCGAGGTGGAACTGCTTGGGGTGCTCGCTGTCGGGCCACTGCGGGGCGCGGTAGTCCTCCACCCGGATGAAGGCCAGCTCGATCTCGCCGAACTGGATACCGGCCCAGTTCTCGTGGCTGCCCTCCTTGATCGGGCGACCCGTCACCTCGGAGTAGAAGGCCGCCAGCCTCATCGTGTCCGGACAGTCGATGATGAAGTCGGTGAGTCGCAGCATCCCACGAGCTTGTCACAAGATCAAATAAGCTGGACTTTGAGACAGGCCCTCTAGTTCGGGCAGGTGGTCGGCGATGACCTGCCCGAGGTGGTATTTGCTTATGTCCATGCGCTGCAGCGGGACCGAGCCCGCAGTCTGCTCGTCACTCCCGTGCCGCCCATGTCCCGATGGGAACCTGCTCCGTTTTCGTTCCGATTGCCCGTCACGACCTGGTTCGGCAGGATGTCGTCCATGATCGACAATCCGCGACCCGGCTGGAAGAGCCTGGTGGGCGTCCTGGCGGCCGGCGCGGTGTTTGGCGCGGCGACCTCCCTGGCCAATGCTGTGGCCCATCCATCTGTGGATCTGGAAAGCCGGGAAGCGACGACCAACGGGTGGTCGTTCGTTGAGATTGTGAGCGTGCTGCTGGACTCTGGCTGGGCATGGGCCGGGCTGGCGGTGCTGGCGGGGTTCCTGGCCACCCGCGCCAAGCAGCGCGGTCTTGGCGCTCGGGCGCTGGGCCGGGGCGCTGTTGCTGGTGTGGTGAGCCTGCTTGCCGCCACGGCGGCGTACTATGCCGTGGATACGGTCGTCCACGATGTCCCGCTTGGCTCCTATGGGTATGACACGGCCTTCTGGTGGGCGGCGAGTGTTCTGCTCGGGCCGATTTTGGGTGCCATAGGGTCATGTGCCAGGCGGCCGGGAATGATCGGTGTGCTCGCCAAAGTGACGGTGCCGGTCGGCGCGGCCGTCCAGATGGTCGTGATGCCGCCCGGCAGGAACGAGGTGATCACGACCATCGGGCAATGGATTGTATGGACGACAGCTGTCGTGATCATCGGCGTGGTGGCGGTCCGCTTCCTCGGCGTGCAGCGGCAACGGAACTACTCCAGGGGAGCTGACTCGCTGTAAGTCCCGGCCAGCAGATGAGTTTCCTTCCGAGATCGCGCGCAACGAGCGTCCGCAGGAGCTCGGACCCGCTCTCGGCCGCCGCGCCAGTTGGTATGCAGTGGTGCCCTCAGTCCAGGAGTGCCAGGGTTTCGGGTGCTTCCCAGGCGGTCAGCTGCCGCTCAGGGTCGGTTTCCTGGTGCGCGAACTGGTTGATCAGGTCGGCGAGGGCTTGCCGGTCCTGTCCGGAGAGCTCTTGCAGGAGTGCGATCACCGGCTCGAGTGCGGCAACATGAACAACCCGGGCGACGCGGCCAAGATGTCCGACCCCGCCTTCCGCGTGCGCATCGCCACCTCGCTGGCGGCCGGGCTCAAGCAGTATCTGCGGAGGTAGCGGGCCCGTACGCGCGCAGGAATGCCGCGACGGCGGCCTCCGACAGGCGTCCGAGGTCGGCCTCCGAGTAGTGGTCGCCGCCGCCCCAGAACATCACCTTGTTGACCGGGATCCACAGCAGCAGCCCGACGAAGTGCTCGGCGGCCAGGTGCGGATCGTCCAGGCGGAGCCGGCCGCGCTCGGCCAGCCGCTCGAACGCGGTGGCCATGGTCCTCAGCGAGCGCTCGAAGCCCTGCTGGTACCAGGTGCGGCCGAGGTCGGGGAAGCGGTCGGCCTCGGCGATGACCAGCCGGCGCAGCCGCAGCACGTCGGGCCGCATGAGCGCGTCCAGGAACCTCCTGGCCAGCTCGCCCAGGTCCTTGTCCAGGTCGTGGCTGTCGTCCAGCGTCGCCGTGACCATCGTGGCGAGCCCCTCCACCTGCGCGGTGGTGTCCATGATGATGCTGCTGAAGAGCTGTTCCTTGTCGGTGAAGTGCTTGTAGACGGTCTGCTTCGACACGGCCGCCAGGGAGGCCACCTCGTCCATGCTGGTGCCCACGTAGCCGTTGCGCAGGAACACCTTGCGCGCCGCCTCCATGATCTGCCTGCGCTTGCGTGCCGTCCGGTCGCCCTCGTCCGCCATGCCTGCCCGCCCTTCTCGTCGACGAACACAGTACTAGACAGTTCCGTACCGGGATCAGTACTGTACCGTCTAGTCCCGACGACGAGGGCAGGATGGGCACGCCATGAGTGATCTCCAGAAGCGGGTGCAGGAAGCGGCCGACCGGCTGGTCGAGTCCGGGGACGAGCGCGGGCTGCAGGTGGCCGTCTACCGTGACGGGGTCCAGGTCGTGGACGTCGTGGCCGGGGTGGCCGACCCGGAGAGCGGGCGCGACGTCACCCCGGACACGCCGTTCTACAACTTCTCCATCGGCAAGGGCGCCACCAGCACCGTCGCCCACGTGCTGGCCGAGCGGGGCCTGTTCGGCTACGACACGCCGCTGGTCGAGCTGTGGCCGGAGTTCGGGCGGCACGGCAAGGAGGGCGTGACCGTGCGGCACGTGCTGTCCCACACGGCCGGCGTGCCGGGCCTCCCGCTCGACACCACACCGGAGGACGTCTGCGACTGGGGCACGATGGTGGCCGCGCTGGAGGACGCCGAGCTGTGGTGGGAGCCGGGGACCAAGGTGGGCTACCACGCCTACACCTTCGGATTCCTCGTCGGCGAGATCGTGCGGCGGGCCACCGGCAAGCCGATCTCCCAGGTGCTGCGCGAGGACGTGGCGGGTCCGCTGGGGGTGGCCGGCGAGCTGTACTTCGGGATGGCGGAGCAGGAGCACGCGCGGCTGGCCAGGCTGGAGGACGCGCCGATGGACATGTCGGCGTTCGGGGAGATGCCGGCGGACCTGCCGATGTTCAAGGCCGGGCCGATGACGCTGATGCCGAACGCGGAGCTGGGCAACCGGCCCGACTACCTGTCGGCCGACATCCCCGCCGGCGGCAAGACCTCGGCCAGGGCCATCGCGCGGATGTACGCGGCGCTGCTCGGAGAGGTGGACGGGACACGGCTGATCTCGGCCGAGCGGCTGAGCGCCATGACGGCGGTCGTCTCCAGCGGCATCGACGAGGTGTTCGGCATGCCGTCGTCCTGGGGCCTCGGGTACGGCATCGGCGGCCCCACCTCGACGGCCGAGGAGCAGCCGACGGTGTTCGGAGTGCCGGGCGCGGGCGGCAGCGCGGCGTGGGCCGACAAGGCGACCGGCACGGCGTTCGCGCTGACCAAGAACCGGCTCACCGGCGACTTCGCGACGGCCGAGCTGATCGGCGGGATCATCGCGCGGGGCTGAGAGCTCGGGACCGGCCCCCGCCGGGCTATCCGTCGCGGCAGAGGGGCTCTCCTCCGACCACGCAGGCGATGTCGTCGAGCTGGCAGCTCATCAGGGTGCACAGGTGAAGGCCATGAGCGATCCATGCGGTTCAAGCCGCATGTGAGTACTCGTGGAGGACGCCGCCGAGCCGGTTTCGTCGGCGTCGGCTCGTCAGGCGATGGGTTCCAAGGCGACTCGGTAGCCCAGGGCTTGAGTGGTTCGTGAAGGCTGCTGCCGAGGCTGTCTCTCGCAGAGACTCAACTCGACGTGGGAGACGATGGCCTGTTGTGGTCGCCGGGTGATCGCGGGTGGTTCCGGCCGTGCTCGGTGCGTGCTCGTACGCCCCGTCACGCGCCGTCAGGACCCGGCACTGCCGGACACGCAAAGCGCGCGAAGGCGGCACGAAGTGCCACCAAACGGCACCGCGCGGCACTCAAAGATCTTGCTTCTAATCCGACGGTCGCAGGTTCGAATCCTGCAGGGCGCGCTTACTTGGCCATCCAAAACCCGGGCCTGACCTGCGGTAACGCCTGTCCGCCGACGCTCCGCGTGTGCCACGGTGTGCCAGTCGCGGCCCGCAAGTGCCGCCGCTCGCGGAATATACGCGGAATGATCTCGCCGTCCGTGGCCGCCTCCTGCGCGGGTGGGGCCAAGTGACGGGAGCGGGCGGCGCGGCTTGTCAGGAAGAGGCGCCGACCGGCACGCCGGGCCGTAGGGTCGCGCCTTCCTCCAAGTCGGTTCCACGGGGACACGTGCAAGTCCCCCGTTCACTGCTGCGCTCCCCTTCACACGGCGCCCTGGCGGTGGCCGCGTGGGCGATGTACGAGACGTTGATGCCCCGTGCCCTGGGCGGTGGCCGGGCTCCGGCGTATGCGCGGCGCTGCTGGGTGGCCGACGCGCTGGGCGTGAGCGAGAAGACCTTGGACAGCGCGCGCCGCCAGCTGCTGGCGGACGGCTCGGGCGGGCCGTGGCTGTCCCGCTCCAGTCCGCTGGGGGCGAAACGGGCGGTCCGGCACGCGGCGCTGCGGTTGCCCCGCGAGA
The DNA here is from genome assembly GCF_015645445.1 of Nonomuraea cypriaca. Classification (GTDB taxonomy): domain Bacteria; phylum Actinomycetota; class Actinomycetes; order Streptosporangiales; family Streptosporangiaceae; genus Nonomuraea; species Nonomuraea cypriaca. Next base: position 2,539 of record NZ_JADOGI010000334.1, on the reverse strand, counting down.
CCGGCGAACCGTTCGTGCGGGTACCGGCCTGGACGCTGGATCTGCTGTCGCCCTCCAGCGATTCCGATCAGCGCATCTCCCCGGCTGCGTGGCGGTTGTACGCGCTGATACTGGCCGGCCAGCGTGCGGCCGGCCAGCCGCTGGAGACCTCTGTCAGCCATCTCGGCGGCATGGTGGGTGCTTCGGCCGACACCGGCCGGCGCAGGCTCGGTGAACTGGAACGCGCGGGCCTGGCCGAGGTCACCCAGCGCCGCGGCGGCCGTCTGCTCGTGCGCCCCGTGCCGAACCCGGACGAGGCGGCCACCGTAGCTGACACATACGGCACACAAGGCCGCCATCACACCACCAGCCCCTCGCAACCCAGAACATTCACTCCTGGCAGGACAGGGCAGTCACCCCTCGCAAACGCGGGCAGTCCACAGAAGGCACATGATCATAAGACATCACAGCTGGACGCATCTCGACCTCCCGCCGCAGGCGACGTACAGGTAGTAGAGGCCCACCCGCCGGACCCGGGACGACAAATTTCCTCAACGCGGGCCAGGCCGCCGGCGGTGCGGCACCCGGCGGCTCAGCGTCAGGCGGCCGAGATCTACCGCCATACGCTGCCGGCGACACTGGCTCAGGCTATCCCGGTGTTCGGCCGGCGGCGCGTGCTGGCAGCGATCGCTGCCGAACTCGCCATCCGCACCCCGGCCGAGCTGGCCGAGCGGATCCGCCGGCGTTGGGAGCCATGGCGGTGGCGCGAGGACATCGCCGATGTCACTTCGGTGGCCATCACCATCGTCCGCCGCGGCTACCACTGCCCTGATGTCCGATGCGAAGACCACCGCAGCCTGGACACCGGCCAGCCGTGTGAGGCCTGCGCCCAGATCGCGACCGAGGTTGTTCGTCGACGTGCCGAGGCTTCGGGTCCTGGTGAGGAGGCTTGCGTTGTTGCCTCAGCACGTCTGTCAGCTCCACCACCAGTCCATGAGGTGACCATCGCTGCGGACGCTGCCGCGAGGCTCAGCGGCCCGCCCTACGAGGATCCTGCCTACCAGGCCGCTCGAGCCAAGGTGCGCGCGCTTGGTCGTCGCGAGCTCGGAAAGGCGATCGCCACCGAGCGCCCGGGCCGCAGCGAGGTGACCAGGTGACAAGGGGACGTGACGTCGCCTGCGCACCGGACGGCCGTTAGGACCACCCGGACGACCCGATGTGCACGTTCGTGCAAGTTCAACGAGACAGGACCCTGAGGAGGGCCCCATGGCCGAGTACCCGTTCGACGACGACACGGAGTACGCCGCCGCGCGAAGCCTGGCTGCCGAGCGTCAGCAGATCGCCCACGAGGGCACGCTCGTGCCGACGTGGCACGAGTTGACGGACCACGAGCGGGAGATGTCGGCGGTGGACGCGCTGCACTGGCTCCGCGCCGGCCGCCGCATCGGGATGTTCGTGGAGCGGCTGACCATCGACGAGTACGTCGGGGCGTACGCCCGGCAGATCACCGACGCGCTCGACGCCGAGGGCATCATCGCCGACCAGCACGAGTGGAGCACCGAAGAATCGGACGACGGCCCCGGCATGCACTGGCACTTCGCCCCAGAGACCCCGCCCACCGACGACTCGTGGACCGAGGGCGTCACGATCTGGGACTGGCGGTGGGGGTGGCTCGACAACACCGGCGCTCCGCTGCCGCTGACGAGCCTCGCCGCCGTGGTGCACGTGGCGGAGGCGGTCAGAGCGCACGTCGCCGCGCTGCCCCCGGTGACGAGCAAGGACGGCCCGCAGTGGCGCAACGCCGCTCCGCTGGAGGGACTGCTCGCCGAGCTCGCCAAGGAGGTCGACGCGTGATCGAGATGGAGGACGTGTCCTTCTGGCATCGCACACCTGCCTAAATCGGGAAGTTCCAGATAATCTCCCCGTCGGGGCCGCTGGCCCGGTGGTCGGAAGTCTGTCGCACCGGCGCGGCCCGTGACGGGCGTGCATAAGGTGCGGCGATGGGCTCAAGCCTCGACGGCCGCATGGCCGACTTTCAGGTCGGCCAGTTCGCGCAGCAAGTTGATGAGCGCCTGCGTCTGCCGCTCGTGCAGGCGCTCACCGAGCACACCCTCCACGACCTCGTACTCGTAGAAGACGGTCATGGCCGCGGCTGATTGGTCTTGGCCGCAGCGAGAGCAGGGCTCACGGGGAACGGGCCTTCGCGGTAGATCTGTGGCATGACCACCTGATCCCCGAAGCAGGGCGGCCGGCTCCAGTGCGCCATCCTGGCGCAGCCAGGCGCGCCCCTGGGCTGCTTCAACAACAGAAGAACCGCAGATCGAAACCCCTCGAAAGAGGTCTTGACCTGCGGTTCTTCAAACTCTGAGTAGCCCCGACGGGGCACACGGCAGATGGATGCAGGATGCGCCCCTGGTCATCGAAGCCTTGTGTTGTGACTATTCACGTCAGTTTGTGAGTGCGGGTGTCCAGGGGGTTCCGAGTAGCGCGTCGTAGAGGGACTGGGCGGCGCGCAGGCCGTTCTTGCGGACGGTGGAGATGTAACCGCGGATGGACAGGA
>NZ_JADOGI010000333.1 GCF_015645445.1 Nonomuraea cypriaca | reverse complement strand
GCATCGACGATCACGCAGTAGTCACCGGAGAGCCCGTTGCCCGGAAAGCGGGCACGGCGGGTTCGGGAGGGGGCCGTCGGGAAAAGGACCAGCACGCTGACACCTCGCCTGACGGCCTACCTCGCTGGATCAGATATTCGCGGAGCACGAAGACGAGGTGGTGTTCGCTGAGGATCAGGATCCGGTCCAGGAGTTCGCGGCGCAGGGTGCCGATGACCCGCTCGCAGATGGCGTTCATCCTCGGCGTCCGCGGCAGCGTCGTGACCAGCCGCAGCCCTTCGGCTTCGAAGACCTCCCTGAACGCGGAGGTGAAGAGCGGGTCCCGATCGTGGATCACGAACCGCAGCCCGGCAATGCGGTTACCCAGATCCATGACCAGATTGCGGGCCTGCTGCGCCGTCCATGTCCCGCTCGGGTGTGCGGTCACTCCGGCCAGGTGCAGTCGCCGGGTGCCGTGCTCGATGAAGATCAGCACATACAGCCGTTTGAGCAGCACGGTCTCGACCACGAGGAGTCGCAGGCGATGATCGCGTGGGCTTGAGCGGTCAGGAACTGCCGCCAGGTCGGCCCGGCCCGGCGGGGCGCGGGATCGATACCTGAGGCGTGCAGGATCTCCCACACCGTGGAGGCCGCGATCGGGTAACCCAAGCGGGCCAACTATGCGAGTGCCGAAAATTACGTCCACCGGTCTGACCTGCAAGTCTTCGATACACAAAGATCATCTCTTAAGCAGACGCTCAAACGGTGTTGAGCAGTCGCTCAATCGAATTGAGCGATCGCTCAACTTGTCCGACTGCATGCTGTCATTATGCGACAGCATCCCAGGTCAGGAGGGTTGGACGAGTTTTGACACCCCACAGGGGTCAGTCCACACCGTCGGGTGCGCGGTGCCGCCAGCCGTGTCGCAGGCGTGTGTTCCGACGATCACGCCGTTGTTGTTGAGGCCGGCGGCCTGGCTCCAGATGCCGCCCAGCGTGCCCAACTCCGTGACGATGAGGACATGTCGTTTCATGCCCGTGCCCTTGCCCCACGCCTCTTCCAGCAGCGGGCGGATCTGCGTCCAGGTGACGTGCGCGAATCTGCTGCCGTCCAGGCTGGTAGGCGGCGTGAAGGTGAGCGGTGGTGTCAGGTAGGTGAGACCCACGGTAAGGCTTGGATGATGATGGTCGGCGAGCGTGAAGTAACTGGAGAGTTGGTCTCGCCGGGTCGAACTCTCCGTCTTCAGCTCGATCATCCAGCGCCGTTCGTTCCACAGCACGGCGTAGTCGGGTGCTCCGCCCTGCTCGTCGTCGTGCCCTGGGCGCAACTCGAACTCATCCACGAACAGCGGCTGCCCGCTCCGCTTACTCCGGCCGAACGACAGCTCATCCAGCGACCGCAGGAACGAGCACCTGAGGCGACGGCCGGTTACGACTGTTCCAAGGGGGATAGGGGCCGCCCGGCCGCGCCCAGGATCAACATGGCCAGGAGGCGCTGGCAGTATTCCTCCCTGCCCAGCCGCAGTCGCCGAGCGCGGCAAAACTCCAGATCAGACCGTGTGACATGATTCTCGGCACCCACAGGCTGCCTTTCCGAGAAATGACCAGCTCAGAGCCACCACGAGAACGTGGCCGCGCGGGTGGTGCTCCCGGCTCGAACGTGCGTCAGCGGCCCGCTGGCTTGCGTGACATGGGAAAGCCCCGCCCCGCCTCAGTCGCCTCAGTCGAGGAGGCGGTGGCGGTGGCGGGGCGGACAGGCGAGGTCAGTCGCGACCGTGGCCGTCGTCGTGCTTGGTCCACGAACCGGTGATGGCGAACGTGTAACCGGGGGTCTGGATGCTGGCGAAAAGGATCTTTCCGTCAGCGCTGAAGACCGGGCCGGCGAACTCGCTGTCGTTCAGCTCGTTGCGGGCCATCGGGTAGGTCGTCCCCTTCTCGGTGACGCCTACCAGGTGCTGCACACCCTCGCCGTCCTCGGCCAGGATGATCCCGCCGTACGGCGAGACGGTGATGTTGTCGGGCCCGTCGTAGTCCGTGTCCTTGTCGGGGTCCGGGTTCACCCCGAAGATCGTCTTGAGGGTGACGGTCTCCGACTCGGGGTCGTAGAACCAGACCTGGCCGTCGTGCTCGTTGGCGCTGCCGTCGTCGTGGCGAGCGTAGCTGGCGACGAAGTAGGCGCCGCCGTCAGCCCACCACTGACCCTCCAGCTTGCGGCTGCGGGTCACCTTGTCGTCGCCGAGCTGCTTGCGCACCGAAACGGACTTGGCGTCGCGGTCGGGCACGTCGACCCACTTCACCTTGTACTTCGTGCCCGGCTGGGTGGCCTCAGACAGATCGCCGATGTGCTTGGTGCCCTTGAAGCAGCTCATCGCCTCGAGAGCGCCCGCGGTGTCGCCGTCCTTGCCCAGCGCGAGCTTGCGCAGTGCGCCCTTCCCCGGCCGGAAGTGCTTCGGCGGGGTCCAGCGGAAGAACAGCCCGTTGGGGGTGCCCGCGTCCTCGGTGAGGTAGATCTCGGAGTTGCGCGGGTTGACCGCGACAGCCTCATGCGAGTAGCGGCCGAGGAACTTCAGCGGGACCGGGTCCTGGTTGGCGTCCTCGTCGAACGGGTCGACCTCGAAGACGTAGCCGTGGTCCTTCTTGAACGCCCCGCCGGCCCGCTGCTCGGTCTCCTCGCAGGTCAGCCAGGTGTCCCAGGGGGTGACGCCGCCCGCACAGTTCTGCACGGTGCCTGCCAGGCTGACGTACTCGCGGATCCGGTTGCCGTTGCGGTCGACCTCGATGTTGGTGGTGCCGCCGCGGCCACCTTCGTCGTAGGTCAGGTCCGTCAGCGGGGGCACGCCGTTCGGCTCGTCGCCGCCGATCTCGTGGTTGTTGACCAGAACCCCGCCCTTGGAGCTGCGGAAGTATCCAGCGCCGTCGGCGTCGCCGGGCGTCGGCTCACCCGACTCCAGCTTGGTCACGCCGGCCTGGGCGACGATCTTGTAAGAGAAGCCCTTGGGGAGGGAGAGCAGCTTCTTCGGGTCGGCGACGACGGGCCCGTAGCCCGCGGCACGGGCGACGCCGTTCTGGATGGCCTCCGCGTGGGCCGGTCCGGAGATCGCGTCAATGCTGCCGGCGATGGCGATGCCAAGGCCGCCTGCGGCCCCGGTACGCAGCAGGTCGCGGCGCGAAAAAGCAGAAGTCATCTGAGGCCTTAGAGGTAGCAACTGGGATGTACCGACCCAATTCCTCCGGCCTGAACATGCTCCTGCCTCTCCAGAACCACATAATGAACGCCGGGTGAACCCTGAACCAGAGGGCATGCATTCACCACCGGGCGCACCGATCGCGGCGCGGCACCTACACCTGTCGCCCGGGGGTGCGACGCCACCTGACGATCTCCTCCTTCACCGAGGAGATGACCCGGAGCGGCATCGAAGCCGGCAGCAAGACCTGTACTGTGCCAATACTCGTGCACGCTAATTGACCTGCGGTTTATTCTCTCTCGTCGTGTGCGTCCGACTGCTGTATTTGATCTTCGTCCGGGTTGTGGGCTGGCTGATCCTGCTGACCCGCAGCGACTCCTCCAAAGACGTGGAAATCCTTGTGCTGCGCATGAGGTGGCGGTGCTGCGTCGCCGGGTCGCTCATCCGCGGCCGGATTGGGCCGACCGGGCGATCCTGGCGGCGCTCACCCGGCGCCTTCCGCGCTGGTTTCGTGCGCATCGGATCGTGACGCCGGGCACGCTGCTGGCCTGGCACCGCAGGCTGGTCAAGCGGCACTGGACCTACCCGAACAACACTGTTGACCGAGCCGCTGATGATGCGCTGACGCGGACCTGGCGGTCGTGCTCGCGGCGGGCATACCCTCGAGGGGTGATCACCGTGGCTGTGCTCGGGCCCGCCGAGGTTCGCCGCGACGGGGAGCGGCTCCCGCTGCCGTTGGGCAAGACCACCGAGGTGCTGGTCCGGCTCGCCCTCGAAGCCGGGCGGCCGGTGCGGGCCGAGCGGATCATCGAGGACCTCTGGGCCGGCGCCGCCACGGGCAGGGACACGCTCCAGTCGAAGGTGTCCCAGCTACGGCGGGCGCTGGCCGAGCCCGGTCTGGTCACCAGCGGGAACGGCGGCTACATCCTCAACGCCGACCCCGACAGCGTCGATGCGTTGCACGTCGTCGGGCTGGCCGCGTCGGCGACCGCCTCGCGGCGTACTGGTGACGCGGCTGGTGCCCTCGAGGTGTCCACCGAAGGGCTGGCGCTGTTCTGCGGCGACGTGCTGGTCGACGCAGGAGAGGGGGACTGGCTCCGGCCGCACCGCGCGCGCCTGGAGGAGGTGCGCCTCGGTTTGCTGGAGGACCAGCTGGCGGCACGGGTGGACCTGGGTCTCGGTGGCGATGTGATCGGGGAGCTGGAGGGGCTCGTCAGCCAGTACCCGCTCCGCGAGGGGCTGTGGTGCTGCCTGATCACGGCGCTCTATCGGATGGGCCGCCAGGCCGACGCGCTCGCGGCGTACACGCGAGTGCGCGAACTGCTCGTCGACGAGCTGGGCGTCGACCCAGGCCCCAGTCTGCGCGCCCTGGAAGACCAGATCCTGCAGCAGAGCCGGGCCCTCGATTCCGCCGGAGGGCGACCGTCCGTGCTTGCCGGACCGGTCGGCAAGCTGCCCGCACTGTCGTCATCGCTGGTGGGGCGGCGGCCGAGGTCTCCGCGGTCCGTGACCTCCTGCGCCACCGGCGCCTGGTGACGGTTGTCGGGCCGGCCGGCGTCGGCAAGACCCGCCTGGCCATCGAGGTGGCCCGCGGGCTCGCGCCACCTGGGGGAGTGTGGCTGGTGCGACTCGACGGCGTCGACACCACCATGTCAATCCCTCGGACGGTCGCGGAGACGTTGCGCCTGCCGGGTGGCAAACAGATGCTGGTCGAACGGTTCACCGGCGCCGAGACCGTCCTCGTGCTCGACAACTGCGAACACGTCGTCGACCGCGTGGCCGAGTTGACCAGCGAGCTGCTGGATGCCACGACCCAGCTGCGGGTGCTGGCGACGGGCCAGGTCCGCCTCGACCTGGACGGCGAGACGGTCTACCAGCTGGCGCCGCTGCCGATCGCGGACTCCGTGGCCCTGTTCGCGGGCCGGGCGGCCGAGATCCGCAAGCAGTTCGTGCTGGACGTCGAGACCGCCCCGTCTGTCGAGGAGGTATGCCTGTCTCTCGAGGGGCTGCCCCTGGCCATCGAGCTGGCGGCAGCCAGGGTCAGGTCGCTGTCGGTGCAGGACATCGCCAGACGACTCGATGACCGCTTCGCGCTGCTCCAGGACCCGACCAGCCGTCGCCCCGAGCGGCGCCGTGCGCTGGCCGCGGCGATCGGGTGGAGCTACGAGCTCTTGTTCCCCGACGAGCAGCGAGGGCTGTGGGCGCTCTCCTGTTTCGCGGACGGAGCACCTCTCGACGCGGCGGAGCACGTTCTCGCTGCCCTGGGGGTGCCCCAGGCGTCGGTCGTCGACCGTCTCGCCGATCGATCATTGGTCAGCGTCGAGATCACCTCGGAAGGCGCGGTGCACTACCGGCTGCTCGACAGCATCCGGGACTTCGCGCTCGACCGTCTCCGCGAGTCCGGCCTCGTGGACGACGCGCGCGCGGCGCACGCCGCGTGGCTCGCGGAGGCCGCCGATCGCTGCGACGCGACCGTGCGCGGCAAACGCCAGCCCGATTGCCTTGCCGTGGTCCGGGCAGAGCGGGCCAATATCGACGCCGCCCTCACCTGGTCCGCCGAGCACGACCAGCAGCTCGGGGTCCGCATCGCGACCGGGTTCGGCTGGACCTGGGTCGTGCACGGCGACGGCGTCGCCGGAGCCACGCACGTCCGAAGCGCGCTCCAGGCGGCTGGGTCGCTCGTCACAGCGAGAGAACGGGCGACCGGTCTGCTCCTCGCGGGATGGCTCGAAACCTCGGCCGGCAACCTCGACCAGGCCGAGGCCGATCTCGACGAAGCGCTCGACTTGGCGAAGCAGTTGGCCGACGACCAACTCCGAGCCGACGCCCACCGGCAGCTGGCCTTCCTGCGCATCCAGCAGGGCCGCCCGCAGGATGCGCTCGAACAGGCCACAGCGAGCCTCACCGTCTACCGGCCGCTCGGGCTCGACTGGGAGGTGGCCACGAGCCTGGTAATCGCGTCGTACGCCTCGATCATGCTCGGCGACACCACCAGCGCCACCGAAGCGGCAAACGAAGCGATGCAACTCCTGACCCCCATCGGTGACTCCTGGGCGCTCGTCCATGCCGACGGGATGCTCGGCGCCATCGCCCAGGCCGGCGGCCGCCTCGACGAGGCCGCCAGCTTCCTTGCCCGCGCGGCCGCAGCCTCCGAACGCCTCGGGTTCCTCGGTCAGGCGGCCCTCCACCTGACGACGCTCGGGCGCGTTGAGCAGCGAGCCGGCAACACGGTGGCAGCCATCGAAACCTTGGAACGTGCCCTCGTTGCCGGCGGACACAGTGGCGACGTCCGGATCGCGGCCACAGCTCGAGTAAACCTTGCCAGGCTGCTGCGGGCCTCGGGCCGGCTCGACACCGCCCTAATCCTTCTCGAACAGACCGACAGGTGGTACCGCGCATCCGGAGGAGGGGATGGTGCCCTACTCACCCGATGTCTGCTGGCCTCACTCTCGTCCGCAACCGGCAGTGCACGCGCCGCCGAACAGTTGGCGTCGGTACTCGAGGAAGCACTCAGTGCTGGGGACGCGGAAGTCCAGGTGCTCGCGTCGGACGCGCTCGCCCGCCTGGCTGCCGACCGAGGTGACCTCAGAGCGGCGCAACGGCTGCTCCAATCCGCCGACGACCTGCGCTCGGGGATCCCGCATGTTCTCGACGACCTTGACCGAGTCGACGCCCAGCTCGCTCGGTTACGCATCTCTAGCGGATTCGATCAGCCGGGCGTCTGCTAATCGTTGAACCGGTCGTTCGGCTGGTTCAGCGGCCCGCCTATCGGGTCAGGATGCGCACCCGGAGTCGGTGCAGCTGCGGCATCAGCCCGTAGATCACGATCGGCACCGCGATGGTGGCGAGCACGAAGGTGCGCAGGACCGGGGTGAGCGTGCTCAGCCAGTCGCCGAGGGCGAGATTGAGGACGGTGAGGGTCGGGAAGACGGCCAGCCAGATCATAAGGGCTAGATGGTGCTTTGTCGGTGGACCGGCTACGGCGGGACCGGGACTCGGGTTGGGCCCCGGGGGGGCGCTGGGGCGGGGGTTCGGGTTGGTCATGTCACTCCCTGGCTCGTGATAAAGGGTGCGGAGAGGCGATTCCGTTCCGCGGGCTGTCTGTCTAGGGGTCAGGACGCGAGGCCCTGGTTGATGTCGCGGACGGCGTTGCGCACGTCGTCGTCGACCAGCTCGGCGTTGAGCGCGATGGCGGCTGCGGAGCCGGTACCGGCTGCGGTGATGACCTGGGCGCGCGGATCCACAAGATTGCCGGCGGCCCAGACGCCGGAGACGCTGGTGCGACCGGTCCCGTCGACTGCGACCCAGCCGCCGTCGTCGACGGCGCAACCGAGGCCGCGGAGGAGATGGTTGTTCGGAACGAACCGGGGCGGCACGAACAGCGCGTCGCGAGGAATCACACAGCCGTCGTCCATCTGTACGCCGCGCAACTGGTCGTCATCGATGACCAGCTGCGCGATGGTGCCCTCGACCATGCCGATAGTGCGGGCGACCAGTTCGGATCGCTCTGTTGCGGTGAGCATGTCAGGCGGGGTGAAGTAGATGAGGTCGTGAGTCCACTGGCGCACGATCTGCGCGTATCGGACCGCGCCCGGGCTGCCGCCGATGACGCCGAGCCGGCGGTCGCGGACCTCGTGGCCGTGGCAGTAGGGGCAGTGCAGGACGTCGCGTGCCCATCGGTCGCGCAGTCCTGGCACGTTGGGCAACTCGTCACGTAGGCCGGTCGTCACCAGGAGCCGGCGTGCCGAGATTCGCTGCCCGTCGGCGAGGAGGACCCAGAACCCGCTTCGACCGTCGGGCACCAGCTCGGTTGCGGCGCCCTCGATGATGTCGCCGCCGTAGCTCCTGACTTCGGCCCGCCCGAACGCCAGAAGCTCACCGGGCGGGAGACCATCGCGAGACAGGTAGCCGTGCATGTGGGCGGCCGGGGCGTTGCGCGGCTTGCCGGCGTCGACCACGAGAATCTTGCGGCGGGCCCGCGACAGGACAAGAGCTGCGGACAGTCCGGCGGCACCTCCGCCGATGACCACTACGTCGTACTGACTCATGTCCACAAGCCTGAAGCCGCATAGATTTCTCACCAACAAATGTTGCTGTTTCCGGGAATCCGCAGTGGGATGAGCCTCGTGGACGACACCTCACCGGCTATCGCCGACGTGCTCCAGCAGGTGGGGCAGCGGCTGAAGCGGCTTCGCAGTCAGCGCCACATCACCCTGACCGGTCTGGCGACCGCGACCGGCATCTCGAAGAGCACGCTGTCGCGACTCGAGACGGGACAGCGCCGACCAACCTTGGAACTTCTCCTCGCGCTCTCGCAGGCCTACCGGATGCCCCTGGACGACCTCGTTGGCGCGCCCGAACTGGGCGATCCACGCATACGCCTCAAGCCTGGCCGCGTCAAGGGCAGGACGGTCATCCCGCTCACCCGACAACCCGACGGCATGCAGGTGTGGAAGATCGTCATCCCGACCAGCAAGGTCAGCCCAGAGCCTCGGGCACACGACGGTCACGAATGGATTTACGTCCTGTCCGGACACATGCGCCTCGTCCTCGGCGAGCGGGACTGGCTCCTCAGGCCAGGCGAGGTGGCCGAGTTCGACACCCACGTGCCGCACTGGTTCGGCAGCACGGGGGAGGAGCCGTCAGAGATCCTCAGCATCTTTGCAAGACCCGGCGAACGAATGAACGTCCGAACGCCCACCCCACAGACGTAGGCCACGGTCCACGTCCGCCCCCAACAGCCCCTGTAGTGCTCCATAACTCCGCAGCGCCCCTTGAACTGCGGCAACGCGCCGCTCGAGCGGGGATCTATTGAGCAAGCGCTCAACCCTTTGAGCAGTCGCTCAAAAACACCTGAGCAACTGCTCAAAGGGAAGGGCCGTGGTCGCAGCCTAGGAGTGTTCTGATGATGTTGCTGGTTGGGGTTCCGATCTTGTAGGTCGAGGGTCAGGCTGGCGGCATGATGGGGCATCGTCCCGAGCGGCCGGTGGGGCCGGATGTGTGGAGCACCTGCCGG
>NZ_JADOGI010000332.1 GCF_015645445.1 Nonomuraea cypriaca | reverse complement strand
GGGGGAGTGGTGGGGTGAGGGCGGCCACGTCCTCGGTCTCGTTCTCCGCCGCCTTGCCGAGCCCCGTGGCGATGGCCTTGACCCGCGCGCCGCCGGCCAGCCTGAGCAGCAGCGGCTCGCTGAGCTCCACGCCACGCAGCCGGCGCTCCTCCAGCGTCAGTGACCGGGTGGTCAGCAGGCCGCGGCGCAGCCTCAACCGGCCGGGCTCACGTTCCAGCCGGTAACGGCCCCACGACTCGGCGAACAGCAGCGCGGCGCCGATCGCGCCGACCACCGCGTTCGCCACGAGTATCAGGGGAACGGTCAGCAGCGGCTGTGCCGAGACCCATTCCCACACGCCCACGGCGGTCCGCGTGGTGAACACCTCCACGCCGACCACCCTGTTGAGCGCCTTGTAGGCCACGCTCAGCACCAGCGCGGCGCCCGTGAACGTCCACACCGACAAGGGCGCGTACCTGATCCACGACCATCTCAGCTCCGCCAGCGGCCCGTCGCCCGGCGCGGACGAGGCCGCCACGGGCAGCAGCGTACGGCGCAGCGTCTCGGCGTCCTGCCGGCTCATCGGGTCCAGGGTGAGCTCGTCCCCCTCGGCCGTCTGCTCCCCGGTGCCCACCTTGACCACGGTCAGCCCGAACACCCGCAGCACCGGATCGGCCCGCAGGTCCACGCTGCGCACACGGTCGCGGGGGAGCGAGCGGTGCCGGCGTACGGTGACGCCCGAACGCAACTCCAGCCGGTCGGGGGTCAGTCGCCAGCGGGTCGCCCGGAGCCTGGCCAGGCTGTAGGCCAGGACCGCGGCGACGATCAGCAGCGCGGCTCCCGCGCAGACGGCGGCGATGCCCGCGGCCGGCCAGTCGCGTTCCGCCAGGAAGCGGACGATCCCGAACGTGGTGGGCACGACCAGAGCCAGTGACTTGACCGCCGACGCCCCGGGACTCCGGCCGGAGAGCCGCTGCCATCCCGCCTCGCCGCCCGGCCACTCGTCCACGCGTTGCCCGGGGCCCGCAACCTGTCCTGAGTTCACGTCCTGTCCTGGTTCCACGTCCTGTCCTCGGCTGATGTCCCGATCCGGGCTCCCCGCCCGATTCGGGTTCCCGGCCCGGTCTGTGCTCCCGGCCCGGTCTGTGCTCCCGGCCCGGTCTGTGCTCCCGGCCCGGTCTGTGCTCCCGGTCCGATCTGTGGTCCCGGCCTGATCCGGGCTCAGGGGCCGGCCCATGGCCCCGTTCACGTGGCGTCCCCGGGCGTCGTCTGTGTCAGGGCTGTCAGGCGGTCGGCCAGCGCGGCGGCCACCTCGTGGTCCAGCGCCTCGATCTTGATCGCGCCCGCCGACGAGGCGGTGGTGACCGTGACGTCGGCCAGCCCGAACAACCGCTGCACCGGCCCCCTGGCCGTGTCGATCCGCTGGATCCGCGACATCGGCGCCACCTTCCAGGTGTGGGTCAGCCACCCCTTGCGCGTGTAGACGGCCTCGTCGGTCACCTCCCACCGTTCCACCCGGTAGTACGCGCGCGGCGCCGCCAGGGCGAGCACCACGCAGCCCACGGCGAACACCGCCACCCCCGCGCCCAGCCAGACCGGCCGATCGCCGAGCAGCCAGTACGCGGCCACCGCCGCCCCCGCCACCGGCACCATGAGGATCAGCCACTGCACCGTCCACCACCGGATCGCCCGCGGGTCGGCGTGGTTGCGCGGAGGGCGCAGCCTGGTCGTGCTCACTGGCCGGCCTCCGCCCTCTTCGCCGACTCGGCCACGGCGCGCAGCACGAAGCCGAGCACGCCGATCACGATGGCGGCGAACACCTCGTACCCCTCGAGGAAGGGCAGGTGGTTCACCACGATCAGGTCGTGCGCCCACGGCCACCATCCGAAAAGAGTGTTCAGCAGACCAGCCACGCCCTGCAGGAGCAGCAGCCAGCCGAACACCTCCAATACCGCTCTCATGTGTTCAAGCGTCCTGTCCGGGAGGAGTCGCCCGCGTCGGCCGTAGGTCTCGGACGACATCGACTTTGGTCGGTGTCGCCGCGCCCCGGCAGGGCCTAACCTCGGTACATGTGACGGACGTGCGCGTGGAGGACGCCCCCGAATATCGGTGGGCGCTGCCGTCCGTGCTGCTCGGCGACGGGCGCGAGGGCCGCAGGGTGCGGCGCTCGACGCGCGACTGGATCGTCGACATCGCCATGTTCCTGGTGGCCTCCTTCATCACGCTGACGACGGTGCCGGGGATCCAGGACGAGCCCGAGCCGCTCATGGCGATCGAGCAGTTGTTCGGCGCGCTGGCGTGCGCGGCGGTGTGGTTGCGGCGCCGGTGGCCGGTCGGGCTCGCGCTGGTGACCACCGTGCTCTCGTCCTACCTGGAGCTCGTCGGCGGGGCCTGCGTCGTGGCGGTGTTCACTGTGGCGGTGCACCGGCCGTTCAAGATCTCCGGGCCGATCACGCTGTTCGGCATCGTGACCCTGGCCCCCTACGTCCTGCTCAGGCCGCAGCCCGACCTGACGCCGATGGGCGGGTTCATCCTCGGGCTGGCCATCGTGCTGACCGTGTTCGCGTGGGGGATCGTGATCAGGGCCAGGCGGCAGCTCATCTGGTCGCTCAGGCAGCGCGCCGACAGCGCCGCCGAGGAGGCCAAGCGGCTGGAGCGCGAACGGATCGCCAGGGAGATGCACGACGTGCTCGCCCACCGGATCTCCATGCTGAGCCTGCACGCGGGCGCGCTGGAGTTCCGTCCCGACGCGCCGGCCGAGGAGATCGCCAGGGCGGCCGGGGCCATCAGGTCCAACGCCCACCTGGCGTTGCAGGACCTGCGCGGGGTCATCGGCGTGCTGCGCGCCTCGCGCGGCGACGAGGGCGCGGACGACACCGTGCCGGACCGGCCCCAGCCCACCCTCGCCGACCTGCCGACGCTGGTGCGGGAGTGCCGGCAGGCGGGCATGGACGTGCGGCTCGACCTGCCCGGCGGCGACGTCCCCGAAGGGCTCGGGCGCAACGTCTACCGCATCGTCCAGGAGGCGCTCACGAACGCGCGCAAGCACGCGAGCGGGGCGCCGGTGACGGTCACCGTGTCGGGCGAGCCGGGCAAGGAGCTGTCGGCGGAGGTACGCAACCCGCTGGGGACCCGCCACGGCCTGCGCATCCCCGGCGCGAAGGCCGGGCTGATCGGGCTGACCGAACGGGCGGAGCTGGCCGGTGGCCGGCTGGAGCACGGCCCGGCCCCCGAAGGAGATTTCGTGGTACGCGCCTGGCTGCCGTGGCCGGTGGCGCGGACGTCTGGGGAGGACACATGACGAGCGGCCCGATCAGGGTGCTGATCGTCGACGACGACGCCATGGTGCGGGCCGGTCTGTCGATGATCCTGGGAGGGGCCGGCGACGTGGAGATCGTGGCCGAGGCCGGCGACGGGGCCGAGGTGCCGCCTCTGGTGGCCGAGCACCGGCCCGACGTGGTGCTGATGGACATCCGGATGCCCGGCGTCGACGGGCTCACCGCGACCGAGGAGTTGCGCCGCACGTCGTCGCCGCCCGAGGTGGTGGTGCTGACCACGTTCCACGCCGACGCGCAGGTGCTGCGGGCGCTGCGGGCGGGGGCAGCCGGGTTCCTGCTGAAGGACATCCCGCCGGGCGACCTGGTGGTGGCGATCAGGAAGGCGGCCGCGGGGGAGCCGATCCTGTCGCCCGCGGTCACGCGGCAGCTCATCACGCACGTGTCCGACGGCGGGGCCGGGGAGCGTACGGCCAGGGCCAGGAGGCTGCTCGACCGGCTCAGTGAGCGCGAGCGCGAGGTGGCGCTGGCCGTGGGGCGAGGCGGTTCGAACGCCGAGATCGCGCGGGAGCTCTTCATGAGCGTGCCCACGGTCAAGGCGCACGTGTCGCGGATCCTCACCAAGCTGGACCTCAACAACCGGGTGCAGGTGGCACTGCTGGTCTACGACGCCGGGACCTGAACGGCGCTGGAATTCCAGCTTTCTGCCAGGCCGGCGCGCGTCAGGTCCGTCCGGGTGTGCAAATCGTAACGAAGCAAGCTTCCGCGCAGGTGCGAGCCTTCATGCCAGAAGCAGGGCCGGGCTTGACGATGTGCCGACCTCCGCGTGGGAGTGCCTCGGACACAACGGACATCGCGCCGACCTCGCTTGATCCGCGTTGACGCCGTTCTGCCAGGTCATGGGTGGACGTTCGAATCGGCTTCGCCCTGGCCTTTCCCGCGGGCGTCCGGCCGTCCGGAGGCGGCCGGACACCCTTGAGCAAGCGCTCGACCAGTTTCCGGCGGCCGTTACGGTCAGGTACGTGACAGCCGTACCCTTGTCTGAAAGGGCATGTCACGAAGGGACAAGTGGGATGAGTTCAGCGGGTGAAGACCTGTCTCGCCCGCTTCCCGAGCAGGTACGGCTCAATATCGTCGACCTGGCGGCTCAAGTCCTCGGGACGATGCCCCCTGCCGCCATCCCGCCGCCTTTGCGGGGGATAGCCAAGTTCGACCCGCGCAAACGCGCCAAACTGGGCGGCACGCCCATCGCCGCGCAGCTGGAGAACGACAAGAAGTTCCGTGAGCTGGTCGCCGAGTCGGTGGCCGGCGGATGGCCCGAGCTGGTCGCCTCGCTCGCTGAGGGCAACATCCCGCCCGCCGCCGACCCCGTGCTCGTGGCCGCGGCGGCCTATCTCACCCGGCCCCCCGGCTGGGAGGAGATGATCGAGGTCGCCCGCGCCGATCTGGAGCAGTCCGCCGTGGTGGCGGAGGGGGCCGAGCGCGAGGAGGTGGTCTCGCGGCTGCGCGAACAGCTCGCCGCGCAGAAGACCGCCGCCAAGGAGGAGTCCGACCGGCTGCGCGAGCAGATCAGGGCGGCCCGCGCGGAGAACTCCGATCTGCGGCGCAAGCTGCACGACGCCCGCGAGCGGGCCAAGGCCGCGATCCGGCGGGCCGAGGAGATGGAGCACACGGCGGAGGAGGCCAGATCGGCCGCCTCGGTCGCGGGCAGCGCCGGCGAGTCGGAGCTGCGGCGGCTGCGTGAGCGCCTGGCCGACGTGGAAAGGCAGCTCGAAGCCTCGCGCCGGGCCGCCCGCGAGGGCAGGAGCGTCGAGGACGCCCGCATCAGGGTGCTGCTCGACGCGCTGCAGGACGCCTCGGCGGGGCTGCGCAGGGAGCTGGCCCTGCCCACCACGATCAGCCGGCCCGCCGACTCGGTCGCGGCGAGCTCCGGTGAGCGTCCCGGCGTCCGCGGCGTGCCCGCGCGCGCCCTGGCAGACGACGACCCCCAGCTGCTCGACCAGCTCCTGGCGCTGCCGCAGGTGCACCTCATCATCGACGGCTACAACGTCACCAAGACCGGCTACGGCACGCTCACGCTCGCCGACCAGCGCACCCGGCTGATGAACGGGCTCGGCGGGCTGGTCGCGCAGACGCGGGTCGAGGTGACGGTGGTGTTCGACGGCGCCGAACTGAACGCCCCCGTGCAGGTGGTGGCGCCGCGCGGGGTGCGGGTCCTGTTCAGCGCTCCCGGGGAGATCGCCGACGACCTCATCCGCCGGCTCGTACGCGCCGAGCCGCCCGGCCGGGCCATCGCCGTCGTGTCGTCGGACCGCGAGGTGGCCGAGTCCGTCAGGCGGATGGGTGCCAGACCCGTTCCGTCTGGTTTGCTGTTGCGTCGACTCGGTCGCGCCTAAGTTACGAATTGCTGCGTTTAGGTGGGACCTCGCCCGCCACTTCTGTACTATTTCGCCCCAGATGTAATCCCCTGGGAGGCGACACAGTGAGTTTTGGCCGGGTGCCGGTGGCCGCGGGTCTCGCGTTCGGACTGGTCCTGTCCTCGATGGGGTCGGCCGCGGCCGATCCCAAGCCGACGATCAGTCAGGCGAAGGCCAAGCTCGAGAAGCTCAACGACAAGGCCGACAAGGTCGTCGACCGCTTCAACGCGGCGACGGAGCGCTACAAGGGTGCCAAGGGCACCTACACGAAGCTGAACGACAGCTACAAGCGCAAACTGGCCACGGTCGCGGACCTGCGTGCCCAGGTGGTCAACATGGCCGTCGACACGTACAAGCTGGGCAACTACGCCACCACCCTGCCTGGCCTGATCACCGCGGACAAGCCGGAGGACACGCTGTCCAGGATGGCGCTGGCCGGGCAGATGACGACGGAGCGGGCGCAGAAGCTCGCCGCGTTCGACCGGGAGAACCGCGGACTGAAGGCCGAGCGCGACAAGGCGGAGAAGGCGCTGGAGGCGGCGGACAAGGGACGCGACGCGGTGCAGAAGGAGCGCTCGGAGATCCTCGAGCTGATCGACGAGCAGAAGAAGCTCCTGAGGAAACTGGGCGCCTACAATCCCGGCAACCCGAACAGCACCGGCGTCCAGTACACCGGTCCCGCCTCGGGCAACGCGGCCGCCGTCCTTCGCTTCGCGTACGCGCAGGTGGGGAAGCCCTACGTGTTCGGGGGGACGGGTCCTGGCGGTTTCGACTGCTCCGGCCTGACGCAGGCGTCGTGGCGGGCGGCGGGCGTGTCGCTGCCGCGTACGACGTGGGCGCAGTGGTCGTGGGGCGCCAGCCGCAAGGTCTCACTGGACGCCCTGCAGCCCGGGGACCTCATCTTCAGCGAGGGCCTGGGGCACGTCAGTATTTATGCCGGTAACGGGCAGATCGTCCATGCGCCGCAGACCGGCGACGTGGTCAAGATCGTCAAACTCTCCGAGTACGGCCGCAACCTCGTCGGCGCCGTCCGCCCGTAAACACCTGGTTCTCCTGGTCCCCTGTCCGTTGGGTTTCGGACAGGGTTTCGGTCACCCATCGGCCTTCGCATGGCCATATCTGGATTCCTCGGCGTCTCCGGGCACCACGTGAACACCCTGCGTGACGATCCACTACTACGACGATGGATAGTTGACTGCCTGCGGGTGTGGCCGGTCGCGTCGGCGAACCCGATCGCGCGGCCCAGAACGCGTCCTGTCGCCGTCGCGCGGTTCGAGATGCGGCCCATGGGATACAGGTGCGGAACTGTGACGAATACGACATTCAGCACCTGACAAATCGGCCCGCAGTCAACTGTGAGCAGGGTCACATTTGCATAACGGAACCTGGCGTTCCAGCAGGGGTTTCACGCCTTACTGACTCCTTATTCGATCTTTACAAGCTGACCGGCGCTTTGCTGATTCTTGACGTTTGCGCGTAGCTTCTGGCGTCGTCGCGGTGAACAAGCCATGTCGTCGCGAACCAGGCATCGGTCCCTCCCGATGCAAGACAGATAAAGATCCGCTGGTCGCGCCTGACATCCCCATTTCGACATATCTGGTCGGGCGGCGACCTGCCGAGTCCGTGCAGCCAGGAGGCACGGAGCCGGGGACCCAGCGATCCCAGTTCCCCTAGGGATCAGGGGTGAATCGGCGCGCCTATCGCGCCGTAGGGCTACTTCCAGGCCCGAATCCGTCAGCTAACCCGGTAGGCGTTCGTGGAAGTCCCAAGGAGAAATCCTGTCTACCTCCCTGCAAAACCCCCGTCTGTCCCGCTTTGCCATTAATGGCGTAGCACTCGCGATGACCGTGACGGCCGGAGGTTTGATCCTCCATGCCCCAGCGGCTCAAGCGGCGACGACCGGCGATTCGGCCCGTACCTCCACGGCGAACGCGGCCACGGCCGCCACCACGGGGAGGTCGGTCAAGGTCACGACCGCGAGGTCGGCCAAGTCGGCCAGGATCGCCCGCCAGAAGGCGAAGGCCTCCACGGCCGTCGCCGTGGCCAAGAACCAGATCGGTGACCCGTACCGTTACGGCGCCGAAGGACCTGGTTCGTTTGACTGCTCCGGCCTTGTCCAGTTCGCCTGGAAGAAGGCCGGGGTGAAGCTCCCGCGCGTGGCGAGCAGCCAGTTCGCCCGTGCAAGGAACAAGGTCTCCTGGCGGAGTCTCAAGCCCGGTGACCTGATGTTCTTCAACGGGCTCGGCCACGTGGGCATGTACGTCGGCAAGGGCAAGATGATCCACTCGCCGCGGACAGGCGAACGGGTACGCATCGACAAGCTGGGCGGATGGCGCAGGTCGTCGTTCGTCGGCGCGGTCCGTCCCGGCCTGTGAAATCAGCCCCGCCCGCCTACGTCGTGATGCTTTGAAACACGGCCTGGTTCGGGCGGGGCTCTCCACTATCTTCTACAACCCCCTCCTTCCAGTACGGCGGAGCCGACGGCGCACCACCCGCCGCACACGCCGGGCCGGTGCCCGGTTCGGGCGACTACGATCGGGCAGCGTGTCCGTGCAGGTGAGCCGACGAGCCGTGGTGACCGGGCTCCTGCTCTTCGCCGTCGCTCCCGCCGGCGCCGCCGCCCCGATGCTTCCCCCCGGAGTGCGCGGACTGTGGTGCGAAGGCACGGTCGTCGCCCGCGGGACCCACGCCGTGGTCGTCGGCCATCACACCCCGCGCCGTTCGCTCGACGAGATGGCGCGCAGGGCCGACGAAGCCGGGCGCCGGGTCTCGGTGGTGCTCGGTGCCCCCGTACGACCTCTGGTGGTCGTTCCCGCGTCCGCCGCCGAGGCGGCGAGCCTGGCCGGGGTGGGGCGGGTCGACGGGCTGGCCGCGGTGGCCGACGGCACGCGGGTGATCGTCGTACCCGAGTTCTTCGCCCTGCTGAGCCCGGTGGGCAAGGACGTGGTCCTGACCCACGAGCTCACCCACGTCGCGGCCGGCACCGATGGTGTGCCCGTCTGGCTCTATGAGGGGTTCGCCGACTACGTGGGCTATCGGGATTCCGGGTTGCCGGTGAAGACGGCCGCCGCCGAACTGGCCGCCGAGGTGCGGGACGGGCGCCTGCCGACTGAATTGCCCGGGCCCGCGGCTTTCGCCGCCGACGGCCGGGACCCCGTACGGCTGGCTCGGGCGTACCAAGAGGCCTGGCTGGCGTGTCGCTTCCTCGCTGACCGGTTCGGTGAGGGGACCCTGGTGAGGCTCTACCGTGCCGCCCGGGCGAGGGGGGCCGATCAGGCGCTCGCCGCTCTGGGGCTCTCCACGGCCACGCTGACGGCGCGGTGGCGCGACTACGTACGGGATCAGCTCTCGTAGAGGGGGAGGCAGATGAGCGAACGGCGAGACACGGACGACGCATCACAGGAGGCGGAGGACCCCGGCGGAGCGGACACAGCCGTCGACCTGGGCTCAGGCGATGTCAGCGGCACGGCCGGAGAGCCAGGCCCGGGTCGTGAGCTCGGCGTCCCAGGAGGGCCGGGCGGAACCGGCGTGCGGGGCTCGGTGGGGGAGCCGGGTGCGACCGGTTCGGAGGG
>NZ_JADOGI010000331.1 GCF_015645445.1 Nonomuraea cypriaca | reverse complement strand
TGCGACGCCCGCCGTGCAGCTGGAGCGGGCGTCGCACGCTGGTAACAGTTGGTAACCGAAGGAATGCCTACGACTCCCCGCTTACCTCAGCGGTTGTGCGAGTCGCTGGTGTTCGCGAGACGGGCTGTCGGCAACGCGGCTTTTCCCCGTGTACGACGGCGATCGCCGAGTTCGCCCCGCCGGCGGCGGTCCGTTGGGTGAACGGGCGTGGCGCTGCCCTCCTACCACAAGATCGCTACGTATAGTGATGGCCGATGTCACTTCGTGATTACAGGGGGAGATCATGAGAGGTAGCCTCATCGCCACCGGCGGGGCGCTGCTCGCCGCGGCCATGGTGTTCGGTTCGGCCGGTACCGCCGCCGCCGACATCTGGAACGACTGGACCCACCATTACCCGGCCCACTGCGACCTCGGGGTAAACGACGACTCGACCTACCACCACATCACCGACCACGGGGTGTTCTCCGGCACACGGGACGCCGACGCCTGCAAGGGCCACAACGGGTGGGCCCACAACGGCAAGTGGGACTGGGACCACAAGCGCCACGGTCACCACAATTTCCACAAGTGGAAGCCGACGCACTGGCCCACCAGCGGCACCGGCAACTGGATCGGCGACACCTAGACCCAAGGCGTGGGCGTCGGCTCACCTCGCAACTCACATCGGTCCCGGTCCCGCCCCGCGGGTGCCGGGACCGTTGGTGTTCCGCGAAGGCCTCACATCTTCTGTACTCCGCCCACGAGATGACGGCCGCGGTTCGGACGCTGCGCGAAGCCGTTGGGGCTCAGCCGCGTCCGCGGGACGAGCGCCGGGCGGTCAGCTCCGCCAGGTCGCTGACGAACCAGATGTGGTCGCCGCGGTTCACCTCGTACACCCAGTCGCGCAGCGCGGAGCTCGCGGCGGTGTGGCGGGAGACGTCGCCCACGATGGCCAGGCCGACACCGTAGTTCACGAACTTCTGGGCGATCTCGCCCGCCACGCCGGTGCGCAGCGTGAAGAAGTCGTCGTGCAACCGTTCTGCGGGAACGGCCACCCAGGTGGCGCCCCGGCCCCACGCCTCGCCGATCAGGTCGAGCGCGTCGCGGGTCTCCCGCAGCGGCTCGCCGTGCGGCTCGCACACGTGAACGTGCTGGTCATGCATGAGCGGTCCTCCATGCCTCTCTCGGGTACGGTCGCGCACGGGCCTCACTCCCTCACCAGCGCGTCGACGATCCTCAGGACCTGGGCGCTCTCCTCCAGCCCACCCAGGACGACGATCTTCAGGTGCGCCCGCCGCTCGTCGTAGACGAACTGGACGCGCAGCCCGTGCGGGCCACCGGCCAGGGCTCCCGTGACCATCGTGCTGACCCGGTCCATCTCGCGTCTGGAGACGCCGTCGATCTGCACGATGCTCGACACCTCGGCGTGACGGGGCGGCGCGGGGGCGCTCACCGGCAGGCCGGCGAACGTCGCCAGGTCCTCCTTGGCGATGCGATACCGCTTGCCGACCCGCACGGCGGGCAGCCGCCCGTCCCGCACGTAGTTACGCACGGTCTTGACGTGCAACCCCAGCAGCTCAGCCGCCTGCTCCACGGTGTATTGCTCCATAACACTCCCTATTATGTCGCACAAAGGGAGTGATAAGTCATTCAGAGGAAGCGAACTCGTCGAGGAGACCGTCGAGGAGGCCCACCCGGCGTTCGGTGTCGTCCGCGAGGGCGATGAGAACGATGCTCAGGTCCAGGGCGGGGACCCGGGCCTGGAGGGCCCGCAGGCCCGGCCAGCCGCCCCCGTGCCGATAGACGCGGTGCCCTGCGTGCGAGCGGACGCCGATCCCCCAGGCGTAGTCGACGGGGGTTCCGTCGTCGAGGCGTCCAGGGGTCTGCATGAGCGCCGAGACGCCCAGCTCGTCGGTGTTGAGCGCCTGGCTCCAGCGCAGCAGATCGCCGGCGCTGCTCCACACGCCTCCGTCGCCCAGGGACAGCGGGGCGGGACGAGCAGGGGTGAGCGAGGCGGCGCCGGCGGGCGCGGGACCGGGGCCGGGCCAGTAACAGGTGTCCGCCATCGCCAGCGGGGCGAACAGCCGGCGCCGGGCGAAGTGCGGCAGCGGCTCGCCGGCCACCCGTTCCACCACGGCGGCAAGGCACACGTATCCGGCGTTGGAGTAGACGTGCCCGGTACCAGGCCGGCGTTCCAGGGCCGGGAACCGGGCGAGCGCCCGGATGACGCCCTCGGTGGTCCGGTCCGCGTCGCCGGCCATGAGGGCGTCGATCGCGGCGTCGGGCGGGAGGGCGGCCGTGTGATGGACGAGGTGCCGGATCCGGACGGTGTCCGCCCACGCGGGGAGCCGGGGCAGCCAGCGTGACAGGGCGGATTCCAGGTCCAGCTCGCTCTGCCGGACGAGCTGCGCCGCGCAGGCGGCGGTCATCTGCTTCGACAGCGATGCCGCGTAGGCGACCGTCGTGGCGCCCAGTGGCTCGCCGTCGGCCGTCAGGCCCTGGGCCAGCAGGAGGGGTGGCGCGCCGGCCTGCTGTATCCCGAGCACGATCGGCTCGTCAGCTCGATAGCCGGCCCTGGTAACAAGGACTGACGGCAAAGAGGACACGCACGACATCATGCCTGCGCCCCGGCCGAAGCGTCAGGGGGCCTTCACCACCGCGTCGATCTCCACCACGCTGCCGTACGGGAGTTCGGACACCCCGACGACGGTGCGGGCCGGCCTGGGCTCGGGCCAGAGGTCGAGGAACTGTTCGTTGGCCGTGTCGCGCAGGGCGATGTCGGTGACGAAGTAGGTCAGCTTGACCACGTCCTCCAGCCGGCCCCCCACTGTGGCCATGCGCCGCCGCATGGTGTCGACCGCCGCGTCCAGCGCCGCGCGGCCGCCGGCCACCACGGTGCCGTCCTCCCGCAGCGGCAGCGAGCCGGACACGAAGACCAGCCCGGCCGCGACCACGGCGGGACTGTACGGGTGGTGCGGATCAGCGCTCATGCGGGACCTCCGGACGGGTGGGTTCGGTGCGGATCAGCGCTCATGCAGGGCCTCCAGGCGAGTGGGTTCGGTGAGGACGTCGGCGAGCAGCTGGGGATTCACCGAACCGCCGCTGAGGATGGCCACGTGCTTGCCGGTCGTCTCCCCGGCGAGGTAGGCGGCGAAGGTGACCGCACCGCTCGGCTCCGCGACGAGCCGGGCGTCCAGGGCCAGGCGCCGTACGGCGTCCAGGATCTGCTCCTCGCCGACGGTCACGATCCCGTCGAGGTGGCGGCGGATCTGCTCCCACGGCACCTCGCCGAGGACGTTGGTACGCAGCCCGTCGGCCACGGTCCGGTACGTCCGCTCCGGCTCCCACGCGACGCGCCGGCCTTCGCGAAGGCTCTGCGCCGCGTCCGAGGCCAGCGCCGGCTCCACCCCGATCACCAGCGTCCGCGGTCGCAGCGCCTTGACCGCGGTGGCCACCCCGGCCGCCAGCCCGCCCCCGCTGACCGGGACCAGCACCACGTCCGCGTCGGGCAGGTCTTCCATGATCTCCAGGCCCACGGTGGCCTGGCCGGCCACGACCGCCGGATCGTCGAACGGCACCACCGGCAGGTAGCCGTGCCTCTCGGCGAGGACGAACCCGTGGGTGTCCCGGAGAGCCGGTGGCACCAGTACGACTTCCGCGCCCAGCTCCCGTACGATGTCGATCTTGTTCGGCGGCGCGGTGTCCGGCATCACGATCACCGCGCGCAGTCCGAGCCGCTGCGCCAGCCAGGCCACCGAGCGCGCGTGGTTGCCGCTGGAGTGCGCCACGATCCCGCGTTTCCTGGCCTCCGGCAGGACTTGCTTGATCTTGTTGTAGGCGCCGCGCAGTTTGAAGGCCGCCGTCGGCTGCAGCGACTCGGGCTTGATCCACAGCGGCCTGCCGGGGTCCGCCAGGGCGAACGGCACCAGCGGGGTGCGTACCACCGTGTCGGAGATGCGGTCCGCGGCGGCGCGGATGTCCGCCAGCGTCACCAGCCCGGTCATGCCAGCCGTCCCTTCACGGCCCTGCCTGGCCTCGCGTCCAGCAGCAGTTCGCCATCGCGTACGACGAACTCGCCGCCCACGAGCAGGTGGTCGACGCCGGTTGAGGGGCGTCCAGGCTCGGTGTACGTCGACCGGTCCGACACCGCGTCGAGGTCGAACACCACGAGGTCGGCGTCCGCGCCCGCCTGCACCCGGCCCTTGTGCCGGAACTGCGGCGCCACCGAGGACAGCACCTCGGCGGGCTGGAGCGTGCACCGCCGTACCGCCTCGATCAGTGACAGGTGGCCCGAGCCGCGCACCATCGTGGCGAGGAACCGGGAGAACGTCCCGCTCGTGCGCGGGTGCCCGGCCGATGCGGGAGGCAGCGGCCAGGTGTCGGTGATCAGCCTGCCGTCCGGGGCGGCGAACGGGATCGCGTCGGAGGCGACCGCCGTGTCGGGCAGCAGCAGGGCGCGTTCCAGCACCGACCAGTCAGCCGGGTCGTCCTCGTTCAGGTAGTGGATGGCGACCATCGCGCCCGGGTCGGTGCGCTGGATCTCGCGCAGCCGTTCGGCGTCCGCCGGCCGCTCCCCCGTGGCGGCGACCACGAGATCGCTCGGGGTGATGCCGAGCTTGGGAAGGTTCTCCGGGGACAGGAACGGCACGCCGATGGTGGTCATGCCCGCGCCGTACGGGTAGGCCTCGGTGGACACCTTCAGTCCGTGCCCGCGGGCGCCCGCGACCACCGCGCCGATCTCGTCGATGGCGCGCAGCGAGGTGCTGTTGATGTGGCACAGATGCATGTGCGCGCCCGTGCCGGCGGCCGCGGCGACCACTTCGGCGATGCCCTCGAGCGCGGTCTCCGGGTCGTCGGGGTTCTTGAACCTGGCATGGGTGTACGTCGGCACGTCGTAGCGCTGGGCCAGGCGGGCTACCTGGACGTACTCCTTCCGCCCGGTCCGCGGGGCGTAGCCGAGCAGCACCCCGATGCCGAGGGCGCCTTCGTGCAACTGGCGTTCCAGCTCGGCCAGCACCTGGTCGATCTGCGCCGGCGTGGCCCGGTCGCGCCAGCGTGGGCCGCCGCACAGGGCGGCGAAGCTCTCCCAGCCGCCGTCCGGCTCGGCGCCGTCGAACACCTTCATCCGCGCCATGGCCCAGGACGCGGAGTAGCCGAAGTTGATCGGGCGGCCCTCGTCGCTCGCGCGCTGATAGGCGACATGTACGGGTGCCGCGCCCGATTCGAGCTCCAGGGCCGTGCTCACCCCGTCCATGGCCTGCATCCGCAACGAGCCGACGGTCTGCGCGTGGCTGTGCAGGTCGATGAAGCCCGGCGCGAGCACGCGGCCGGACACGTCGAGTTCGCGCCTGGCGGGCGCCGGGTCCTCGGACACTGACGTGATCTTGTCGCCCGTGATGGCGACGTGCCGGACGGCGTCCAGCCCGGTCTCCGGATCCACGACGCGGGCGCCGCGCAAGAGTAGGTCATTCACAAGGGAATCATCGCGATCCGTCGCTATCTAGACCTACACTGCCGGAATCCGACATGATTGGAGCTGAGACACCATGGAATCCGTCATGCTACGCGAGAACGATCTGGAATTGATAGACGCGCTCCAGATCAACCCCCGGGCGTCCTGGGCCGAGGTCGGCGCCGTGCTCGGCATGGACCCGGTCACCGCGGCCCGGCGCTGGAAACGGCTGGCGGACGACCGGCTCGCGTGGTGCACGGTCGCCCTGGGCCAGCGCCAGCTGCACACCATGAGCGTGGCGTTCCTGGAGCTGACCTGCGAGGCCGGCGCGGCCGGCCAGGTCGCCGCGGAGCTGGCACGACAGCCGCACATGATCACGGTGCAGCACATCGCCGGTTCGTACGATCTGTGGACGATCGCGATCGCCCCCGACCTGGCCGCCCTGTCGGAGTACCTGCTGCACCAACTGCCCACGCAGCCCGGGGTGACCAGGGTGCGCACGCACATCGCGACCCGGGCGTTCGACCTGAGCATGCGGTGGCGGCTGCGGGTGCTGAACACCCACCAGGCCGCCCGCCTGCATCCGGAGCCGGGCACGCCCGCGGTGACGCGGCCGATGGACGAGATCGACCGCCGCCTGTTCGTCGCGCTGAGCGTGGACGGGCGGCGCAGTTTCGCCGAGCTGGAGGCCGAGCTGGGAATGTCCGCGCGTACGGTGCAGCGCCGGATCAACCGGCTGGTCGCGGTGGGCGACATCACCTTCCGCTGCGACCTGGCCAGGCGGCTGGCGGGCTGGCACGACTCGGCGGTGCTGTGGCTGGCGATGCCGGACGACCACCTGGAGAGCACCGGCGAGCAGCTCCTGCGCTGGCCGGAGACGCGTACGTGCGCGGCCGTCGCCGGCCCCAACAACCTGCTGCTCACCGTGGGTCTGCACGGCGTGGCCGACCTGCACGGGCTGGTCACCCGGCTGCGCCACGAGTTCCCGCACGCCACGATCGTGGACAGGCAGATGGTGCTCCGCCAGGTCAAGCTGTACGGGCGGGTGCTCGACCCGGTCGGCCGCTGGTCGTCGACGACGCCCCTGGACCTGTGGGCGCTCGATTCCGGTACGGCGTCGACCGGCGGCCCGGCGCCGGCGGTACCGTCACGGGAGGTGGGCCGCTGTTTCGCTGAGGTCAAGGACATGTGACGCGCCCTCCCTCGATCTGACCAGTACCTGCATAAATACCGCCCTTTACGACGGTTTCCGGCGATGAATCGGCCGACATGACTGCGCTGACCATACTTTCGCCAATCACATGCCGACGAGAGCCACCGTAGGCGGCGGCGCGAAGGATCCCCTCATGCTGAAGACCGGCCAGCCCACCACCCTTGACCGGGTGCTGGGCGGAGTGGAACGACTGGGCAACCGGCTGCCCAGCCCGTTCGTCATGTTCGTCGGCCTGTTCGTGCTGATCGCGCTCGCCTCGTGGCTCGCGGCGGCCCTCGGCGCCACGGTGCAACTGCCCGGCGCGGCCGAGGCGACGCCGGTCAAGAACGTCCTGTCCGGCGAGGGCCTGGTTGAGCTGCTCGGCTCGGCGGTGGACAACTTCGTGGAGTTCCCGGCGCTCGGTCCCGTGCTGACCGTGGTGCTCGGGGTGGGCGTGGCGCAGGGCACCGGCGCTCTGGAGGCCGCCGTGCGCCTGGCGTTCTACCGGGTGCCCCGCTCCCTGGTGCCGTACGTGGTGGCGTTCGTCGCCTGTCAGGGACACGTCATGTCCGACGCGTCGTTCCTGGTCATCCCGCCGCTGGCGGCCCTGGTGTTCAGCGCCGTCGGCCGGCATCCGCTCGCCGGCCTCATCGGCGCCTACGCCTGCACCGCCACCGGGTACGCCGGCGGTCTCCTGCTGGGCACGCTGGACGCGAGCCTGGCCGGCATCACCGAGAAGGCCGCCGCGCTGCTCCCGGGCACCGACGGCTACTCCACCAACATCGCCATGAACTACTACTTCGGCGCCGCGGCCGGGCTGGTCCTGCCGATCGTCGGCGGGCTGCTGATCTCCCGGGTGCTCGAACCGAGGCTGCCCGCGTGGCGGCCCGGCAAGGGC
The DNA here is from genome assembly GCF_015645445.1 of Nonomuraea cypriaca. Taxonomy (GTDB): domain Bacteria; phylum Actinomycetota; class Actinomycetes; order Streptosporangiales; family Streptosporangiaceae; genus Nonomuraea; species Nonomuraea cypriaca. The sequence goes on along the minus strand of NZ_JADOGI010000331.1, from coordinate 1,757 downwards.
TCCGGTGACGGCCCCGGTGCCGGCCCAGGTGATGGCCCAGGTCATGGCAGGGACGGCGCGCGGGTCGAGGTGACGCCACAGGAACGGCGTGCGCTGCTGGTCAGCGGGCTCGTGGTGGCCGGCTTCCTGGCGCTGGTCGTGGTGGCCTGGCTCATCCCGGGCAGCCCGCTGCGCGACCCGGACGGCTCGCTGGTCCCTTCGCCGCTGCTGAGCAACCTGGTGCCGATCATCGCGTTGGTGTTCTTCCTGTTCGGCTACACGTACGGCCGGGTGATCGGGCTGGCCAAGAAGGATCGCGACGTCTACGCGATGATGACCACGGCGATCAAGGAGATGGGCGGCTTCATCACGCTCATCTTCATCGTGGCCCAGACGCTCAGCGTGCTGTCCTGGAGCGGGCTGGCCACGTTCCTCGCGGTGGAGCTGGCGGACGCGGCGAAGGCCGTCGGGCTCGTCGGGTTCCCCGCGCTGGTCTTCCTGGTGCTGCTGTCCATGGTGCTGAACCTGGTGATCACCTCGGGCTCCGGCCTGTGGTCGCTGGAGTCGACGGTGATGGTGCCGGCGCTCATGCTGCTCGGGCTGTCACCGGCGATCATCCAGGCGACTCACCGCATCGGTGACTCGATCACCCAGGCGATCTCCCCCATGCACATCTTCCTGTACTTCATTCTGGCCGCCGCGCAGAAGTACGAGCCCGGCCTCAAGCTCGGCACGCTGGTGTCCAGGCTCCTGCCGTTCGTGCCCGCGTTCGGGCTGGTGTGGGTCGGCGTGCTGGCCGTCTTCTACTTCGTCGGCCTGCCGGTCGGCCCCGGCGCGTCGATCCAGCTGCCCTGACCACATGAGCGTACGGGCGAGGGCCGCCACACGAATATCCGGCACCGGTCAGCCGAGTGGGACTTCGACGGCCACATCCGGGTCCGAGTAGTATTCCGCCACGTCATCCGCACCGTACTTGGCGCGGAAGTCGTCTATCACTTGACTCACTTTGTCCGGATTTGTGATCGGGTTGCCTCGCGTGCTGTACGCGGCATCGCCCGCGTACAGGCCGATCGTGGGTGTCACGAGCAGGTTCTTGTACCACTGGCTCCTCGATCCGGTCACGGGAAGCAGGTACAGCTTGTCGTCCTGCCGGACGAACCACACGGGACGGGACGTCTCACGACCGGTCACCCGGCCGGTGGTCGTGAGGTCTATCTCGTTCGTTTCGTTCAGGGCCGACTCGAAGTCGTTGAGTGCCATGTGTCCTCCTTCGTACGGCCTTCTGGTGGAGCCGTATCCAGGCGGAGATCCACAACTCCAGGCTTGGTGACATCCTTGGACACACTTGAGGCTCGCCGTCGGGACGGCGGGCGCTACGCGTGGGGGCCCACGGCCACGGGGCCGATGGTCAGGCGAGGCCGGCCCTCCATGATCTCGCCCACCCGGTCCACCTGCTCGTCGAGCTCGCGCAGCATGGCAGGGGTCAGGTCGTGGAGCGGCTCCACGGTGATGTCGATCTTGCCGCCAGAGCGCCGCTGGTGCCAGACGCCGCTCACGACCCCGTCCACGAGCAGCACGGGGAAGTTGCCCGCCTGCCCGCCGGCCAGGGCACGCGTCGCCGCCGCACCCGGATAGAGCAGTTCGCGCGGCCGGCCCGCCACCACGTAGGCGTCGAAGTACGGCAGCAGCCGGACGCCCCGCGGCGGATCCTCGGGCACCTCCGTGTCTCCCGCGAGCACCCAGGCCCGCCGGCCCGCGAACAGCACCTCCTCCAGCCC
>NZ_JADOGI010000330.1 GCF_015645445.1 Nonomuraea cypriaca | reverse complement strand
GGCCCGACGCTCAGGTGGGGTAGGGGGCGGGCTCGACCTCCAGCTCGCGCATGCGTTCCGCGTAGAGCTGGTAGCGCCTGCGGGCGTCGCCGCGCCGGCCCGCGAGGTCGAGCACGCGCACCAGGCCGAGGTGGGCGCGCTCGTCGTAGCGGTCCCGCTCCAGCAGGCGCAGCCAGTAACGCGCGGCCTCGTCGTGGCGCCGCTCGGCGGTCCTTGCCGTGGCGAGCCTGGCCGCCGCCTGCACGTACGCCAGCCTGGCCTGCTCACGCAGCCCCACGGCCCAGTCCGCGTACGGGTCCTCCGCGCAGAACTCCCCGCCGTACGCGCTCTCGGCCGCCGCCCACCCCGCCAGCGCCTCGCGCGTACGGCCCGCCTGATCGAGCCGTACGGCCCCAGCCACCAGATCCAGAAATTTCTCGACATCGACGTCGACGTTGGACAGATCCAGGCGCAACGCGCCCTCATCCGAGACCACGATGTCATCGGCCGGCCGCTCGTGGGCGGGGTCGAGCACGGCGCGCAGCGTGGACACCATGACGTTCAGCCGCCGCAGTCCGACCACCTCGTCCGCCTGCTCCGGCCACAGGATCTCGACCAGCCGCTCCCTGCTGATCCCGCTCCCCCTGCGGCTGACCAGGATCTTCAGCAGGTCGCGGGCCTTACGCGACTGCCACGCCGTACGCGGCAGCGGCACCCCGCCCCGCAGCACCCGGAACGTTCCCATGGTCTCCACGACCACCCTCGCCCCCGGCGCGGGCGCGGAGCGGGCGATCAGCGCGTCGATCCGGTCGTCGAGGGCCCGGCAGCCGATCGCGCGCATGCGCGCCCGCACCGCCGCGGCCGTCTCCCTGCCCGCCCCTGGATCCGCCAGTGCGGCCCCGACCAGCTCGGCCCTGGCCTGCCCGATCGGATCGCCGAGCGCCGCCCACCTGCGCATCGCCTCGTCCGCGAGCCCCGGGTCGCCCTCCAGCTCCGCCCGCAGCTCCACGATGGCGGCCTGGGCCGCGTGGTCCCTGCGGCTCACGGCGACCGGCTCGGTCTCCTCCAGCAGCGCCGTGGCCTCCACACGCCGCCCCGCGGCCACGGCCACACGGGCGGCGACCACCCGCGCGCTCACGCCCGCGATGCCCTCCGCGTGCTTGAGCGCCTGCTCGGCGACGCGCGTGGCCTCCTCGGGGTCCTCGCCGGCGAGCAGCTCCGCCAGCGCGTTGAGCACGTTGGACAGCGACTGCACCTCGCCGGACGGCTCCGCCTCCGCGATGATCCGCCGGTAGATCTCCGCCGCCGCCCGGCGCTCGCCGCGCAGCGCGTGGATCTCGGCCAGCCGGTTCAGCCCGTAGCCGACCAGCCTGGAGCCCATCGCCTCCCACCTGGCCACCGCGTCGGCCGCCTCGATCGCCGCCTCCTCCAGTCGTCCGAGGCCGATCAGGGCCTTGGCGCGGTTGGAGATGTTCAGGGCGGCATAGGGGGCGAACGACACCAGGTCGCACAACCGGCCGGCGAGCTCCGTCTCGGCCAGGGCGTCGGCGTACGAGCCCTCGTCCAGGTGGCGGGAGGCGCGGTTGGCGTGGATGCGGATGAGCTGGACGACGTCGCCCGCGCGTTCGGCGTACTCGAGGGCGCGCAGGTAGTGGGCGTCGTTGGCGCGGCGGTCGCCGTCGAGCGCGGCGAGCATGGCCAGCACCGTGTTCGCCATCGCGAGCGCGCCCGGGTCCCCCAGGCTGCCGGCCTGCTCCAGGGCCTGGTCGGCCAGCTCGGCGCAGCCCGCCTTGTCGCCCTTCAGCCACAGCACCGACGCGGCGGAGGCGGCGCACATGGCGGCGTCCGCGGGCGGCAGGCCGTGCTCGTGGCCCTTGGTGTACGCGGCCAGCGCCGCGTCCAGATCGCCGCGCAGGTGGTCGATGAAGCCGAGCCGCCTGGCCACGTACGCGTCGGACGCGGCTCCACCGGCGGCGCCGGCGAGCAGTTCGCGGGCCAAGTCCCAGTGGCCGCGGTTGAGCTCGGCGATGCCGGCCAGCTTGAGCATCGGGGGAGAGCGCCTGGCGGCCTCGGGTAACAGGTCCAGGGCGGCGACCACGTCACCGCGTTCGGCCAGGCGCAGGCCGTACGCGTCGAGGAGGGAGGCGGCCAGGCCCGGGTGCGCGGTGGCGACCGCGGCGCGCAGGGCCAGCTCGGGCTGGTCGTGCTCGACGTACCAGCGGGCGGCGACGGCCGCCACGTCATGGGCCTCGTGGCGGTCGAGCGGGGCGTGCCCGGCCAGCATGTGGGCGCTGGTCTGGGTCAGGCGATGGCCGTCCTGACCGGCTTCGAGGAACAGCCCGCGGCTGGTCAGCGACGCCAGCGTGTCGGGCGGCGCGCCGAGCGTGGCGGCCAGGCCGCTGGTCAGCACGGGCAGCACGGTCGCGGCGCGGAGCAACTCGCGCATGGCCGCGGGCAGGTCCGTGAACGCGGAGAGCGTGAGCCGCTCCAGCGTGGCCGACGTCGCGGCCAGGCTCGCGGCGGTGCGGGGCCAGGCGGCCGGATCCTCGCGGGCCAGCGCGTCGAGCGCGGCGCGTACGGCGGCGGGCCAGCCCCCACAGGACTCGTGCAGCGTGGCGGCGACCGCGACGCCAGGCTCGCCCAGCCGGTCGCGGGCCCAGGCGGCGGTCTCGTCGAGCGTGAGCGCCAGGTCGGTCGCGTCGAGATCGAACACCTCGTGGTCCTGGCGCAGCCGCGCGGTCGGGAACGGCAGCGGCGCCCGCGACGCGGTGACCAGATGCAGGTGCCGGGGCGCGACCCGGACCAGCGTCTCCACATAACGTACGGACCCCGGCGCGGCGGCGATCGCGTCCATGCCGTCGAACACCACGGCCAGCCCGCGCCGCAGCCGCATGGACAGCGACTCGGCCAGCGCGTTCGCCAGCGCCGCCGCCCTGGACAGCTCGTCCGCGCCGGGACCGAGCGGCGTCCGCGCAGCCGTGACCAGGTCGGCGGGCAGTCCTGGCACCTTGTCGGACAGCGCCGCGGCCACCGCGCCGGCCAGCGTGGGAAGGTCCCGGTCGGCGGGCCCGAGCCGGTGCAGCACCGCGCCGACGGCCTGGCTCCAACCGGCCAGCGCGATCGACTTCCCGTAGCCCGTCGCCGCCACGAGCGAGGTGAGCCGGTACGTGAGCGCCCCGTCGAGCCGCCGGTCGAGGGCGGGACGGGGCCGCACCCACCCTCGTTCCACCCACGCATGCTACGCCCGCCTTCGCGGACGACTCCAGAGTTCGCAAAGTGCCACCTCCCGGTAACCAGCGCGCAGGCGCACTATGGTCGTACTTCCTACAGGAGGCACCGTGGAACAGGATCTGCCTGCCGGTGCGAGGCTGATTGTGGGGGTGGACGAGTCCCCGGCCTCGCGCTGGGCGCTGGCCTGGGCCATCGGGGCGGCCAGGCTGCACCGGATGGCCCTGGTCGCCGTGCACGTGAGCCGCGCGCCCGTGCATCCATTCCCCGAGGCGTTGCCCGTGCAGAACGCCCTAAGACAGGGCGAGGAGGCCCGCTGCGCCGAGGTCATCGCCGGGGTGTTCGACGACGTGGCGGGCGGGGTGCCCGACGATCTGACGACGGCCGCGATCGGCCGGGTCGGCGACCCCGGCTACCACCTCGTCGACCTGGCCCGCGAGGGCGACCTGCTGGTGCTCGGGCGGAGCCGCCGCGGCGTGCTCAGCCGCATCTTCCTGCCCTCGACCAGCATGTACTGCGCCAGGCACGCGCGCACGACGGTCGTGATCGTCCAGCAGCCCTCATCGCCCGACGATCCCCAGATGCCGGGGGAGCGGGCCAGACGCTTCTGGACCCGCCGACATCCGTGACCGCAGCAGCCGCAGGCCGCCGGGGATCGCGTCCTTGGCGATGGCGCCGTAGCCCAGGACCAGGCCGGGCTGCGGGGTTTCACCGCAGTACGCCTCCAGCCGCTCCGGCGCCAGGGCGGGCCCGGCGCGTACGGACACGCCGGGGGCGAGGCGGGCGCACAGATGGCGCCGGCCGCCGACCGAGCCCGATCACCTGAACGTACGCAGCCTGAGGCTGTTGCTGACCACGAACACACTGGAGAACGCCATCGCGGCTCCCGCGATCATCGGGTTGAGCATGCCGAGCGCGGCCAGTGGCAGCGCGGCGACGTTGTAGGCGAACGCCCAGAACAGATTGCCTTTGATGGTGGACAGTGTGCGGCGGGACAGCCGCAGCGCGTCCGCGGCCACCCGCAGGTCGCCCCGCACCAGGGTCAGGTCGGAGGCCTCGATGGCGGCGTCGGTGCCGGTGCCCATCGCCAGGCCCAGATCGGCCTGGGCCAGCGCGGCGGCGTCGTTGACCCCGTCACCCACCATGGCCACCACCCTGCCCTCGCCCTGCAACCGCTTGACCACCTCCACCTTGCCGCCGGGCAGCACCTCGGCGATCACCTCGTCGATGCCCACCTCAGCCGCCACCGTCCTGGCGACCACCTCGTTGTCCCCGGTCAACAGCACCGGGGCCAACCCCAGCCCCCTGAGCTGCTCGATCGCCTCCCGGCTGGTCGGCTTGACCACATCGGCCACCACCAGCACCGCCCGCGCCCGGCCGTCCCAGCCCACCGCCACCACCGTGCGACCCCGGGCCCGCTCCCCGGCCAGCTCGCGCTCCAGGCCGGCCGGCAGATGCTGCGACCACTGCGCCAGCAACCGGGGCCGGCCCACCACGACCGCGTGCCCATCCACCACACCCCGCACGCCGAGCCCCTCCACATTGGCGAAGTCCTCCACGATCGCGTCGGACTGCGCCGCCCGGGCGACGGCCTCGGCGATCGGATGCTCCGAGGCATGCTCCAGCGCGCCCGCCAGCCGCAGCACCTCCTCCCGGCTCTCGCCCTCGGCCAGATGCACGGCGGTCAGCGTCATCCGGCCCTCGGTCACCGTCCCGGTCTTGTCCAACACGATCGTGTCGACACGGCGGGTGGACTCCAGCACCTCCGGCCCCTTGATCACAATGCCCAGCTGAGCACCCCGGCCAGTACCCACCAGCAACGCCGTCGGCGTGGCCAGCCCCAGCGCACACGGGCACGCGATGATCAGCACCGCCACCGCCGCGGTGAACGCCGCCCCCACACCATCACCGGCACCCAGCCAGAACCCCAGCGTCCCCACCGCCAACGCGATCACGATCGGCACGAACACCCCCGAGATCCGATCGGCCAGCCGCTGCACCTGCGCCTTCCCGCTCTGCGCCTCCTCCACCAGCCTCGCCATCTGCGCGAGCCGCGTATCCGCCCCCACCCGGTCGGCCTCGACGATCAACCGCCCACCCGCGTTCACCGTCGCCCCGGCCACCCCATCACCGGGACGGACCTCGACCGGCACCGACTCACCCGTCAGCATCGACGCATCCACCGCAGAGGAGCCCTCAACGACCACCCCGTCGGTGGCGATCTTCTCCCCCGGCCGCACCACGAACCGATCCCCGACCTCCAGCAGCTCGACCGGGACACGGCGGCCATCAGCCAACTCCACATCCTTGGCGCCCAGCTCCATCAGCGCCCGCAACGCCGCACCCGCCCGCCGCTTGGCCTTGGACTCGAAGAAACGCCCCGCCAGGATGAACGCCGTCACCGCCGCCGCGGCCTCCAGATAGATGTTGCCCGACCCATCACTGCGCCCAATGGTGAACGCGAACGGATGCGTCATCCCCGGCACACCCGCCGTACCGAAGAACAACGCCCACACCGACCAGCCCAGCGCCGCCAAAGTGCCCATCGAGATCAACGTGTCCATCGTCGCGGCACCATGCCGCAGATTCCTCCACGCCGCCTTGTGGAACGGCCAGCCCGCATACACCACCACCGGCGCCGCCAACACCAACGACAACCACTGCCAATTCGCGAACTGCAACACCGGAACCATCGCCATCGCGACCACCGGAACACTCAACACCACCGCGGCGATCAACCGCTGACGCAACGGCCGCAGCTCGCCGGGCTCCCCGGCCTCCTCATCCTGGGCTTCCTGGGCTTTCTGGGCTTTCTGGGCTTTCTGGGCGGGCAGGGCGGCCGTGTAGCCGGCCTTCTCCACCTCGCTGATGAGGTCCTGTGGGTCGACGCCGTCAGGAAAAGTGACCTTCGCCTTCTCGGTCGCGTAGTTGACCGTCGCCGTGACGCCTTCCAGCTTGTTCAGCTTGCGCTCGATCCGGTTGGCACAGGACGCGCACGTCATGCCGCCGATCGTGAGTTCGACGGCTCCTGCCTCGGTGAGGGAGGACATCACCTCTCCTTTCCTCGCGTCCTGTGCGTTCAGTGGGTGTGGGTGGCCGACGGGACGTGCCCGTCGGGCAGGGTGGCCGTGGCGGTGAAGGCCGCCGTACGGACCTTGCCTTCGTGCTGGAAGTCGAGGAACAACCGGTAGTCGCCGCCGCTCGGCACCTCGGCGTAGAAGGTGATCTCCGGTCCGGCCTTCGCGCTGTCTTCAGGATGTACGTGCAGGTAGGCCAGGTCACCGGCGCGCAGGGTCACCAGGTGGCCATAGGCGCCGAGGTAGGGCTGCAGGTCGGTGACCGGCTCGCCGTCCTTGCTCACCGTGAGGGTGAGCTCGCTCGTCCGGCCGGGGACCAGGTCTCCGGCGAGGTTCACAGTGTAGTCGTCGACGGCCGCCGTACGGCTGACGTGCGGCAACGGTTCGGGCCGGTAGTCGCCCGCCACCTCCAGGTCCGCGCTCAGCGTCAGCTTCTCGCCGCCCTCGGGCACGAAGTCGGCGAACGCCCGGTACGACCCCGCCTCAGGAAGCGTCAACCCGACCGACCAGGTGCCGTCCTGGGCCATTTCCGGATGTACGTGCTGGAAGTGCGTCAGGTCGCGGGAGACGACGATGAAGTGCAGCTTCTTGTCGTGTTCGACCTGGTAGGCGGTGATCGGCTTGCCGTCGGGGTCGGTCACGGTGAACTTGAAGTCCGCGGGCCGGCCGATCGTCATCGTGGTGATCGGGTTGAGCGTGTAGCCGTCCTGTGACACCTGGAGCCCCCCGGGGGTATCGCTTCTGACCTGCTGAGTGCCATGCCCGTCACCATGCCCAGCGGCTTCCGCGCTCGCTTCTTCGCCGTGCTCGCCGACTCCTTCGTTGTGCTCGTCGGCCTGCTGAACAGGGGGAACCGCGGTCGGGCCGATCACTCGCCCCGCGCCCAGCGTGCCACCGAAGACGACGGCCAGCCCCAGGACGTACGCGCTGAGCTTGGCGGCCGTGTTCATGACCGGCCTGCCATTTCGTACCCGGCTTCTCCAACCGCCGCGGCGATCCCGGCCTCGTCGATCGGCCCGTCGCCGGTGACGGTCAGCAGGCCACTGGCCAGATCGACCTCCACGGAGGTCACCCCCGCCACCTCGCCGACCTCCTCCTTGACCGAGCTCACGCAGTGTCCGCAGGTCATGCCCTTGACGGTGTAGGTGGCGGTGCTCATTCCGGTCTCCCTAGTGTGTGTTCTCCAGCTTCGAAACCACACCTTACCCCCCTAGGGTATGCTATGCCGACTTCTGAGATTCAAGTCACACATATGGGTACGCACGCCGAACCCACTCGGTTGAGTCCCCGTACGGCGAACTCCACACCGCCGCGTACGAGACGTGTGGACTTCTTACGGGGGAGAGGGACCATGACAGAGGCGGACCGATGAGGCTGGGCAGGGGGCAGGTGCGCGCTTGGTCGGGATATTTGGCATGATCAGGATGTTGTCCGAGTCGAGAACGGGGATAGCCATTCCCACCTGGGCCTGAACACTCGTTCTGCGCCCATTTCACACATCTGGTCCGTGCACAAGACAGGGACCGCAGCCATACCTTGCTAGGCTGCTTGTCAACCGTTGGGTCTCACCCCGGCAGGTGAGGCCGTCGAAGAAGTGGGGTCACACCGTGAAGAAGCTGCTCGTTCTGGCGCTGATCGCCCTTGGGGGGTTGCTGATCTGGCGTAAGGTGCAGGCCGACCGCGCAGAGCTCGATCTCTGGACCGAGGCGACCGGCAGCGAGAACTAACCGACCGGCGAGGCGATGAGTGACATCGTCCCCATCAAGCTGGTGTGCCTGGACCTGGCAGGCACCACAGTCGGTGACATCGCCATGGTCGAGCGCGCCTTCGCCGAGGCGATCGCGACCCAGGGCATAGTGCCCGGGACCGGAGCGTACGCGCGTGCCATGGTTCACGTGCACCGGTCCCGGGGCTGCCCCAAGATCGATGTCTTCCGCGGGATCTTCCCTGGAAACGAGGCCCAGGCGCAAGCGGCGAACCTGACGTTCGAGCGCTCCTACGAGGGTGCGCTGGGGCGGGCGGGTCTCGTACCCATGCCCGGAGCCCTGGAGGCGCCCGACAAACTGCGCGGCAACGACATCAAGCTGGCCTTGATCACCGGCTTCAGCCGGGCCACCCTGAGCCGCGTGCTCAGCGTCCTCGGCTGGCACGACAAGATCGACCTCGCCATCTGCCCCGAGGACGCCGGCGGCCGCGGCCGCCCCTGGCCGGACATGGTCCTGCACGCCGTGCTGAGGCTGGGCGTGGAGGACGTACGCGATGTGGCCGTCATCGGCGACTCGGAAAGCGACATGCTGTGCGGCAAACGAGCCGGCGCCTCGATCGTCGCCGGCGTGATGACCGGCGTCCACAGCAGGGAGCGACTACTGAAGGGCGGCGCGACACACATCCTGGACTCGATCGCCGACTTCCCCGGCTTGGTCCTGAGCGACGACCTCGGCACGACGCAGGTGGCCCCCTCCGCCCGGTAAGCTATCTTCGTCGCAAGGGGCCTTAGCTCAGTTGGCAGAGCGCCTGCTTTGCAAGCAGGAAGTCAGGAGTTCGAATCTCCTAGGCTCCACCAGGGAAAACGCCCCGCCACTGATCATGTGACGGGGCGTTCGTGCCATTAACGTGCCATTACCCTGCGGGAACCAGCACCCCCGCGCTGCCGTCGTCATCTCCCCTCTTGGGCTTCTTCTTCGCCTTCTTCCGCTCGGCCTTGACACGGGCAGAGAGCGCGTCGGCGATCTTCTGATCCGCATCTCGGGTGGCGTGCTGGTAGATGAGCGCAGCCCGGTCACTGTCGTGTCCCATGCGTGCCTTGAGATCGGCGAGGCTCGCTCCTGACTGGGCCGCCAGGGTGTTGCCGGTGTGCCGGAGATCGTGAGTGCGCCGTGAGGCGCTGTGAGTTGAGTGGAGGTGAAAGACCTTCACCGCTGACCCTGTCGCAGCAGGGAGGCGGAGCTGAGGGCAGCCTGATCCGGGTGGTGCCGGGGAGGGTGGGAGCAGCCCTG
>NZ_JADOGI010000033.1 GCF_015645445.1 Nonomuraea cypriaca | reverse complement strand
GTCCGAGGCCGCCGGCCGCGAGGACCACGCCATTCGCCCGCAGGAAACTACGTCGTGACACCATCAGCGATCTCTGCTCCTCACACGGGGAGATTCTGACAACGCTGTCATCTGCCCACGAACGTAACCACGGGCTCTCTTCGCTGTAAAGCCGCTAGTCGAAGTCGGCGGCCCTCCCCACCTTGGCGCCCACACTGGCGCTCTCGGCGGCCAGGCCGGGCACGCGGTCGGCGATGAGGCCGTCGATGTTCATGAAGGCGACCAGGTTGCTCACCGCATGGGCCGGATCCGCCCTGACCTGGGCGATCTCCTCCTGCCGCTGCGCCTGTGTCGCGTCCGGTCCGATGTGCCAGACGCCTTCCCGCTCGATCACCGCGACGGCGGCGTCCTGGAGCGCCTTCACATCGGTGATCGACATGGTCATCTTTATCTCGATGCGGACATCCTTCTGCGTTTCCGAATCGGTCATGGTCATCAGCTTAGGCAACCGGAAACCGTACTTTCGGCCGGTACGGCGCCGGGGCGCGGCCTCCTAGCCTGAGCGGGTGCATGGGCGGGAGCGGTGGGCGCGGGTCGCGGCCGACGCCGGGCTCGGGGTCGTGTTCGCGGTGGTGCTCGCCTTCTGGGCCGCCCGGATCGCGGCCAGCTGGGGTGGCGGCTACTGGTGGTTCGACTGCGCGGCGGGGGCGGTGGTGTGCGGGATCGCCCTCGTACGCCGTCGTGGCCCGTTGCCGGCGGCGGTCGCGGGCCTGGCCGTCGCGGCGGTCGCCATCGGGGTCGCCAGGTTCGCCGGGTTGCCGGCCGAGCCGGGTCCGGCCATGGCGTCGGCCCTGTCGGTGCTCACCGGTTCGGCCGTCAGAGTGCTTCCCGTCCTGCCGGCCTGCGCCGTCGCCGGTGGCGGGCTCGCGGTGGCCGCAGGCAGCCTGGTCTTCGCCGGCCCGGCGGTCGCGTACCTGAACGGCGCGGGGTGGCTGGCCGCGCTCGCGTGTGGGCTGTGCCCGCGGCTCCTCGTCGCCCGCCGCCGCGCCGTCGCCGAGCGGGTACGCCGCCACCAACGCCTCGACCTGGCCAGGGACCTGCACGACGTCGTCGCCCACCACATCACCAGCGTCGTACTCCAAGCCCAGGCCGCCCGGCTCATCGCCCGCAAGGACCCGGAGCAGGCGGCGGACTCCCTGGCCGGCATCGAAGCCGCCGGCGCGGAGGCCCTGGCCGCCACCCGCCACGTCGTCGGCCTCCTCCGCACCGCCGGGCAGGATGCGGCCGACCCGTTGGGGCCCGAGCGGCTCAGCGATCTCGTCGAGCGCTTCCCCGGCCCTCCGGTGCGCCTGCGGCTGCCCGACGGCGAGCTGAGGTGGCGGCCTGATGTGGCCGGCATGGTGTACCGGGTCGTGCAGGAGTCGCTGACCAACGTCTCCCGGCACGCCGGGGACGCCCGCTCGGTGACCGTCACCATCACGCAGGATCGGGACGCGGTCGCCGTCGAGGTCGTGGACGATGCCCCGCCGGCCCGCCATCCCCGCCGCGGCGGCTACGGCCTGCTCGGGATGCGCGAACGCGTCGAGGCCCTGGGCGGCACCCTGCACGCGGGCCCACGCCCGGGAACCGGCTGGTCGGTCCACGCCACCCTGCCCACCCCCGGGCCCATTCCCGGGCCCGCGACCGGGCCCATTCCCGGGCCCGCGACCGGACCCACCAGCGAGCCCACGACCGGGCTCGCACTCGGGTCCACCCAGGCTCCCGAGCCGAAGCCGGCGGCTCGGTGAGCATCGGGGTGCTGCTCGCCGATGACCAGCAGCTGATCCGGCGCAGTCTGCGGCTCATTCTCGAGGACCAGCCAGGCATCACCGTGGTCGCCGAGGCCGCGGACGGCGTCGAGGCGGTGGCGCTGGCTCGCCGGCACCGCCCCGACGTGTGCCTGGTGGACGTCCAGATGCCCGGCCTCGACGGCATCGAGGTCACCCGCGCCCTGGCCGGCCCCGGCGTACGCGACCCGCTGCGCGTGATCGTGCTCACCACGTTCGACCTCGACGAGTACGTCAAAGGCGCGCTGCGCGGCGGCGCGGCCGGTTTCGTGCTCAAGGACGCGGGCCCCGAGCTGCTCGTCGAGGCCGTCAGGGCCGCGCACGCGGGAGAGGCCCTGATCTCGCCGTCGCTGACCCTGCGCCTGCTGCGCCACATAACCGGCGAGCGGCAGGCCGGCCGGCCGGCCGGGGAGACGCCCCTGTCCGTCCGTGAGACCGAAGTAGTCAGGGCCGTGGCCAGAGGGCGGACGAACAGGGAGATCGCCGCGGAGCTGTTCATCTCGGTGAGCACCGTCAAGGGCCACGTCTCGGTCGTCCGGTCCAAGCTCGGCCTGCGCAACCGTACGGAGATAGCCGCCTGGGCCTGGGAGCACCGCCTGGTCCCCTGAGCGGCTCAACCGTCGCCTGGGAGCACCGCCTGGTCCCCTGAGCGGCTCAACCGTCGCCTGGGAGCACCGCCTGATCCGCTGAGCGGCCCAACCGTCGGCTGGGAGCACTTGAGCGGCTCACCCGTCGTCGAACGGCCGCTCGACTTCGAGCCCCCGCAGTTCCTTCCGCGACAGCAGCCCGAGCTTGCGCAGCGCGCTGGAGACGTGGCTCTCCACGGTCCGCCTGGACAGGAACAGCTCGGTGGCGATCTCCTGGTTCGTCTTGCCCTCGGCCGCCAGCAGCGCCACCTCGCGCTCCCGCGACGACAACGTCTGCCCGTGCGAGGGCCGCCCGCCCCGCCACGGATACGGGATGGGCACGCCGTTCTGCCGCATGATCCGGCAGATCCGGGCGATGTCGCGATCCGCCCCCATCGTTCCGTACATCCGCAGAGCGCTTTCCAGGATGGGCCCGCCGTCGCCGGCGTGTTCGCAGCGGTGGCGGCCCAGGCGCTCGCTCGCCAGCGCCTCGTCGTAGCGCAGCCCGGCCTCGCCCAACGTGGTACGGGCGGCGTCGAGCAGCCCGTCGGCCTCCTCCGGCGCGAGAACGGCGCGGGCGGTCAGCAGGGCGGCCTGGGCGAGCGGCGCGTCGGCCCCCACGATCCCGGCGGCCAGCTCGGCCACCAGCGGTGCGGCGGTGCCGGCCGAGCCGCGGACGTCCAGGGCGTCGACGAGGCAGAGCACGGTCTCGGCCCCCCACACCCAGTTGCCCTTGGACCGTACGTGGGCCAGCGCCGTGGTCGCGACCTCGGCCGCGCCCGCGGCGTCGTCCAGCGTCAGCAGCAGCCGGGACAGGGTCGTGCGGGCGGGGATGAGCGGCCAGACCGCCCCGGCGCGCTCGGCGACGGCGATCACGTTGACCAGGATGGCGATGGCCTCCTCGGCCGGGCCTGTCGCGGCCAGCAGGGCGCCGTGCAGCAGCCGGGAGTCCTGCGACGCGGCCGCGAACATGGACGCCGTGCCCCCCAGCCGGCGAACCCGCTCCTCCAGCCCCTCCCACCGCCCGGCCGCCCGGTCTGCAGCGGCCGTCACGAGCTCGACGACCTCCACCACCCGCAGGTATCCGACCTGGTCGGCGGCCTCGCGACCCTCGGCGAGCAGCGCTTCGGCGCGCCGCAGGTGCCCGACGTGCAGGGCGCCCTGTGCCCAGTTGAGGCAGGCGCGGGCGCGCTCCCTCGGCACGGCGCGCAGCCGGTCGTCGCGCAGCAGCTCGTCGATCAGCCGCTCGCTCTCCGGGTCGCCCTGTTCGAGCAGGAGTGAGGCGCGCGCGATGCGTACGGCGATGGCGACGTCGTGGTCGCCGCTGCGCCGCGCGGCCTCCTCGGCCTGGTCGCACCTGATGGCGTGCTCGCTGACGTGCCGGTCCACGACGGTCTCGGGCGCGGCCAGCACGGCGAGCGCGCGGCCGAGCAGCGCGGGCTGATCGGCGAGATCGTCGATGGCCTGCTCGATCTGGAGGTGCCCGGCTCTGGCCTCGCCGTGCTGGCGCAGCAGCCGGCCGAGCGCGAAGCGCAGCTCGCCGCGCCGATCGGAGGGGAGGGGTTCGGTGGCGAGGAGGCGTTCGAGTATGGGTACGGCCTCCGCGTGCGCCAGCCCGTCGACCGCCGAACGACCGAGCTTGACGGCCAGCCGTACCCGCGTCTCGCCGGGTAACTCGTCGATCTCCAGTGCCTGGAGCAGGAACCGCGCGGCCGTGGCGTCGTTGCCGTGGGACAGCGCGGTGTCGGCGGCCGCCTCGGCGTTGTCCACGAACTCCGTGGTGTGCCCGGCGTGCCGGTAGTGGTGGGCGAGCCTGGCGACCGGTCTCGGCCCGGCCCCGGACTCCAGGGCGCGCGCGGTCTTGAGGTGCAGCCAGCGGCGGCCGGACACGGCCATGGACTCGTACACGATCTGCCTGGCCAGCGCGTGGCGGAAGTGGCAGTGGCCGCCCTCCTCGTGCAGGAGTCCGACCGCCTGCGCCCTGCCGAGCGCGCCGGCGATCTCGGCCGCGTCGCGGCCGGTGACCTCGGCGAGTACGCGGTCGTCGGGCGTCATGCCGATGACCGCGGCGGCGCAGAGGATCTCCCGCGCCGGGGCGTCGAGCGAGGACAGGCGCTGCAGCACCACGTCGCGCAGGACCGTCGGGACGGCCAGGCCCGCCAGCACGTCGGGACGGCCGGGGATCTCGCCGGCGGGCAGGCGTTCGAGCAGCGTGCGCAGCACCTCCTCGACGACGAACGGGATGCCGCCGGTCTTCTCGTAGAGCAGGGCGGCGAACGCGCCGGGGAGGTCGGTCTTGAGCACGCCCCGCGCGAGCTCCTCCACGTCGGGCGGGCTCAGCGGGGTGAGGCCGACGGAGCGTGCCGGGCCGGACGGCGCGCGGGCGAACGCCTCGCGGATCGGCAGCCTGCCCGCCTCGGTGCGGACCGTGAGGATCACCGACAGGTCCCTCGGCTGGTGCGCGGCGAGGTAGGCGAGGAAGTCGTGCGTGCCGCCGTCGGCCCAGTGCACATCCTCGAGTACGAGCACCAGCGGGCTCAGATGGTCGAGCAGCGCGACGGCGGCACGGAACACCCGGTGCCGCTCCGCCCGCTGGTCGGGCAGCGGGGGCGGCGGGGGCGGCAGGTGCCCGGCGATCTCGGGCAGCAGCGGCGCCAGCGCGCCGGTCACCGGGTTGAGCGGCCTGGACCTGGCCAGCTCGCCGGCGGCCAGGCGGAACGCGTCGAGCAGGGGTGACAGTGGCAGCGGCTCCTGGAGCTGCTCGCACTGGCCGACCAGCCTGCGGGCGCCGGCCAGTTCGGTGGTGGCGAGCAGTTCGCCCACCAGGCGGCTCTTGCCGATGCCCGCCTCGCCCTCGATCAGGGCGAGTGACGGCGGGGCGGCGACGATCGCGCGCAGGAGTGCCAGCTCGGACCGGCGGCCGATGAGCACGTCGGACAGGGATCCCGAGGAAGGGACGCGGGCCGGTCCCCACGGCATTCAGCCACCCCCTGCCTGGGCTGATCGTGTAGCACAAACACGTTATCGGACCTCATCTGATATGTGCTGGCCAAAAATCCGTATACGGTACGGATGCCGCGCCAGCGCCGCTCTCGTAGCGTCGGCCATCGTCCGCTTGATCAGCGGGTGACGCACCGAGAGGCGACGATGGATCTCGCGAAATCTCCTGGACGTATTAGCGGCCGGTTGGCGGCGACGATGGCAGTGACGGGGCTGGCCCTGGCGGGGGTCGCCTGGCCCTTACCGGTCTCGGCTGAGGCCGGTTCGGCCGAGCAGAAGACGTACATCGTGCAGATGGCCCCCGCCCCGGTGGCCACGTACGAGGGAGACGTGGCCGGGCTGGCCACCACCAAACCCCAGCAGGGCGAGAAGATCGACCCCCGCTCCACCGAGGTGACGAAGTACGTCGACCACCTCCGAGGCCGGCACGACGCGGCACTCAAGAAGGCGGGCGGCGGCAGGAAGCTCTACGACTACGTGTACTCCTACGGCGGGTTCGCCGCCAAGCTGACCGAGTCGCAGGCCGCGCGGTTGCGGTCGGTGCAAGACGTCGTGGCCGTCACCGAGGACAGGAAGGTGACGGTGGAGACCTCGTCGACACCCGCGTTCCTGGGCCTCGACGACCGCGACGGCCTGTGGCGGCGGGCCGGCGGCACCACCGGGCACAACGGCGCCGGTGAGGGCCTCGTCATCGGCGTGATCGACACCGGCGTCGCGGCGGCCTCCCGGAGCTTCGCCGGCAAGGACGCGAGCGGGAAGCCGTTCCACCCGGTCAGGGGCTTCCACGGCGAGTGCGCGGCGGACAGCAAGGACGCCTCGTGGCAGCACGAGATGTGCAACGGCAAGGTGGTCGCGGCCCGGCACTTCAACGCCGGGTGGGGCGGCGACGAGGCGGTGAAGGCACAGCTGCCGTGGGAGTTCGCCTCGCCGTACGACTACAACGGGCACGGCAGTCACACGGCCTCCACGGCGGGCGGCAACCACGGCGTCGCGGCGAGCGGGGCGGCCCAGGCGTTCGGCGCGGTCAGCGGCATCGCGCCGCGGGCCAGGATCGCCGCGTACAAGGCGCTCTGGTCGGTCGAGGACGCATCGACGGCCAACGGCTACTACTCGGACCTGGTCGCCGCCATCGACCAGGCGGTCGCGGACGGCGTCGACGTCATCAACTACTCGGTGTCGGGAACGCGGACGGACTTCCTCGACCCGGCGGAGATGGCGTTCCTGTCGGCTGCGGAGGCGGGCGTCTTCGTGGCCGCCTCCGCCGGGAACGAGGGCCCGGCCGCGTCCACCGTGGCGCACCCGTCCCCCTGGGTGACCACGGTCGCGGCGGGCACGCACAACCGGGCCGTGCAGGGCTCGGTGACGCTCGGCGACGGCACCGCCTACAGCGGCTCGTCGCTGGCGGCCAAGGCAGGTCCCGCGCCGTTCGTCGACGCGACGGCGGTGGCGCTGCCCGGCGCGAACCCGACGCTCGTCGCGCAGTGCTACGCCGCCAGGGACAACGGCGGCGAACCCGTGCTCGACCCCGAGAAGGTCAAGGGCAAGATCGTCCTGTGCGACCGCGGGGTGACGGCGAGGCTCAACAAGAGCGTGGCCGTCGCGGAGGCGGGCGGCGTCGGCATGGTCCTCGCCAACGTGGACCACAACTCGCTCAACGCCGACCTGCACGTGATCCCCACCGTGCACATCTCGGACAAGGACCGCCAGGCCGTCAAGACGTACGCGGCGAGCGACGGCGCCACCGCGACGATCGACCAGGCGAAGATCACCACCGACGCCCCCGCGCCGTACGTCGCCGCGTTCTCCTCGCGCGGCCCGCTGGGCGCCGGCGGCGGCGACCTGCTGAAGCCCGACCTGATGGCCCCCGGGCAGGACATCCTGGCCGCGACCGCGCCTGCGGGCAACAACGGCGCCGAGTTCGGGATCTTCAGCGGCACGTCGATGGCCGCGCCGCACGTCGCCGGGCTGGCCGCGCTGCTGAAGGACCTGAACCCGCGCTGGTCGCCGATGGCGATCAAGTCGGCGCTGATGACCAGCGGCACCGACATCCTGGACGGAAAGAGCACCGACCCGTCCGTCATCTTCAGCCAGGGCGCCGGCCACGTCGCCCCGAACACCGCCGCCGACCCCGGCCTGGTCTACGACAGCGGGATCGAGGACTGGATCGCCTTCCTCTGCGCCACCACCAAGGGCGTCTCCGCCGAGATCTGCGACGCGCTGGCTGAGAAGGGCCACTCGCTCGACCCGAGCGACATGAACGGCCCCTCGATCGCGGTCGGCCGGTTGACCGGCACCCAGACGGTGACCCGCGAGGTGACGAACGTCGGCCGCGGCAAGGCCACCTACACCGCCGCCGTCACCGGGCTGGACGGCGTCACCACCACCGTCACCCCGGACAGGCTCACGTTGCGTCCTGGCCAGACAAAGTCGTTCAAGGTCTCGTTCACGGGGGCCACGGCCCCGCTGAACGGCTACCTCGGCGGGCAGCTCACCTGGAGCGACAGGCGGCACGACGTGCGGATCCCCCTCGTCGTACGTCCGGTGCAGGAAACGTGGGGTGCCGTCTACGGCGGCGCCGGCGCCACGGACACCGCCGAGTACACCGCCCTGGACCCCAAGGGTGAGCGGCTCTACGTGGCCGGCGCCAGCTACGAGGCGGTCCCCGGCGTATTCAAGCCGCGCTTCGGCATCGTCGCCTACGACGCGGCGACCGGGGCCGAGGCGTGGAACGCGACCTATGTCGGCCCTGGCGGCACGTCCGACGAGCCGAGCGGCATCGAGGTGAGCCCGGACGGTTCCAAGGTCTTCGTCACCGGCCTGAGCGAGGGTGACGGCACCAAGGGCGACGGCGCGACGATCGCGTACGAGGCCGCCACGGGCAAGGAGCTCTGGGTCGCCCGGCACAACGGCGCGGCCAACGCCGTCGACCACGCCAACGCCCTCGCCGTCGCCCCCGACGGGAAGAGCGTCTACGTCACCGGCTTCGAGTCGCTGGGCGTGGGCGGCAAGGACGACTACTTCACGATCGCCTACGACGCGGAGACCGGCAGGCAGAGCTGGCTGACGCACTTCGACGGGCCCGGCGCGGGCACCGACGACCCGCGGGCGATCAAGGTGGGCCCGGACGGTTCCAAGGTCTTCGTCACCGGCCAGAGCCGGGGAGTGGGCACCGGCCTCACCGACTGGGGCACCGTGGCGTACGACGCCGCCACCGGCGAGCAGCTCTGGACCGCCATGCACAACGGGACGTCCAACGGCATCGACATCTCCACCCAGATCACGCCAGGCGCCGACGGCAAGGCGATCTACGTCTCGGGCACCGAAGGGAACACGGGAACGGGGACCGACCTGACCACGATCGCCTACGACACGGCGACAGGAACGGAGCTCTGGACCGGCAGGTACGACGGCCCCGCGCACAAGACCGACACCGTCCGCGGCAGCGCGCTCGCACCTGACGGCGGCAGGCTCTACGTGATCGGCAACACCGAGGGCGCGGGGACGCAGGCGGACTACACCACGGTCGCGTACGACACCGCCACAGGACGGCAGTTGTGGGCCGGCCGCCACAACGGCCCGCTCAACGGCATGGACATCCCCAAGGACGTGGCCGTGACGCCGGACGGCGGCAGGGTCGTCGTCACCGGCCAGAGCGTGGTCGACGCCGGCGTCGACTTCTCGGGGGCCTTCAGCGACTTCGTGACGATCGCGTACGACGCGGCGAGCGGTCAGCAGGTCTGGCTCGGGCAGTACGACGGGCCGATCGGCGGCTCCGACGACGCGTACGCGCTGGCCGTGGACACGGCGCCGGACGTGGGCACCCGGATCTTCGTGACCGGCTCGACCATGAGCGGCGGGGAAGTGCCCTGGAACGCGGAGATCGACTTCGGGACGGTCGCCTACTTCGAGCCCTGGAAGCCGTAGCAACCGACCCGTACGACCAGCGTCCCCGCCGCCGTACCCCGCGGCGGGGACGCTTTCGCGCGGCACGCGCGTATTCGCCGTGCGGGACGCGCGCGTATTCGCGGTGCGGGACGCGCGCGTATTCGCGGTGCGGGACGCGCGTATTCGTGGTGCGGGACGAGCGCGTATCCGCGGCGTGGGGGCGCGCGCGTATCCGTCGTGTGGCACGGGCGTTTCGGCGGTCACTACAGCGGGTAAAGCCGACGTGTATTTCTGAGCTACCTGGTATTCAGGAGCCCCAGATGCCCCGTATCACGGTCACCCCCGCCGCTCGTGAGGCCCTGCGCGACGACGAAGTGGTGTACTTCGACTGGCACGTCACCGGCCTCTGCTGCGCGGACGCGGGGGAGTTCTCGGTGCGGTCGTTGCGCCGCTCCCGTCTGCCCCGGCGGGCGCGCGGGCTGGACGCCGGGGGTCTGGTCTACGCGCATCCGACCGCCTGGGTGCATCTGGCCGAGCTCCCGGTCACGATCGACTGCCGTCCGCTGTGGCGCTGGCGGCGCTTCACCACCGATCTGCCGCCGGACGCCGGGCTCCGCTGCTGCCTCGGGCGCCCACTCAGCGGCCCCGCCTCTGACTCCGTATCTGGCCCTGTACCTGGGAGGTAACCGGTGAAGGTGCGTTCCATCATCATCTGGACGGCGGTGGCCCTGGTCGGTGCTGTGGGGTGGGGGGTGCTCGCCCTGTCCAGGGGTGAGAACGTCAACGCGGTGTGGCTCCTGTGCGCCGCCCTCGGCTCGTACGCCATCGCCTACCGGTTCTACGCCCGTTTCATCGTGCGCAAAGTCCTGCGCGTCGACGACCGCAGGGCCACGCCGGCCGAGCGGCTGAACAACGGCATCGACTACCACCCGACCGATCGGCGGATCCTGTTCGGCCACCACTTCGCCGCCATCGCCGGCGCCGGGCCGTTGGTGGGGCCGGTGCTGGCCGCCCAGATGGGCTACCTGCCCGGCACCATCTGGATCATCGCTGGCGTGATCTTCGCCGGGGCCGTGCAGGACATGGTGGTCCTGTTCTTCTCCATGCGGCGCAACGGCCGCAGCCTCGGCCAGATGGCCCGCGAGGAGATCGGCCCCGTCGGCGGGGCGGCGGCGCTCATCGCGGTCTTCGCCATCATGATCATTCTGCTGGCCGTGCTGGCGCTGGTCGTGGTCGGCGCGCTGGCGCAGTCGCCGTGGGGTGTCTTCTCCATCGCGATGACCATCCCGATCGCCCTGTTCATGGGCTTCTACATGCGGGTGATCCGGCCGGGCAAGGTCGTCGAGACCACGGTGATCGGGGTGGCGCTGCTGATCCTGGCGATCGTGGCCGGCGGCTGGGTGCAGGAGTCGAGTCTGGCGCCGTTCTTCACGCTGAGCCAGTCGACACTGGCGCTGTGGCTGATCGCGTACGGGTTCGTCGCCGCGGTGCTGCCCGTGTGGATGCTGCTGGCGCCGCGCGACTACCTCTCGACCTTCATGAAGATCGGGACGATCGCGCTGATCGCGATCGGCATCGCCGTCACGATGCCGCCGATGCAGACGACCGCGTTCACCGACTTCGCCTTCAGTGGGGACGGGCCGGTGTTCGCCGGGTCGCTGTTCCCGTTCGTGTTCATCATCATCGCGTGCGGGGCGTTGTCGGGGTTCCACTCGCTGATCTCCTCGGGCACGACGCCCAAGATGATCCAGAAGGAGTCGCAGGTCCGGATGATCGGCTACGGCTCCATGCTGATGGAGTCGTTCGTCGCCGTCATGGCCATCACCGCGGCCTGCGTGCTGAGCCCCGGACTCTACTTCGCGATGAACTCCCCGGCGGGCGTCGTCGGCGCCACCGTCCAGACCGCCGCTGAGGCGGTCACCAACATGGGCTTCGTGATCACGCCCGAGCAGTTGCAGGCCGCGACGACGGCCGTGCAGGAAGAGACGCTGATCGCCCGTACGGGAGGCGCGCCCACGCTGGCCGTGGGCATCTCGCAGATCTTCTCCGGCTTCCTCGGAGGAGCGGGGCTGCAGGCGTTCTGGTACCACTTCGCGATCATGTTCGAGGCGCTGTTCATCCTCACCACGGTCGACGCGGGGACGCGGGTGGGCAGGTTCATGCTCCAGGACACACTGGGCAACCTGTGGAAGCCGATCGCCCGGGTGAGCTGGTGGCCTGGGCTGCTCGCCTCGAGCGCGGTCGTCGTGGCGGCCTGGGGATACTTCCTCTACCAGGGCGTCAACGACCCGCTCGGCGGCATCAACCAGCTCTTCCCGCTCTTCGGCATCGCCAACCAGCTGCTCGCCGCCGTGGCGCTCACCGTGGCCACGACCCTGCTGATCAAGAGCGGCCGGCTGAAATGGGCCTGGGTCACGGCGGTGCCGCTGGCCTGGGACGTCGCGGTCACGCTGACGGCCAGCTACCAGAAGGTGTTCTCGCCCGACCCGGTGCTCGGCTTCTTCGCCCAGCGCGACCTCTACCAGGCGGCGCTGGACCAGGGGCGGATCCTCGGGCAGGCCGAGACCGAGGACGAGATGCGGCAGGTCGTGCTCAACTCGACCGTGGACGGCATCCTGGCCGCGCTCTTCGCGATTCTGATCATCATCGTGATCGTGGACGCCGCGCGGGTGTGGATCAAGGCGATCAGGATGCGCGAGCCGCTGCCGAGCACCGAGGCGCCGTTCGAGGAGTCGCAGATCCATGCGCCGGCCGGGCTCATCGCCACCCGCGAGGAGCGGGACCTGATGGCGAAGAGCCCCTAGGACGCCGCCAGCCACCGCGTGGTCGGCCAGCTCTCGCGGTGCCAGGCGCTGTCCCAGAACATCCACTCGTACGCCGCCGCCCGGCAGTAGGCCTCACCCATGGCCGCCCGGATCGCCGGGCCTGCCGCGGCGGCGAGCCGGTCGGCGATCGCCTTGGCCTGCTCGACGGAGGCCGCGAAGGCCGGATCGGAGTAGGTGGAGATCCACTTCCTGTAGGGGTGGCCGGGCACGTCGCCGGTGCGCCGCAGCAGCGCCAGGCCGACGTCCTGGTAGATCCAGAAGCACGGCAGCACCGCGGCCACCAGCACGGGGTAGGGCGCGGTCAGCGCCGTGGCCTGCAGGTAGGACGCGTACGCCAGGCACGTCGGCGAGGTGGTGATGCCCGCCGTGTCCGCGCCCAGCTCCTCGACGTAACCGGCGTGCAGCAGGCGTTCCGCGGCCAGCGCGGTGTGCGCGCTCTGCGCGAAGAACGCCGCATCCGCGGGGTCGCCGGCCCGCGCCGACGCCGTGGCCAGCGCCTTGGAGAACGCCTCCAGGTAGCGGCCGTCCTGCACGATGTAGAAGGCGAACCTGTCGCGGTCCAGCGTGCCGTCGCCGAGCGCGACGTTGAACGGGTGCTCGTGGATCGCGGTCATCAGCTCGGCCGTGCGCAGCCACATGTCATCGCAGAACATCGGCGTCCTTTCCCCAGACGGCGTGGAAGTGGTGCACCGGGCCGTGGCCGTGCCCGACCCCCAGCGTGTCGGCCGCGCGCAGCGCCTCGGTCAGGTAGTCCTTGGCCGCGCGTACGGCGTCCGGCCAGTCGTCGTGGCGCGGCCGCAGCGCCGCGATGGCCGACGACAGCGTGCAGCCGGTGCCGTGGGTGTTGCGGGTGGCGACGCGCGGCGCGCTCAGCTCGATCGAGCCGTCGGGGGTGGCCAGCACGTCCACGCAGGTGTCGCCGTCGAGGTGGCCGCCCTTGAGCAGCACCTGGCGGGCGCCGAGCGCGCGCAGCCGGAGCGCCTGCGCGTGCATCTCGCTCAGGGTCTCCGCGGGCGGCTCGCCGAGCAGGTCCGCCGCCTCAGGCAGGTTGGGAGTGATCAGGTCCGCGCGCGGCAGCAGCTCCTCACGCAGCGCGGTCACCGCGTCGGCCGGGAGCAGCCGATCACCGCTCTTGGCCACCATCACCGGGTCCAGCACGACGTACGGCGGCCGGTACGTGTCCAGCGCGGCGGCGACCGCCTTGATCAGCGCCGCGTCACCGAGCATGCCGATCTTCACGGCGTCGGCCGGCACGTCGGTCAGCAGCGTGTCGAGCTGGCTGGTGACGAACGCCGCCGGAACCTCGTGGATGCCGGTCACGCCCGTGGTCGTCTGCGCCACCAGCGCCGTGACGACCGTCATGCCGTACGCGCCGAGCGCGGAGAAGGTCTTCAGATCGCCCTGGATGCCCGCGCCGCCGCTGGGGTCGGTGCCGGCGATGGACAGGACCTTGGGTACACCGCTCAACGATGACGTCCCTTCGCTAGTCCGAACTAGATCAGGTTCGACGGGTGTGATCTCAGCCCGGCCTTCCAGGCACCCCGCGTCGCCGCCCACTGTAACAGGGCACCCCGACCAGAGACGCAGCCCCGGGTGGTTGTGTCCGATGTTGACCTGGTGGGCTGCGATGGGCATCGTGGGGCGGGTGGGCGGCGATGAGATGATTGACGGGGTGGCGTTGTCCAACCTCGACCAGCCGTTGTTCGACGGGGCGGGCGCCACCAAGCGCGACCTGGTCGGCTATCTCGACGCGGTCAGTGACCGCATCCTGCCGGTCCTGCGCGGCCGCGCGCTGTCCGTCATGCGGATCCGCCCAGGACAGCCCGCCTTCATGCAGAAGAACCTGCCCAAGTACGCCCCGGACTGGGTGAAGTCGATCTCCGTCTGGGCCGAGTCGTCACAACGGCAGGTGACGTACGCGCTGTGCGACGACCGGCGGACGCTGCTGTGGTTCGCCAACCAGCGGGCGGTGGAGTACCACCCGTCGCTGTTCGCCGGCGACCGGCCCACGCACATGGTGCTCGACCTCGACCCGCCCGCCGACGACGGCGCGTTCGAGCTGGCCGTGCGCGCGGCGTTCCTGGTCAGGCAGGCGCTCGACGACGCCGGGCTGACCGGCGCGGTGAAGACCAGCGGGGCGAAGGGCGTGCACGTGTTCGTGCCGGTGGTGGAGGGGACCGCGGTGGACGACCTGGCCGCGGCCACCCGGGCCGTGGCCGCCCGCGCCGAGCGGGTGGACCCGGCGCTCACCACCACGGCGTTCATCCGCGAGGACCGGGCGGGCAAGGTCTTCATCGACTCCACCCGGGCGGGCGGCGCCACGGTGGTGGCCGCCTACAGCCCCCGCGTACGCCCAGGGGTCCCGGTCTCCTTCCCGGTGGCCTGGGAGGAGCTGGACCGGGTGGCGCCGGGCGACTTCACCGTGCACACCGCGCCCGGCCTGCTCAAGGGCGCCGATCCGTGGGCCGGGCAGATGCCGGAGCCGCAGCGGTTGCCCGACGACCTGGTGGCGGAGGGACACACGATCCCGGTCGCCCGCGTACAGGCGATGCACGAGGGCAAACGCCGCGCCCGCGCCCGCCGGGAGGGGTGATCCGCGCTCACTCCGCCGCCGAGGGTGCCAGGCGGGCGGCCAGGAGCGCCTTCGGGTCGTCGGCGAAGAAACGGATCGAGGTGGCCTCCGCCCTGGCGCCGAACGGCCGGACGAAGGTGATCGGCTCGGTCAGCTCGATCGTCACGTTGGTCCGCGAGGAGACCGCCACGCTGACCCGGCCGTCCTTGAGGGTGACCATGCTGCCGTCGTGGTAGCCGTCGCTCGTGCGTACGGACGCGATCTGGTCGAGGGGCACGCGCAGGTCGAAGTAGGCGGCGTACCTGATGCGCAGTTCGTCGGAGGTGAGGACGTGGGGGCGGGTGACGGAGGCGGCGGCGAGCATGACGGCGAACAGCAGCCCGTAGAGGTCGGCGATCAGCACCGTGAAGCGCACCCAGTCCGGCACGCCGAGCCCCACCAGCAACAGGTCCACGACGATGGTCTCGACCGTCATCGCGAACAACATCAGCGAGAGCACGAACGTCTGCTCCTTGGTGTACGTCACGACTGTCGCGCCCGGGGGCACGCCGTGGCGGCGGCGCACGATCCACAGACCGATGCTCGCCAGGCCCTTCAGCTCGAATCCCAGCACCCGAAGCGCGGCACGGACCATGGGGCTCCTTCCCTCTGCTTGATCGCCTCCCAGTAGACACGTTGACGTCGCGTCAAGGTCAAGCCGGTATTGGGCCCGATATTTCCTTCGCCCGAAATCGGCGAACCAGGTAGTGTGCCCGCTCGTGGCCATTGGACAAAAGAGAGATCTCGCCCCCCGACTCTGGTCCCCGGATTTCACTCGGTTCTTTGTCGCACGTACGACGTCGACCATCGGCGACATGATGCTTCCGGTGGCGCTCACCGCCGCCATGCTGGAATCCGGGTACGGGGCCAGCGGCGTCGGTTATGCGCTGGCCGCCCATATCACGCCGCTGGCGATTTTCGTGGTATTCGGCGGCGTTCTTTCTGACCGATTCGGCGCGCGGCGGATGATGATCGGCGCCGACGCCGGCCGCCTCGTCTTCCAGGGCCTGCTGGCCACCGCCTTCTTCGTGACCACGCCACCCCTCTGGGTCGTGCTCGTCCTGCTGATGTCCGTCGGCCTCGGTACGGCCGCGTTCCAGCCCGGCGTGGCCACGGTCATCCCGCAGATCGCCAAGGACGTGCAGGCGGCCAACGCGACGCTGCGGGTGTCCGAGTCGATGATGACCGTGCTCGGCCCGGCGTTCGCCGGACTGCTGCTCGCCGTGTCGTCCCCGGCCGTCGTCCTCGCCGTCGACGCGGCGACCTTCGGCATCAGCGGCATCTGCCTGCTGGGGCTGCGCGGCATCGTGCACACCCGTCCGGAGGTGCGGACGTCGCTGCGCAGGCAACTCGTCGAAGGCTGGCAGGAGTTCCGGTCCCGTACGTGGCTCTGGGGCGTCATCGCGATCTGGATGCTGGGCGCGCTGACGGTGTTCGGCCCCAACCAGACCCTCGGCTTCAGCACGATCGCGGCCCAGCACGGCTCCTTCGTGTTCGGTCTGGTCATGTCCGCGATGGGCGTCGGCAGCGTCGTCGGCGGCCTGCTGGCCACCCGGGTCCGGCCCCGCCACCCCTTACGCGCCGGCTCCTTGAGCATGTCCATGTTCCTGTTCGCGCCGCTCACGGTCGCCCTCGACCTGCCGGCGCCGCTGATCGCGACCGGCTACGCGTTGATGGGCGCGGGGATGGCCTTCTGGCTCGTCATGTTCCACACAAGCGTGCAGACGCACATCCCCGCGGCGCTGCTCGGCCGGGTGCACGCCTACGACGTGGCGGGCTCGTTCGTCATGCAGCCCGTCGGCCGGGCCATGGCGGGGCCGGTCGGCGAGCAGGTCGGCGCCCGGCCGTATCTCTTCTTCGCCTCGGCGATGCTGCTGGTCTGCTGCGCTCTGATGCTGTCGGTCCGCGCCATTCGCGACCTGCGGCGATCGGACGCTTCCTGACCTTTTTCCTGCGGCCGGTGGAATTTTCCTGAATCGAATTGAACCGTGAGCCCGCGGGCGGCGTACAACCTGACGGAAAACCGGCGGACGTGTATCAGCTGATCGGCTGTCATGGGGTTGGCTATGGAATTTCAGGGATGGAGTGCCGGGCTGGCTCTGAGGCCGCACGATTACCTGGGAGAAGGCCGGCCACTGGCGGAGGTCGTGAGGGTGGCCGGGCCATTCAGGGACGAGGCCCTTTATCTGCTCGCGCTGGGCAGCGCCACCACCATGGCGAGGCTGCACATGGCCGGGATCGCGGGGCTGCGGCTCAACCCCGGCAACGTCATGATCGGGCCGCGGGGGCGGGCGTTCTTCGCTCCCGGGCCGCGCGACAGCGAGTTCCCGTCGAACGACGTGCGCGACTGGGCCGGCGTGATCGTGTTCGCGGCGACCGGGTGCCAGGTGGACGAGGAGCCCGACTTCGACCGGCTGCCGCCGGCGTTGCGCGTCGTCGTCGACGAGTGCCGCCGCTCCGATCCCGCCGCCCGGCCCACCTCCGTCGACCTGGTACGCATCCTGCTCGGCCACTCCACGGCGGCCACCGCCGCCACCGTGGACGACCTGCTGTGCGAGGCCGAACACCGGACCAGCCCGGACGAGCCGGCGCCCTACGAGGAGGCGCTCGTGTCCATGCCGGTCTGGCGTAAGCCCGCGCCCTACGAGGAGGGGCTCGTGTCCGCGCCGGTCTGGCGCGAGCCGGCGCCGTACGCGGAGACGCTCGTGTCCACGCCGGTCTGGCGTAAGCCGGCGTACCTGGGCGGGGTCGCGATCGGTGTGCTGGTCGTCGCGGTGGCGGCGGGCGGGATCACGATGGTCTCCGCCCAGGCGGCGCGGCCGGACACGGGGGGCGTGCTCGAAGCCGTCGGCCGCCGCACCGCCGCCTTCCACCAGGAGGGCGAGTCGCCGAAGACGGGGGAGAGGTTCGCCGCCGACGGGCGGCTGAGCTTCGACGGGAACGCCGCGACGTCGTACGAGATGAAGATCGTCTGTGGGAACGCTCCAGATCCCGTCGACGTGTCGCTCGCGGGGAACGACGGCGTGGCCGACGGGGTGCCGTTCGCCGCCGACCGGCCGGACATCCAGGCGTGCGCGCAGTACCACGCGCCGTCGGTCAGGCGGTTCAGCTCGCCGTACACGATCAAGGCGCTGCTCGACGCGGCCGGGACGGGCGTGCGCGCGTCGGGGGACGGGCGGACGCTCACCGGGACCGCGCTGGCGCACCGGATCAGGGGCGCGGAGAGCGCCGACGGCGGGACGGCGGCGGAGGGGCCGATCCGGTTCTCGCTGCTGCTGGACGACGCCGGCCTGCCGGTACGGCTGCGGCTCGACATGACCAGCCGGGCGCACGGGCCGATGGTCGCCGACACGGTCTATCGGGATTGGCGCGCTCCAGCGGCCGGGGAGGTGCCGAATGGCTGACGAATCTGCCGGGGGTGCGTGATGAAGGCGCTCGGCCTCGGTGTGCTCACCGGCATCCTGCTCGCGACGATCGCGGCGTCGCTGTTCTTCTCCCTGACGGACACCGGGCAACCCGTCCCCGCGCCACCCGCCGTGGAGTCCGGCGTCTACCAGGCGCGCTCATGACCACCTCGCCGGGGGCGGGTACGACGCCCGGCGATCTTGCGCTCGTCGAATGCGCTGCCGCCGATCGTCAACCGAATGATCATAATCCCCTCTTCGGGACGACTGAAGCAGGATTTATCCATTAAATCTAGCTGGACGGTGAAGGCGGCAAAGTACCTTACCCTGGCCCCCGCAGGTAGCTAGAGTAACAATTCCAATCTGAGCGTCCAATCTGAGCGCGATATTTGATGATATCCGCAGCGCGCGCGAGGAGCCGCGAGGTGAATCACCGCGTGACCGACGAAGCCATGGTCCGAGCCCTCTACCGCGAATACGGCGCCTCCCTGATGGCCTTCGCCGTCAGGTTGACGGGCGGCGATCGCCGCTGGGCCGAGGACGTCGTACAGGAGACCCTGGTACGCGCCTGGCGCAACCTCCACGACCTGCGTACCGACTCGGGGTCCCTGATGCCCTGGCTGGCGACCGTGGCCCGCCGCGTCGTCATCGACGACCACCGCCGCTCCGGTGCGCGGCCCCTCGACACCATGGAAGAGGTGCCCGAGCGCGTCCAGCCGGCTCCGGCCGAGGACGAGCGACTGCTGCGCGAGATCGTGGTGACCGACGCGATGCTCTCCCTGTCGGCGGCCCATCGTCAGGTCCTCACCGAGACGTTCCTGCTCGACCGCACGGTCCAGCAGGCGGCGGAGACGATCGGCGTGCCGGTGGGCACGGTGAAGTCCCGCGTGTACTACGCGATGCGCGCGTTACGCGTCGCGCTGGAGGAAAGGGGGGTGACGCTGCCGTGACCGAGGTGCACCACGAGGACGTGGCCGCGTACGCGCTCGGCCTGCTCAGCGAGGATGAACGGGCCGAGTTCGAACACCATCTGGACGGCTGCGCCGTCTGCGCCGCCGAGGTGGGCTCGTTCGCGGCGATGGGGGAGCTGATCAAGGGTGTGCACCCGGACGACCTCCTGCCCAGCCCGCCAGAACCCCAGGTCGAATCCCTGCTGGTACGCCGCGCCGCCGCCGAACGCCGGCGCCGCCGCTTCCACCGTACGTTCATGACCGCCGCCGCCTGCCTCCTGGTCGCGGCCGGCGTCTTCCTCGGCGTCAACTCCCTGACCGGCGACCCGAACCCGGACAGCATCCACAGCCCGGCCCGCGCCCTGCTCATGACCGGCCGCACCTACAACGTCACCGACCCCGCGTCCGGCGTGTCCGGCGTCGTCGGCCTGGAGGACAAGGGCTGGGGCACCCACGTCGCGCTGGAGCTCAAGGGCGTCAAGGGCCCGCTGCAGTGCCGCCTGACGGCGGTGGGCGACGACGGCCGCTCCGAGGTGGTGGCGAGCTGGGGCGTACCGGAAAAGGGGTACGGCGTTCCTGGCTCCCCCGACCCCCTGCTGCTGCACGGCGGCACCAGCCTCCCTCAGTCCGACCTGAACCACTTCACGATCGAGACCCTCGACGGCAGGAGCCTGGCCACCGTGGCGGTGTGACGGCCTACCATCGGGCGATGCGCATAGACCTGCACAGCCACAGCACCGCATCTGACGGCACGCAGCCCCCGGCCGACGTGGTGCGCAGGGCCCGCGAGCGGGGGCTCGACGTGCTCGCGCTGACCGACCACGACACCGTCGCCGGGCACCGCGCGGCGATCGACGCGCTGCCCGACGGGCTGACGCTGGTGCCCGGCATGGAGCTGTCGTGCCGGCGCGGCGGGCAGAGCATCCACCTGCTGGCCTACCTCTTCGACCCGCTCGAACCCGAGCTCCAGGCCGAGTGCGCGCGCATCAGGCAGGCCCGCGAGGTGCGGGGCCGGCTGACCGTCGAGCGGCTGGTCGAGCTGGGCGTGCCGGTCACCTGGGAGCAGGTGGCCGCGCTGGCCGCGGGCGGGCCGGTCGGGCGGCCGCACATCGCCCGCGCCATGGTCGCGGCAGGCGCGATCGCCGAGCCTGCGCTCGCGTTCACCCCGGAGTGGATCGGCGCGGGCGGCCGCGCTCACGTCACCCGCTACGCCCTCGACCCCGAGCGAGCCGTACGCCTGGTACGGGCTGCAGGCGGGGCCCCGGTGCTGGCCCACCCGAAGGCGGCCAAGCGCGGCGAGGTCGTGCCCGACGAGTGGATCGCCGAGCTGGCGCGGGCCGGGCTCTTCGGCGTGGAGGCCGAGCACATGGACCACGACGCAGCGGCCCGTGCGCACCTGCACGGGCTGGCCGGCGACCTGGGGCTGGCCGTCACCGGCTCCAGCGACGACCACGGCGACCTGACCGGCCACCGGCTGGGCTGCGAGACGACGGCCCCCGAGGTCTACGAGCGCCTGACCACCACCGCCACCGGCGCCACCCCCATCACCTCAGAGGGTCGCTAAGCGGGTTCGTAGCTCGCTGACCTGCCGGGGCTCCGCGATGCCGTCCCAGGGGGCGAGCGCCGCCAGGCCGGCGTCCCGGTGCTCGCCGGCCCGTTCAGGCCGTAGCCGCCCCAGGTGGAGGTGCGCCAGCGCGGTGCTCACCCCCGCGGGCGGCAGGCCGGGCAGCGCGTCGTCCAGCAGCTTCGCCACCTCCTCGGTGTCCTGTCCCGGATCCTCCAGCAGGGCGCCGGCCCGCTGCACGAGGCAGCGCGCGCGGCCGATCTCGTCGGCGTTCTCCGCGTAGAGCCGCTCGGCCCGCTCCAGGTGCGAGCGGGCGTCGTAGGCCAGGTCGAGGTAGTGGTGCGTGAGCGCGAGCAGCTCTTCCGCGTGCGCCTCCGCCCCGGGGTCGCCGGCCCGCCCCGCCAGGTCGAGCGCCTGGAAGAGCACGGCGCGGGCGTCGGCGTACAGGCGGCGGGCCTCGGGGCCGTGCCCGTCGTGATCGAGCGTCTGCCCCTTGCGTACGAGCAGCGCGGCCACGTTGATCAGCCGCAGCGCGTGCCCCGCGACGTCGCCGCCGGACAGCGCCTGCCCGTAGCGGACCAGCGCGGACTCGACGGCGGTGAACTCGTCCCCGTCGGCCAGCAGGATCGCCGCGTGTTCCAGGTGCAGCTCGGCGGGCCACGACTCCACCCTGACCCGCAGGTCGGCCGCCTCGTTGAAGTGCCGCCGCGCCGCGCGCGGATCGCCGGCGATGAGCAGGACCGCGCACTGGCGCAGCTCGGCCGTGGCCTGCACGTGCTCGTCGCCGAGCGCCTTGGCGGCCCTGGCCAGCGCCTTCGCGGCGCGCAGCCGGTCCTCGTGCCGCTGTTCCAGCCGGAACCAGGTCTCCAGCCCGTCCGCGATCCGCCCGAGCGCGCGACCGGTCTTGGGCGCGGGCTCGGGGCGGGCCAGCACCTGCAGCAGCGCCCGGTCCTCGATCGCGAACCAGGTGCGCGCCTCGGCGGCGGGCAGTCGCGCGGCGAACACGTCGGCCTGGCCGGCGAAGTGCTCCACCAGACGCCGCCAGGCCGCGTCCACGCGCGGCGTCCGCTCCTCCGCACCGCCGCCGCGGAACGCGCTGGTCACTCTGACGCGCGTCATCCGTACGTTCTCCACGAGGCCGAGGCCGGCCAATTCCCTGATCGCGTCCTCGGCGGACGGCAACCCGAGCAGGGCCGCGGCGGCCTGGTGGTCGACCTCGGCGATCGGCAGCCCGGCCAGCAGGACGAACAGCTCCTTGGCCGTCGGCCTGAGCTGCCTGATGCTCAGGTCGAGCAGGAATCCGAGCTTCTCGTCGATGGACAGCATCCGCAGGTCGTCGACGAGCGACTTCAGGGGGATGCCCGGGTTGCGGGCCAGCCAGCGGCCGATCCTGACGATCTCCAACGGGCTGCCCAGGCAGGCGTCGACCAGCAGCCCCGTGGCGCGGGGGTCGCGGGCGGCGCGGTCGTCGCCGATGTGGCGGGCCAGCAGGTCGCGTCCCGCCTCGGGGCCGAGCGGGCCGAGCTGGACCGGCTCGATGCGCTGCGGCGGCTCCTCGGTGAACGTCCCCGCCACCACGATGTGCGCGCCAGGCACCCGGGGCGGCAGCCAGGCGACCTGGCTCCACGTGCTGACGTTGTCGAGCAGGAGCACCCGGCCGGTGCCGGTGAGGGCGTCGATCACCTGCGGGGCCGCGTCCGCCGCCTCCTGGATGACGCCGGGCGGCCGGTCGAGTGTACGCAGCACGCGCTGGGCCACGCTCAGCGGCGTTTCCGGACGGTCTCTGTCGGGGCCGCGTACGTCGGCGTACCGCTGCATGCGGGCCTCGGGGGCCAGCTCCCACGTGGCGCGGATCGCCAGGGCGGACGTGCCCATCCCCATCGGGCCGCGCACCACGACGATGCCGCTCTCCTTCGCCCGGTCCCTGACCTGCTGGAGCTCGGTCTCCCTGCCGATGAGCAGGTCGATCCTGTCGGGGAAGGGCAGGCGGCCGTTCGGCGGCTGGGGCGTCGCCTTGCGGGAGCGGCGGCGTACGGCGTGGGTGAGCCAGGCGGTCGCGACGGGCAGCGGAATCGCGAGGAGTGCGAGCTGCCAGAGCTCGAGCCCGCCCGCCACCTTCTTGACCAGCTCCTCCTGCAGCAGCAGGAACAACCCGCCGATCGTCACCATGCCGGTGAGCCCCAGCTCAGGCAGGTGCGCGCCGGTCCGCTGGGACAACCGCGACAACCTGAACCGCACCCGGTCCCGCCGCGAGATGTCGGTCATCGGCGAACCCCCTGCGTCAGCCCCCGATACAGCCACCGGCTCGTGGCGACGACCAGCAGCACGGGCACCGCGGTGGCGATCGCCGCCTGCGCCGCCAGCGTGCCCGCGGAGCTCGTGAAGTGGCGCGAATGCTCCAGCAGCATCAGCGGCAGATGGTCGCCCGACGGCCAGTTGAGCAGCAGCACCACGACGGTGTCGTTCCACACGAGGACGAACGCCAGCACGCCGGCCAGCACCACGGCCGGACGCGCCTCGCGTACGACGTGGAACAGCTCCCAGCGGTGCCGCGTCAGCATCGGCGTCGCCACCCGGGTGAACGCGGCGTGCAGCACCAGCACCGCCAGCGGGATCACCAGCGCCGCGTGCACGATGGCCAGCGCGGGCGCGATGCCCACGAGACTGAGCCACTCCTGCAGCGGCACGGCGAACGCCTGCGGCGGCAACGCGGCCAGGGCCACCGCGACCAGCAGGACGGGCCGCCAGGATCGGCGCGGCAGCAGGTGCTCGTGGGCCATGACGTACGCGGTGGGCACGGCGGCCAGCAGGACCAGCCCGACGACCACGGCGGCCCGCAGGAAGGTGGTGCCCAGCGCGTTCACGTAGGCACGGTCGCCCAGCACCTCCGCGTAGGAGCCGAGCGTCCACGGCCCGCCGTGCCACCACCCGGTCAGCGCCGCGTCGGTCGGGTCGCGCAGCGAGGTGAGCACGAGCGCCGCGAACGGCAGCAACCACAGCACCGACACGACCAGGCACAACACCCAAAGCCGCCACCCGCGCCGAACCACGGCGGCCCTCCGGGGCGCCGGCCCGGACGAGCGGGCTGTGGCGGGTTGGGACGCAAGCCGGGAGGGGCGGGCGGCGGCCGCACCGGACCAGCGGGTGGCAGCCGGTTGGGGTGCCGGCTCGGACCAGCCCGCGCGCCCGCGCAGTCCCAGCAGGGCGACCGAGGCCATCACGGCCACGAGCAGCGACAACGCCACGGCCAGCGCGGCGGCCCGAGCGTCGCCGAGATCGTCGTTGTTCCGCCACCAGAACAGCCCGCCGCCCTCGACCATGGTCTGCATCGACCCGGGCGCGCCCATCAGCACGAGGTCGAACACGCGCGCCGCCGCCACCAGCGCGAACAGGTACGCCAGCGCCGCCGGCCCGGCCAGCGCGGGCACGACGACGGACCACAGCCGGTGCCGCCGGCCGACACCGAACGCCCTGGCCATCCGCAGCAGGTTGCCCGGCAGCCTGGCCAGAGCCTCGTGAAAGACCAGGAACGCGATCCCGGCCCACTGCCAGACGAACGCCAACCCGAGCACCAGCCAGATCCAGCCGGGCCCGAGGAAGGCCATGTCCGCGCCGAGCAGGGCGTTGACCAGGCCGCGCCGCCCGTTGGTGTCGAACAGCATCCGGAAGATCGCGCCCGTGGTGAGCGGTGAGACCACGGCCGGCAGCACCAGCAGGAAGCGCAGCACGCCGCCGAGCACCGGCCCGGCGTTCCTGGCCAGCCAGGCCAGGCCGAGCCCCACCGCGCACACGAGCACGGCAAGCACGAGCCACACGAACGAGTTGCCGAGCGCCTGGAGCACCTGGTCGTGGGCCAGCACGGCGTACGCGCCGAGCCCGTCGGACAGGCTGATGAACACCGTCACCATCAGCGGTGCCAGGATGACGCCGGCCGCCAGCAGCACCGCGAGCAGCAGGTAGAAGGCCGCCCGCCAGCGCCCGAGTCCGGGCCTGACGGCGGGCACGCGCGCGTCGTGGTGCGGCGCCACCTCGAACATGAACGCGTTCCGCTCGCTCATGAGCTCGTGCTCCTCACCCTGGAGGCCGCGTTCACAGGGCGCCCGCTCCGACGGCGGCGACGAGCTTGTCGCGGGCCGCGCGCGCCGCCGAGCCGGGGTCCTCGCGGTAGACGGTGACGGCGGAGAACAACTCGGTGAGTACGCGCGACAACCCGCGCCCGTCGCCGCCTTCCAGATTGCCGAGCATCCGGTCGGACAGCGCGTAGCGGCCGTTGGTCGCCTGGGCCAGCTCCCGCGCGCGCTCGCGCAGCGGCACGGGGGAGCTGTCCGGCGAGGTGAACGTCGTCAGGAAGCCGCCCTCGCCCACCCACTGCTCCAGCGGATCGGTGCGGTCACCGCCGCGTGGCCTGGTCAGCCAGGTCACGAAGTTGACCGCCCGTTGCCCGCCCACCCACATGGCCACGGCCACGTCGCCCCCGGCCACCAGCGGCAGCTCCCTGCCCGCGAGCGCGGGAAAGCGGAAGGATCGCGCGACGTCGGTGTCGCCGTAGCGGGCGATGACCGGCCAGGCGAAGTCGGGAGCGGCCACCACGTCGGCGGTGCCGTAGTGGAAGACGTTGAGTATCGAGTCGTGGAACTCCTGGGTCAGCGCGCGTCTGCCCTGCTCGGAGTCGAGGCCGCCGCGCCAGATCTCCGCGAGCAGGGTCAGCGCCTCGAGGACGGCGTCCGTCTTCCAGAGATCCGGGCTGTTCTCGCCCCAGGTGAACAGGTCGTCGTACGCGAGGGGGTCGCGGGCGAGCAGGACGTTCTCGAACCACCCGCACAACACCCAGCCGTCGGCCGCCCCGACGGACAACCTGCCCGGCGCGTCCCGCCACGCCTCCAGGCTCGCCGGGGGACGGAACGAGGCCCCCTCCCGATACCAGACGAGCGACTTGTGCGCGATCTTGAACCAGGAGCCGAGCACCCGGCCGCCGCCCGGCGAGACGAGGCCGCTCCAGAACTCCGGCGTCGAGCCGGCGGCGGGCAGCGGCTGGACGCGGGTGCGGATGTTCCCGTCGCGCAGCAGGCCCAGCCTGGGGATCACGGCCACGTCGGGGATGGCCTGCTCGGCGGGCCCGCGCAGCAGCGTGCCGATGTCGTCGCCCGCGGAGAAGACGCTGACCGGGGGTCCGTACCCCCTGACCACGCCGAGGAAGCGCCGCAGCTCGTCGCCGCTCCACACCACCGCCACCCGCAGCGGCGGCTCTCCGGCGCAGCCCGCGAGAGCCCCGGCCGATACCGCCGCCGGGATCGCCGCCAGGAACCCCCTACGGCTCAACGACATCGGCGACCTCCCAGAAGTGCGACGGGGAGGCCAGGCTGGCCACCCTGGTCCGGTCGTCGGTCACGACGAGCACCGCCAGTTCGGCGCCCAGCGCCGCGCTCACGGCCGCGTGGCAGGGCCCGGAGCCGGTACGGTCCTCGATCACCATCACCCTGACGGGCACGAACCTGCACATGGCCCGGGCCAGCGCGACGCTCAGCCGTTCGTCGTGCGCCAGTTCGTGAGGGCGGGAGCGCAGGAACCCCTGGATGCCCATCCGCCTGGCCATGAACGCGACCCGGCCCTGTGCGAACGACGGCGCCAGACCGTCACTGGCGGCCAGCGCCAGGTTCTTCTCGACGGTCAGGTGCGGCAGCAGCCCGGCGCCCGCCGGGACCAGCCCGAGCTCGCGCTCCTCGGGCGGCCGCATGGCGATCTCCTGGTCACCGATCTTGATCTGGCCGCGGACCGGCATCTCCAGACCGAGCAGGACGTCGGCGAACGCGTCGGCCTCGCAGGAGTGCCCGGCCACCACCACGGCGGTGTGCCCGGAGTCGACCGTCAGCGGATCGGGCGACAGGCCGCGCCGGCTCCCATGCGTTTCCCAGACCAGGCCAGATAGCTCCAGAAGTGGCACTTCCACAACCGCCGTCATGTTCGGATGTCGTCCGCACTTGACGTTGGCACAGATGGTGAGTCACGGCAACGTAATTGACCGCTTTCGGGACGTGCGTATTCATCGGCGGAATAGCCTCGGGGGAATTGCACCTATATGTGATTCTTTCACCTATTTACCCCGATGCGTGGGGTCCGGCGAAGTGGGTGGTGAACCACTCGCGGGCATGCCCGGCCACCGCCTCCAGCGCCCCCGCCTCCTCGAACAGGTGGGTGGCGCCGGGTACGATCGTCATCTTGCTTTCGGCCCGCAGGCGCCGCTGGGCCTCCTCGTTCAGCTCGATCACCACCGGATCGCGGCCGCCCACGATGAGCAGGGTCGGCGCGCGTACCGCCGCCAGCCGTTCCCCGGCCAGGTCGGGGCGCCCGCCGCGCGAGACGATCGCGGCGATCGCGTTGCCCGGCTCGGCGGCCGCCCACAACGCCGCCGCGGCGCCGGTGCTGGCGCCGAAGTAGCCGACCGGCAGCCCCTTCGCCTCGGGTTGCTCGCGCACCCACCCGGTACGCTGCAACAGCCGCTCGGCCAGCAGCCCGATGTCGAAGACGTTCGCCCGGTCGGCCTCCTCCTCCGGTGTGAGCAGGTCGAACAGCAGCGTGCCGAGCCCCGCCTCGTTGAGCGCGCCTGCCACGTAGCGGTTGCGCGGACTGAGCCGGCTGCTCCCGCTACCGTGCACGAACACCACCACTCCTTGAGCGGCCTCAGGAACGACCAGATCGCCAGCCACCCGCCTCACCTCCTCTTCGACCTGCCGCTACCCCCATACGCCTGGCTCTATCCGCCGCGCGGGTGGGCAGGGAGGTTGGCATGGAGAGCGAATCGGGGCGCAGGGAGCGGCCGGCCGATTCCCCGTTCGATCGCCTCGTGTCGGGCGTGACGGCGGCACTCGCGCGGGAACGGAGCCTGGGCTTCCGCGGCTGGCTGCGCATGGAGCGGGACGCGCTGGTCCAGACGGTCAAGGTCACGGGGGCCTGTGTCTTCGCCTGGTGGCTGGCGGCGTACCTGCTCAAGGTGCCCCTGCCGGTGCTCGTGCCCGTGGGGGTGCTGCTGACCGTCTCCGCGACCGCGTACGGCACCGTGGTGCGGGGCCTGCAGCAGATCGTGGCCGTGGTGGTGGGCGTGGGCGCCGCCACGGCGATCACCTGGCTGGTCGGCGTCAACGCGGTGACGATGGCGGTGCTGGTGGCGGGTGGGCTGGTGCTGACCCGGCTGCTGAACCTGCCGGCCCAGAACGTCCAGCTGCCCGTCTCGGCGATGCTGGTGCTCGCGCTCGGCCACACGTACGGCTTCGCCCGGCTCACGGACGTGCTGCTCGGCGCCGCCATCGGGATCGCCGCCAACCTGCTGATCCTCCCGCCGCGCTTCGTCGAGCACGCGGCGAGCGAGTTGTGCGGCCTGTCCGGCGAGCTCTCCGACCTGGCCGCGGACATGTCCAGGGGCCTGGGCGGCGAGTGGGACGCGGACCTGGCCGGCGATTGGCTGGAGCGGGCCAGGGGCCTGTCGCAAC
The DNA here is from genome assembly GCF_015645445.1 of Nonomuraea cypriaca. GTDB lineage: Bacteria > Actinomycetota > Actinomycetes > Streptosporangiales > Streptosporangiaceae > Nonomuraea > Nonomuraea cypriaca. Next base: position 36,909 of record NZ_JADOGI010000033.1, on the reverse strand, counting down.
GCCTGGAGCAGGCCAAGGAGGCCGGAGACCGGGCCGCCGAGTCGGTCCGCCTGGCACTGCGCCGCCGCCGGTACGACCGCCGCCTGCGCCAGGGCGCCGATGCCGCCACCTGCCTGGACCACGCCTGCCACCAGTTGAGGGGCATCGCGCGTGGCCTGACCGATCTGGCGGCGGGCGTACGCGGCCTGCCGGGCGAGCCTGGAGTCGTCCTCCCCGAGCCCCTGGCCGCGGAGCTGGCCGCGTTGTCCCGTGTCTTCCGTTCTTTCGGGCTGATCCAGATCGGCGGCGGCCGGGCCGAGGACGTGGCGGAGTTGCGTGCCGCGCTGGGCGAGGGCGACCTTCAGCAGCAGCGGCTGGTCACGAGGTTCGAGGACACGGAGAGCGGCGTGCTGCGGTTGCTGCTCGGCTCGCTGGTGGACGGCTGCGCGCGGATCCGCCACGAGTTCGACCCGGACCACGGCCCCCACAAGGCCGCCTACCCACGCGCCGGCGGCCTGGGATGAGGCGGTCGAAGTGTGGGACGTCGTTCGTCCGCGCCGACGGGAGCCGCTGACGGCGTCGCGGAGTCCGTCGGGCCGAAGAACTCGCTCAGCCCCATGCACCCGAGGCCGAGAGCGGAGACCTCCAGGCCCCCGCCGAGTTTGACCATACGCATGACGTGTCTCCTGTCGGAGTCCGATGGTAGAATCCGGGATGGCCGTCCCGGATACTTGCCCGAATATACGGGACGTCCATCCCGGTTGTCTATCGGTCCTGGAGCGGAATCCGGATGAGCAGGCCAATGCGCGCCGACGCCCAGCGCAACAGGGCGCGGGTCCTGGAGGTGGCGGCCGAGACGTTCGCCGCCGAGGGGCTGTCGGTGCCCGTTCACGAGATCGCCCGACGCGCGGGGGTGGGCACCGGGACCGTCAGCCGGCACTTCCCGACCAAGGAGGCGCTGTTCCAGGCGATCCTGCTCGACCGGATGGAGCAGCTCGTACGGATGGCGGAGGAGCTGGCGGAGAGCGAGGGGGAGGCGGAGGGGTTCTTCGTGTTCTTCTCGCGCATGGTCGACGAGGGCGCCGCCAACCGCGGGCTCGTCGACGCACTCGCCGGGGCCGGGTTCGACTTCGAGGCCGTGGCGGCGGACGGCAAGTACGACGTCATGGGAGCGTGGCGGAGCCTGCTCGAAGGGGCGCAGCGGGCCGGCGCGATCCGCGCCGATGCCGACATCGCCGACGTGAAGTCCCTGCTCACCGGCTGCATCGACCGCGAACGCAACACCCCGGACCCCACCGCCCGCACCCGCATGCTCACCATCATCCGCACAGGCCTGCACCCTTGAGCAGGGCTACGCGCCTGACTGGCGGAGTCGGGCCTCGAGCTGCTGGGCGAGCAGGTCGACGAGGGTCAGGTCGTGGCCGGCCACCGCGGCCTTCTTGGCGTTGAACGCGCGTACCCACAGCCCGGCCGCCCAGGCGACCTCCCGCTCCTCCCGCCCCCAGTCGGCCCCGCGCGCCTCCATGTAGCACTCCAGGAACCGCGCGCTCTCCTCCACGGTGGCCCGCGCCTCCGACGCCCCCGTCTCGGTGAACACCGCCGCGGCGGCCCCCGCCACGGCGGCCTCCGGCAGCGCCACGACGCTGTCCCAATCGTGTACGGCATGCAGCGCGCCCCCGAGCCACCGCACGTTCTGCGACTCGAAGTCCCCGTGACCGATCACGGACGGCAGCGACGTGGCCAGCAGCCGCTCCCGCACCCGTGCGCCCAGCTCGTCCAGCCGCCCTGGCCCGGGATGCGCGTTGAGGTCCACGTCCAGGTCGTCCGGCCACGGCCAGACTTCGGGCCCGCCATGGTCCCAACCGAGCCACGGCGGCGCCGGGGCAAGGGAGGAGACGGCGGCGGGCCGGGGAGCCAGCCGGACGAGCCGCGCCAGCGCCGCCGCGAACGGCCGCGCCCGATCCGTCGCGGGATCCAACTGCCCACCCCCGGGAACGTACTCCTCAGCGGTGACCAGCCACTCACCAGGAACATCCACGTCCCCGCCTGGGAGCTCCGGGGCCGGGCTGCCAGGAAGGCCGGGGGCGCCGGAGTGCCCGCCGGGGGCATCGGACTTGTCGGGAAGGACCGGAGAGGGGCCGGCCAGGGGCGCCGGGCACGGAAATCCCGCGGCGGCCAGGCGCCGCTGGACGTCCACGCAGCCGCGCACGCGGGCGACGGGCGGCCGGAACTTGAGCACAACGCGCCGGCCGTCCGACAGCTCCACCCCGCGAACGGCCGACAGATGCCCGGCCCGGAAGATCTCGCCGACCGGCGTCGCGCCCAGCCACCTTTCGCACCACTCGTTCACCACGCCACTATCGTTATCACGTGTGATCCTTTGGCATACTGCTCGGATGTCCGATTTCTCCGAGTTTCGAGCCAAAGGACGTACGGCAATCCTGGCCGGCCGGACGAGCCACGACATCCCCATGGTCGAGGGTGCGACGCGATGGGGCGCCGCGGCCGTGCTCCGCCCCACAGGAGAGATCGTGGACCGCCTGACAGAACTGGCCGCGACCATCGAGGCCCCGGGCCACTGGGTGCACGGCGGCCCGGCCCTGCACGTGACGCTCAGGTCCCTGGAGCCCTACCGCGACCGGATCCCCGAGGCCGACCCGCTGCGCCGCGCGTACGCGGAGGCACTGAAGGAGGCCGCGGCCGACCTGCCCCCCGCGCGGCTGCGGCTCGCGGGCGTCAGCCCTCATCAGGGCGGCGTCCTGGTGTGCGGCCACCCCGAGGACGACACGCTGAGCATCATGTGGAAGCGCTTCGCCCACGCGCTGGAGAGCCGCGGCATCCGAGACCTGGAGTACGGCCGGACCCGCGACCTCTGGTACGTCAGCCTCGTCCACTTCACAGGCCCGCTCACGAACCCCCACGAACTCGCCGACTGGTGCGACAGACACGCCGACACGGCCCTCGGCGTCGCCGAACTCCCCACGGCAGAGATAGTGAAGTTCACCCACACCGGCACAGGCATCCACATCGAACCACTGGAACACACGTAACCGGGACGCCCCCGGCCCAGGCGAGAACCACGGAGCCGGTGAAGGGAACGCCGTTACGGCGCCCGGCCCCGTGGCGGTCAGATGCCGTCTCCCTGGAGGCCACCAGCCACGTATGGCGGGTGGCGCCGCGCCGGCACCGCCGTACAGGAAAAAAGACGCCCGCACTCCGCCGGCCCTCAGCCATGCGCCGCAGGCCGGCACCGCCGTAGGAGAAGTGCGCCGTACGAGAAGAGCGTGGGTCAGCGTAGGAGGGATGCGAGGAAGTGGAGAAGATGCCAGGCGGCGTACGCGCCGAGCGCGCGGAAGGCCCATTCCTTGGCGCGGTCGGTGATGGAGATGCGGCGGATCTCCGACGCGGGCTCCTCGCTCCGCCGGATCGTCATGAACACGTGGCACGCCGACACCAGCCAGGCCACCCCCGACCCCGCCATCAGCAGGAACGAGAGCCCGAACAGGACATCGGAGCCGGCCGGGGCGAACGGGAGCTGCCTGACCCACGCGGCCGCCACCCCGGCCAGCACGGCCACGGTGATCCATCGGTCCTTACGCGCCTGTCGCTTGAGCGATCGCAGGTCTCGACGCAGATGACTCTTGAGCATCCGGATCACCTCCATGTGGTGTGGCTGGCTGCACCCAGCTAAGGAGAAAGTCCGGAAAAGATCTGCGACCTCACAACCGAGATTTCACGACTTTTAGCGGCATTTCATCCGTACTCCCGAAGTTCCTCCGCCACCCGCTGCACCTCGAACACGTCCCCGACCTCTTCGAGCGTCCGCACGGCCTCCGCGAGATAACGGGCCGCCGCGCCACGACGCCCGAGCCGGGCCGAGACCAGCCCGAGCGCCCGCAGCGCGCAGCCGAGATCCCGCCGCGTCCCGCACTCCAGGTGCACGTCCCTGGCCTGCCGCGCGTACACCAGGGCCTCCTCGGCGAGGTCCAGGTCGAGCAGCACCATGGCCAGCGTCGTCAGCGCCGCCGCCCAGCGGTCCCTGGTGCCGGTCTCGTTCTGCAGCTCGACCGTCTCCCTGGCCGGCTCCAGCGCCTCCGCCGCCTTGCCCGCCCGGTGCAGCGCCTGCGCGATCGACAGCAGCGCGCTGGCGCGGTTGTCCCGCAGCTCCTCTCTGAACGCCAGCGACGCCTCAGCCGCCCGCAGTGCCAGCTCGTGCTGGTTCAGCGACAGATACGTGTACGCCAGCGTCTCCTGAACGTCCGCCTCCGCCCGCCGGTTCCCCATGCCCTGCACGATGTCCAGGGCCTCCAGCGCGTACACGAAACCGACCTGTGGCAATCCCTGCCGCCGCCGCACCCGCGCGAGCCGGTTGAGCATGCGGGCCTCGACCGGCTCGTCGTGGATCACCCGGCTGATGGTCAGCGCCTGGTTGAGGTAGTCGTCGGCCCGCAGGTAGTCGGACAGCCGCCAGTGCACCAGCCCGATGTCGCCGAGCGTCTCGGCCTTGCCCTGCTCGTGGTGCAGCTCGACCTGCACGGTCAGCGCCTGCTCGTAGAACGCCAGCGCCTCGTCGTACCGTGAGCCGTTGCGGGCGATCCGCCCGAGCGCGCACAGGGCGCGCCCGCAGCCGTGCTGGTCACCGGTCGCCGTGTAGCCGGCCAGGGCGCGCTCGGCGTCGCGCCGCGCGTCGTGCTGCAGCCGCAGCAGGTCGTAGATCTCGGCAAGGCACAGCAGCGTCTCGGCCTCGGCGTGCTCGTCGCCCAGCTCGTGGCAGATCGACAACGCCTCCAGACCCTCGGACAGGGCGGCGTTCGGCTCGCCCAGGTTCTGCTGCACCCGGGCCAGGATGATCAGGCTCCGCGCGGTGCCCCGTCGGTCGCCGAGCTCCTCGCGTACGTCCAGCGCCTGGCCCGCGTAGTGCAGCGCCAGGTCGTACCGCTCCTGGGACAGGTGCAGCCGCGACAGCGTGTGCAGGCAGCTCGCCACCCCGGCCAGGTCGTCGATCTCCCTGTAGAGGTCGAGCGCCTCGCTCGCGCACTTCAGCCCTTCCTCGCTGTTGCCCGCGATGCCGTGCACCTCGGCCAGGTCGTTCAGCGCGCGGGCCCGCCCGACGCGGTCGCCGAGCGCGGTGAAGTCGGCCAGCGCCTCGCCGATGAACCTGGCCGCCAGCGTGGACGGCCCGATGTCCCGGTGGATCCTGCCCAGGTGGCCGCGCATGAGCGCGATCGCCCGCCGGTTGCCCACCTGCATCGCCGAGGTCAGCCCGGCCTGCTGGACCTCCAGGTTGTTCTCGTAGTAGCGCAGCCTGCTGAACGGCTCGAACACCGCCTCGGCGAGCCGGCAGGCCATCCCGTACGCGCCGTTCTCCTCCGCCAGCCGCACGGCCGACACCAGCGAGCGCCGCTCCGCCTCGAACCACTCGCGCGGCGTGCCGGGGTCCGTCGCGACGGTCAGGTAGTGGTCGAGCAGGCGCACCCTGGCCTCGCGTACGCCCGCCTCCGCGTACCTGCCCAGCTCCCTGGCCAGCCGCTTGACCAGGTCGTGCACCCGGTACCGCGACCCGGGCAGCGGCTCGACGAGGTACGCCCGGTGCAGCCCCTGCATCGCGACCACGGCCTCGTTCACCGGCACGCCGAGCGCCGCGGCCAGTACCTCCGGCGTGAAGTCCCGCCCCGGCAGCAGCCCGACGTGCCGGAACGCCCGCCGCTGCCCCGGGCTCAGCGACTCGTACGCCAGGTCGAGCGCCGACCGGAACGCCTCCTCCGGATCGCCCATCAGCAGCCGCTCCGGCCTGCGCAACTCCCGTACCCGCGACTGCACGCTCAGCCCGGGGTTCTCGGCCAGCTTGGCCGCCGAGATCCGCAACGCGAACGGATGGTACGAGCACACCCGGGCCAGCTCGGCCAGCGTGTCCCGGTCGGCGGCCCGCGGCGAGCCCGCACCGAGCACCGCCACCAGCAGCGCCACCGAGTTGCCCGGGTCGAGCACCGGCAGGTCCATGAGGTCGGCGTGCCCGGTCGCCCGCAGCGGCCCCATCCGCGTCCTGCTGGTCACCAGCACCACGCAGTCCTTGCTGCCCGGCAGCAGCGCCCGCACCTGCGCGGGGTCGGCGGCGTTGTCCAGGATGAGCAGCAGCCGGCGCCCCGCGATCCTGGTCCGGTAGAGCAACATCAGCTCGGCCTCGTCGGAGGCGGGCATGTGCTCGCCGACGCCGAGTGAGCGCAGGATCTGCCCGAGCGCCTCGGCGGGGCTCATCGCGGGCTGGCTGGGCGACTGCCCGCGCAGGTCGATCACGATCTGCCCGTCGGGGAACCGGTCGGCGTGCAGGTGCCCCCAATGCGTCACCAGCGCGGTCTTGCCCACCCCTGGCAGGCCCTGCACGACCATGGTGTTCGTCCGCCGGGGCCGTTCCAGCCAGGCGGTGAGCAGGTCGAGGCTCTGCTGGCGGCCGGTGAAGTCAGGCACGTCGGCGGGCAGTTGCCGGGGCTTGGGCACCTCGCCGATCGGCCGCGCCTCGTCCGGCGCGCCAGGACGGGTCAGGAACGGCGTCACGCGCCCCTGCCAGGGCGCCGACAGGTGCTCCCAGCTCCCCGCGGCGGTGCGCAGCGCGGGCGGGTCCGCGATCCGCAGCCGACGGTAGCCGGGGCGTACCAGCCAGCCGCGCTGGACCCACCGCGTGAGCTGGCGCTGCACCACGTCGGGCGAGCTGCCCACCAGGTCGGCCAGCGTCTCCATGGACAGCGGCGGCGCGGACTCCGAGGCCAGCCCGTAGCGCTCGTCCAGGTGCAGCAGCCACACGGCCAGCCGGGCCGCGACGGGGGCACGGGCCAGCGCCTCGTGCCTGCGGGCGGCCACGTTCCGCGCGAACAGCTCCTGCACCAGCGCGGTCGCCACGGCGGGGCTGGAGGAGGCGTGCTCGCGCAGCCGCCGCATGTCGATGGGCCAGGCCCGCACCTCGGTCAGTGCGTCGACCTTGACCCGCTCGCCCGCGTTCCAGAAGGCCAGCTCGCCGACGAGATCGCCGTCGCCGCGCAGGTCGTGGATGGCCTCGCGCTCCCCGGCCGGGGTGTATTCGCGGGCGTAGCCGTCGTCGATCAGGTAAACCCGGTTGGCTGGCCGCAACGGCGAGCACAAGGTCTCGTTGCGGCGGAAGACACGCGGCCGGGCGCCCTCGTCCACCAGCGACCCGAACAGACCCATCCCGACACCACCCAATCCCGGGACGGCGGTGTCCTCGCTATGACAGGTCCTGAACCCTTCAACGACGACCTGTCACAACAGTGGACGTCAGCGGGCAGCCACCTGTCAATCGGGGGATCAGACGTTGGCGGTCTCCGCGCGGTCGGGGACGAAGCGGTAGCCGACGTTGCGGACCGTGCCGATGAGCGACTCGTACTCGGTGCCGAGCTTGGCGCGCAGGCGCCGCACGTGGACGTCGACCGTCCTGGTGCCGCCGAAGTAGTCGTAGCCCCAGACCTCCTGCAGCAGCTGGGCGCGGGTGAAGACCCTGCCGGGGTGCTGCGCGAGGTATTTGAGCAGCTCGAACTCCTTGAACGTCAGGTCCAGCACCCGCCCGCGCAGTCTGGCGGTGTAGGTGGCCTCGTCGATCGACAGGTCGCCGCTGCGGATCTCGTCGGGCGCGTCCTCCTCGGCGGCCTGCGAGATCCGGCCCGTCGCCATGCGCAGGCGCGCCTCGACCTCGGCCGGACCGGCGCTGTCGAGCAGCACGTCGTCGGCGCCCCACTCGGCGGTCATGGCGGCGAGCCCGCCCTCGGTCACGATCACCAGCAGCGGGCAGTCGATCCCGGTGGTGCGGATGAGCCGGCACAGGCTCTTGGCCTGCACGAGCTCCTTGCGCGCGTCGACGAGGACGGCGTCGGCCGGGGGCGTGTCGATGAGCGCGGCCGCCTCGGCCGGCGACACCCGGACCGAGTGGAGCAGCAGTCCCAGCGCCGGAAGCACCTCGGCGGACGGCTCGAGGGCGTTGGTCAGCAGGAGCAGGTTGCTCATTACGGCCTCCTCAAACACGCAAGGACCCGGAGGCTACGTCGCCCAGGTCCTGTAGGTGAGGATATCCCACGAGTCAGTCGCGTCCATTACGCGTCCGCCAGATGAACAGCGCGTCTCCTGAAACAACCTCGTTAAGGAAGACGCACAATGGATCAGAAACGATTGTGAGGTACGCATGGCCACGGGAAAAGTGCGTTATTGGGCCGCGGCCAAGGAGGCGGCCGGAGTGGCGGAGGAATCCTTCGAAGCGGTCACCCTTGGCGAACTCATGACGAAAATCACACAAAACAGGGCCGAGCTGGCCCGGGTGGTGAGCCGTTCGTCGTTCCTCGTGGACGGTTCGCCGGTCGGCAGGCGGCCGCATGACGAGGTCATTCTCGGCGACGGCGCGACCGTGGAGGTGCTGCCGCCGTTCGCCGGTGGGTGATCGGCCGCTTTACCGGGGAAGGAGTCTTCCCGATCGATAGGCTCTTGCCCCCGTACAGACAGGGAGCCACATGCGCAAACTGATCGTTTTCCTGATCGTGCTGGTCGTTCTCCTCGTCGCCGTCGACCGGGTCGCCGCGGCGGGCGTGGAGCGCGACCTGGCGAACAGGATCGCGGCCGCGTCCGACCTCTCAGGCACGCCGACGGTGACGATCGAGGGCATCCCCTTTCTCACGCAGGCCGTTTCAGGGAGATATCCAGAGGTACGCTTCGATCTCGGCACGCTGACCTACGGCGGCGTACCGGTCGAGAACCTCCGGGGCGCCGCCTATGACGTCACCGCGCCGCTGGCGGACGTACTCCAGAACAGACCCAACGTCGAGGCCGGGCGCGTGACCGTGAGCGGCACCCTGACCAGGGCCACCATCGACAAGTTCGCCCCGCGCGGCGTCAAGATCGGCGGCAACGGGCAGCGGCTGACCGCGTCCGGTGAGGTGATGGTGGGGGCGAACAAGGTGGAGTTCAACGCCGAGCTACGGGTCGAGGTGGCCGACGGGGGCATCAGGCTCCAGGCCGAGAAGATCGAGGGCGTGCCCGACCAACTCGCGCAGTTCGCCTCCTACACGATCCCGTTCAAGGGCGGGCTGCCCTTCGACGTGAAGGTGACCCGGGTCAAGAGTGTGGCCGAAGGATTGGAGTTCTCGGCCGAAGCGTCTGACGTGCCGATTCGTGGATGAGATTGAACCGGCCCGCCCGGTCGTACGTGATGAGGGGGTGAGCGCAGCGGGCACCGCCGACGAGGAACTCGTGAGAACCCTCTTCGACGAGCACGCGGGGCCACTCTACGGATACGTGCTGCGACTGACCGGTGACTCGGGACGGGCGGAGGATGTCGTGCAGGAGACGCTGTTGCGGGCCTGGCGGCATCCCGAGGCGCTCTCCGACCGGCCGATCCGCGCGTGGCTGTTCACGGTGGCCCGCAACCTCGTCTTCGACCAGCATCGTGCGAAGAAGTCCAGGCCACCGGAGACCAGCGACGACGCGCTGGCGGTCCTGCCGGCCGAGGACGAGCTGGAGCGCGCGGTCGAGTCGTGGGCGGTGGCCGAGGCGCTGGCCGCGCTGCGGCCGGAGCACCGCGAGGTGCTGTTGGAGGTCTACTACCGGGGGCGATCGGTGAAGGAGGCGTCGGCGACGCTGGGCATACCGCCGGGCACGGTCAAGTCACGTACCTACTACGCGTTGCGGGCGCTCAAGCTGGCCCTCGAGGAGCGGGGGTTGGCACCGTGATGACGTGCGAGGAGGTACGCCTGGCCCTGGGCGCGCAGGCTCTGGGCGCGCTGGAACCCGACGAGGCGCTGGAGGTCGACACGCATCTGGCGACGTGCGAGGCGTGCGGCGCCGAGCTGGTCGAGCTGGAGGGGGTGGCCGCGTTCCTGGGGAAGGTGTCGGAGCGAGACGTCGAGCTGGTGACCAGCCCGCCGCGCCAGGTCCTCGACCGGCTGCTGAACGCCCGCGTCAAGCGGACCAGGCGCGGCCGGATGCTGCTGGCCGTGGCGGCGTCCGTCGCGGTGCTGGCCGTGGGCGGCACGGTCTGGACGACGGTCGCGCAGACCGGCGGTCAGGAGGCGGCGTCCTCGGCGCAGGCCCCACGGTCGGCCGCCGACCGGGCGCCTGCCCAGGAGTCCGACCAGGAAGCCAGCATCAAAATGGACGACGGCCAGGGCAAGCCGCCCGTGAGCAAGTCCGCCAAGCCGCAGCGGGCGGTGGAAGACCGCGAGTTCCCCGGCGAGAACAAGGCCGAGGACTACCGCGCCACCGTGTCGGTCACGCCCGGCGACGGCGGCACCGAGCTGCGCGTCCACGTCACCGGCGTGCCGGTCGGCACGACCTGCGGCATCGTCGTGATCGACGTGGACGGGCGGCGCGTGCCCACCGGGACCTGGGTGCTCAGTCGCGACGTCTACCAGGACGACGCCACGTTCACCCGGAGGACGACGTTGAGCATGACGGAGATCGCCAGGTTCGAGCTCGTCGACGAGACGGGCAAGGTCCTCGTCGACATCCCGGTACGGAAGTGAGTCCTGGGAGGAAGTGACGGCGCCCGCGTACCGGATGGCCGGACGGGAAGTAATCGCGGGTCCGCGCGGTTGGACCAAGGGATGACGGGTCTGTGGGTCGCGCTGGCCACGCTGGCGCTGGGCACTTTGATCGGGGTGGTACACCTGCGCCGCGACGGACGGGTGCGCGAGAACTCCGGCGACCGGCTGTCCGAGTCGGACCTCGGCGCCGGGCTGGGGGAGCGGGCGACGCTGGTGCAGTTCTCGACCGCGTTCTGCCAGCCGTGCCGGGCGACCAGGCGGATCCTCGCCGACGTGAGCGCGCTGGTGCCAGGGGTTCGTCATGTCGAGGTCGACGCCGAGTCCCGGCTCGACCTGGTGCGGCGGCTGGACGTCACCAGGACGCCCACGGTTCTCGTGCTGGATCCCGAGGGTAACGTCACGAAGAAGGCCACCGGGCAGCCCCGCAAGGCCGACGTACTTGCTGCGCTGGCCGCGGTCGTGCCCGCGTCAGGACCGGCATCCGGGTGGTCCCGAAACGTGTCTCAGCAACCGGACGAGATGTGACAGATGACGAGACGCAGAGTAGTGTCTTCGCCATGGACCCATCGACGGAGCTGCTCACGAAGCGGCGCGCGGTTGATTTCTGCCGCGTGGCCACTGCGCTCTGTCGCGCTGCCTGAGGACGATCCAGCGGACATTTCCGGTCCGCCCCAATCGACCCCTTCAGGAGCATCCCACGATGCGTGCCGACCCTAGAGCTCTGCGCTTCGGCGCGGCGATCACTACCCTGGTTCTCGTCCTCGTCCTGGTGACGGGGAGCGCTTGGCTGCTCGCCGGCCAGGCGGTGGTCTTCGCGCTCGGGGCAGCGTGGCGCTCGCCGTACACGATGCTCTTCAAGGCGCTCCTGACGCTCTTCAAGACGCTCGTCAGGAGCGCGCCGAAGGAGACCGAGGACGCCCGCCCGCCGCGCTTCGCGCAGGGGGTGGGGCTGGCCTTCGCGGTCGCGGGCCTGGCCGGATACGTCGCCGGGATCACGCCGCTGGCCCTCGTGGCCACGGCCGCGGCTCTCCTCGCCGCCTTCCTCAACGCAGCCTTCGGATTCTGCCTTGGCTGCGAAACGTACCTGCTTGTTCGCCGACTACTGCCCGCTGCCAAAATGGAGGTTTCCCAATGAGCCGCTCCGCCGCCCTGGTGGACGCCGACTGGGTCGAGGCCAACCTCGACACCCCTGGCGTCGTACTCGTCGAGGTCGACGAGGACGTCAGCGCCTACGACAAAGGCCACATCCGTGGCGCCGTGAAGGTCGACTGGCGGGAGGACCTGCAGGACCCGGTTCGCCGCGACTTCGTGGACAAGACCGGTTTCGAGGCCCTGCTGTCCGACCGCGGCATCTCCAACGACGACACGGTCGTGCTCTACGGGGGCAACAACAACTGGTTCGCCGCGTACGCCTACTGGTACTTCAAGCTCTACGGCCACGGTGACGTCAAGCTGCTCGACGGCGGACGCAAGAAGTGGGAGCTCGACTCGCGTGAGCTGGTGCGCGACGTGCCCCAGCGGCCCAGGACTCAGTACGCCGCCCAGGAGCAGGACGCCGCGATCCGCGCCTTCCGCGACGACGTGGTCGGCGCGATCGGCAAGCTCAACCTGGTCGACGTGCGCTCGCCCGACGAGTTCACCGGCAAGCTGCTCGCACCCGCCCACCTGCCGCAGGAGCAGGCGCAGCGCGGTGGCCACGTGCCCACCGCGCGCAACATCCCGTGGTCCAAGGCGGCCAACGACGACGGCACGTTCAAGACCGACGACGACCTGCGGACGCTCTACGGCGAGGCCGGAGTCGACTTCGGCAAGGACACCATCGCCTACTGCCGCATCGGCGAGCGCTCCGCGCACACCTGGTTCGTGCTGCACGAGCTGCTCGGCCAGGCCAATGTGAAGAACTACGACGGTTCGTGGACCGAATACGGCTCGCTCGTGGGCGTGCCGATCGAGCTGGGGGAGGCCCGCTGATGACGACTCCACAGGGTTGCGGAGCACCGGAGCAGACGATCGCGCTGCCCGCCGGCGTTGATCTGACCAACCAGGCGGTGATCCAGGGTGTGGTGACCGGCGCGGGCACCGCGTACGCGCGGCTGCTCGACGGCTCCGGTGAGTTCACCGGTGAGGTCGTGGTGTCCGAGGAAGGCGTCTTCCGTTTCTTCGCCGCTCCCGGCGACTGGACCGTCCGCATCATCGCGGGCGGCGGCGTCACCAGGGACGTCCAGGTGGAGGCCAAGCTGGGCGAGGTCGCCCAGCTCGCCGTCGCCGTCTGACACACGCCTGACGTGTAAGGCCCGCGTCCTTCACCGGACGCGGGCCTTTTCGCGTGCAACGGATGCCGGTCCGGCGGTGTTGTAGCGAGTGTGAGGGAAATCGACTGTCTCGACCCGGTGCGCAAGGCGCTGCTCGACGACCTCGACGAGGGGTTCGCCGAGCTGTACGCCGCCTACGGCAACCTGGCCTTCTCGACCGCGCTGCGGCTGAGCGGGCGCTGGGCGGACGCCGAGGATCTCACCGCGGAGGCGTTCCTGCGGGCCTACCGGGCGCTGGCCGGATACGATCGCGACCGCATCGCCGAGCTCCAGCCGCGGGCCTGGCTGATGACGATCCTGATGAACGTCTGGCGCAACTGCGTACGCACCAGGTCAAGAAAGCCGCCGCCCGACCTGCGTGACGAGCCGGTCGACGCGGTCGACCCCGGCGAGGACGTCGAGGAGGCGGCGGTGCGCAGGGAGACCGGCGACGAGCTGGCCGAGCTGCTGAGTCTGCTGCCCGAGGAGCAGCGGGCCGCGGTGGTGCTCAGGCACGTCGTGGACCTGCCGGTCAGCGAGATCGCCCTCATGCTGAAGATCCCGCAGGGCACGGTGAAGTCACACGTGTCGCGCGGGTTGCGGCGGCTACGCGCACTTGGAGGTGCCCGATGACCCAGGATCCCCTGCTGACCGGACTGGCGGCGCTGACCGCCGAGGCGCCCGGCGGCCTGCTCGATCGGATCGCCGCCCGCTGGGTGGGCGTCGAGGGCCCCATGGGCGCGCTGCGGGTCGCGTTCACCGATCAGGGCGTCAGATACGTGCATCCGGCCGAGGGGTTCGCGGAGACGTTCAGGAAGCGGTTCGGGCGGCCGTTGCTGGCCGCCGACCGGCCGCCTGCGGGGCTGCTGCCCGCGCTGCGCACCGGACGGGCGTCCGGGGTGCGGCTGGACCTGCGCGGGCTGAGCGACTTCCAGCGTGAGGTGCTGGAGGCGGCGCGGACGATCCCGCGCGGCGAGGTACGGCCCTACTCGTGGATCGCCGCGCGGATCGGCCGGCCCAAGGCGGTCCGCGCGGTCGGTACGGCGCTCGGCCACAACCCGGTGCCCCTGCTGGTCCCCTGCCACCGGGTGACCAGGTCCGACGGCGTCGCGGGCGACTACGTGTTCGGCCCGGCGGCCAAGGAACTGCTGCTGCGGGCCGAGGGCGCCGACCTGGACCGGATCAGGGAGTTGTCGGCCGCGCGCGTCTTCTACCTGGCCAGCGACACCACGGGGGTGGTGTGCTTCCCGACGTGCCACAACGCCAGGCGCATCACGCCGAGGCACCGGCACGGGTTCCGCAGCCTCCCCCAGGCCACGGCCGCCGGCTACCGCCCGTGCCGCACCTGCCAACCTGTCTAGGACCTCGTGCCGCGACGGCCTGCCCGATCATTCTTCTGTCCCCGCCGCGGGATGATCATGCTCGCACGCCCGGAAAGGCCTGCCTGGCCGGTGATCCGGGGCCCGGTCCGGCACACCGGACGCCCCTGTCCGACCCGCCGGCCACAGTGTGCTTTCTGGAGTTGCGGCTGCGCTAAGAGTGACAGACCTATACGATTCATAAAATGTCCGGTTCGACAGGTGTGACGGCACCGCACCGACCTGGGCCTGCGCCGGCTCAGCGGATGCCATCGCCGTACTCACTGCCCCTGCACACGCTACGACTGACGGGCAAGTGCGCCCTGCCGCTGATCCTCTGGTTCGCCGCCGGCGAGCTGGTGCGCTTCGGCCTGCTGTACGCCGCCACCGAGGTCCCCTACGGCGACTGGCGACAGGTCCGCCTGGTGGCGACGATGACGCTGCTCACGCTCATCGTCCTGGCCGCGATGACGGTCACCACCGGCATGCTCTACAGCTTGCGCGGCGCGTTGTGGGAGATGCGTGCCAGAGCCGACGAGGGCGTGGCGACGCGGGAAAGCTTCTTCAGGGTGCTGGACCGGATGGCCCCGGCCTTCGCGGTGCTCTATCTGGCGTGGGGATTCCAGACGGAGGACGCCAGAGACGTCTACCAGATGGACCTGTTCCACCACTACTTCGAGATGACGGAGAAGGCGTGGTTCGGCGAGGAGTCGAACGTCGGCCGGGGGCTCATCGACCTCGACTGGCGGGTGTCGCTCGGCGCGATGGTCGTCACCTTCGGGCTTAAAACCCTGTTCGCCAAGTTCGTCGAGCGGAACAAGGGCAAGTTCTACGGCTTCCTCGCGGCCTTCTCCGAGTTCGCCTTCGTCTTCTACGGGCTGAACGCGACCATTGCCTTCGCCGACGCGCGCACCGAGTGGATGGAGCACCGCAACGTCGTGGCCGGCACGGAGGAGGTCTGGACCGAGACCCTGCAGAAGGTGCCGCTGTGGGACTCCATCACCGGCGTCTTCGGCGAGGTCTGGCCGGTGGCGCTCGACGCCATCGCGATTCCGCTGGCCTGGCTCACCGTGGCGATGCTGGTCTTCGGCGCCTACTCCGACGAGACCCGGACGCTGCTCAAGGGCACCCGCCTGGAGCAGGGGGTGGATCGCCTGGAAGGCAGCCACGACCTCACCCAGAGGTCGTTCGACCAGGTCACCGGCGGGTTCCGGGACCGCTGGGTGCCGCTGGCGAACTCCCTGCGAGTGATCTTCAAGGGTGGTCTGCCGCTCTTCGGGATGATGTGCCTGTGCTGGGCGGTCATCACGGTGGGCGGGGAGTACCTCCACAAGATGCTGGTGCTGTTCATCGGCGCGCGGGAGGAGTGGGTGTGGATCTACCAGGACGTGCCGCTGTCGTTCCTGCGCCAGATGGTGGTCGAAGTGCTCACGATGGCGCTGCTGGCGGCCGCGTACGACATCGCGGCCACCAGGGCCCGCCTCGGCGGCAAGCCGCTCAGCGACGTCTGACACGCCCGTCTCACGAGCCGCTCGGCTGGCGTCTGACGCCGGAGCCCGCGCTCAGCGGAGTCAGGAGTCCCTCCTCGGCGGTGAGCCCGCTCAGCGACGTTTGAACCGCAGTACGTCCACGTCCGGGAGCAGCTTCGCCGCGCCCTCCCGCGTGAAGAGGTCCTCCGTGGGGGTGTCGGACTTGTAGTTGCTCGGCCGGAAGGAGAGCTCGACCTCGTTCGCCACCGGGGTGGGCACGATGGCCAGGCCCTGGATCTTGTACTCCCTGCCCACGACCAACCGGTCGATGGGCGTGTCGCCCACCCACTGGGTCTCCACGGTCCAGGTACGGCCCGCGCGGTCCTCCAGCTTGACCTCGGCGGGCTCGGCGGTCATGGTGGCGCTGCTCGCGTCGAGGGCCTTCTTCGAGATGTCCACCCGCAGCCAGGTCACCTCGGCGCCGTGCTTGCTGTCCGGCGGGGCCTTCGTGGGCGCGACCGCGGCCTTCCACTCGATGTTGTGGACCTTGCCCGTCTGGCCGGCCGCGACGGTGGTCAGCCTGGTCTCATCCTCGGTGACCGTTTTGTAGAACAGGTGGTTGTCGTAGGCGTTGGCGGCCGTGGTGACGAGGCATGCCAGGACGGCGCCTGCGGCGACCAGCAGCGTACGCCGCCGCCGGGAGCCCGGAGCCGCCCGCCGCGAGCCGCCTCCCGAGGGGCGTGGCGCGTCCTGCGGGTTACCGGGCGAAGGGCTCTGACCGTCCGCGGGCATCGGGGAGCTTGCCAGGTCGTCGGGTGAAGGGGGCACCGGGGGGACGGCGTGCCGTGCCTGACTGCCTGCAGCGGCCGGGTCACCGGAGGGGGAGGCCGGCTGTTGCGGGGATGGGGATCCCGGAACGGCCGGCAGGGGCTGGGTGGCGCCGCCAAGGTCACGGTAGGAGGGGGGCCAGACCTGCTGGTCGGGATGGCTGTGCCGGCCACGTACCGGTGGGATCTCCGGCCGTTGCCCTGGCCTGTACCCCGGGCCGGGCCTGTGCTCCTGGCCGGGACCGCCCATGCCGAAACCGCCCGTGCCGGGCCCGTATCCCTGACCATGCTGCGGACCGGAGCCATGCGCCGGGCCGGGACCATGCCCAGGCTCGGGACCGTAGCCCAGCCCGTGCTCTGACTGGGTGCCATGTGCTGCGCCGGGACCGGGTGGCATGTCCGGAGTGGTGGGCGGCATCCCACGGCTGCGGCGCCTGCTCGGGCGGACCGGCCTCCCCTGACGAGGCGGGATGCCGGAGTCTCCGGGAGCTTCCCCGCCCTGGGGCGCCCCGGGCCCGCCGGACACGGCCTGGCCGGGCATGGGCTGGCCAGGCTGCATGGGCTGGCCGGGCATGGGCTGGCCGGGCCTAGGTTGGCTGCGGTGCATGGGTTGGCCGGGCGTGGGTTGGCCGGGCATGGGCTGATCAGGCTGCATGGAGTGGCGGGGTATGGGCTGGGTAGGGGGAGCGCCGGGATCGTACGGGAGGCCCTGGGCGGGACCGGGCGCGGGAGCCTGAGGCATCCCCTGGCCAGGAGGGGTTTCCTGCCAGGGAGAGACCCCCTGATCCGCGGGTGCGCCGGGCCCCGGTTGCATCCCCTGGTCGGGGGGTGTGGGTGGGGGGTCCTGTTCGGGGCGGTTGTCGTCCCGTGGTGCGAACCAGTCACGTTCGTTCGTGCTCATGCGGCCATCACTTCTTAACGGCTGAGTAGACGTCCTGCGCCGAGTCCGCGAGCTTGCGCGCGCCCGCCTCGTCCAGTCCGAGATCGATCTCGACCTCCGGCTGGAACGGCTCCTGCGGCCCCGCCTGCGGCGGCAGCCCTATCACCACCCGGGCGCCGGGCAGCACCGCCGCCGGCACCTCGAAGACGTACCGGCCGCTCACCCAGATGTCCGGCTGCACCCACACGTTGGACATCGTGTAGCTGGCGGCCACCCGGTCCGTTGCGGTGAACTTCCTGCCGTCGGCCGTCAGCAGCGTGGCCTGGCCCAGGTGGTACGGCTTGAGCGCCGACTTGGCCGAGGTGCTGACGACGAGGAAGAGGTGGTCGGTCTGGACGGTCTCGGAGCTCGAGAACTGGACGGCCTTGGCGGTGGTGAACGAGTCCAGTCGCACGGTGAACCGCCGGGCGTCCACCTCCTCGCCCTTGTCGCCGACATAGGTGAGCGGACCGCTGATCTCGCCGCTCGTCATGTTCATGGCCTCCACCCCCACGGCGCCGCTCAGCAGCAGCAGCCCGGCGACGACGCCGATCACCCTGGCTCCGGTGCCGCGCCGGCGGTCGCCCCGCCTGCTGCCGCGCCGGCTCGGAACGGCCGTGGTCCGTTGCTCTGTCGCGGTCACCCTGTCGCACCCTTCTTGACCGGGAGCGTCACCCGCGCCTTGATTTCGGGTAGGTAGCCCCTTTCGCCCGACTCTGTGGCGACCATCTGCCACGCCAGCAGGTCGTTGTTGAACTCCTGCTCCTCCGCGAAGGAGGCCACGTCGAGGGTGATCTGCTTGGGCGGCTGCTCGTTCTTCTCGAGCTCGTAGCGGACGAGGACCCGGCTGGGCACCCCAGGCTGGAGCTGCTCGGTCTCGCCGCCCTTGCTCAATGCGTAGGCGGCGACACTGTCCTTGCCGAATGCCGGAGTGATCTTCACGAGTGAGCCGGCGAAGGAGGTCGACAGGTAGGCCTGTTCGATCTTGTCAGGGGGTGACCCGACCTGGAGCGTCTCGTCCCCCTTGTTCGTGACGTCGAAGACCATGTCCACGAACCGTTTGTCCTCGTCCCAGGAGCCCTCGCCCTTTTGCACCGTCACGCGTGACTCGACGAACTTGGTTTCGTACAGGCCCTGATCGAGCACCGCGCCTGGGCTCAGCGGGTCGGGCTGTACCTGGGCCTCGCCGAGACCGCCCAGCAGGGCGGTGATGCCAACAGCGGTCAGGGCCGTCAAGGCGACTGCGGGCACCACTACCGGGCGTCTGTGTGCTTCCATGCTGCCGCCGGAGGGTTCCGTCATGGGTATGGATGGTAATAGGTCTCGCTTGTCCCATCTGCCGCAATGCTCCCATCGGACTGGCCGAATTGCCGAGAAAGCCTGCCCCTGCAAGGGTTGTAGCTCATACGCTGTCACGAAGCGGAAAGGGCTGAACCCTACTCCTAATGACATATCGGCGGCCGGAGGGTCACGTGGCGGACGTGCATCCCGAGCATGCCCAGCTCCAGGCGGACCGCATCTACCTGGGCTGGCAGTACATCCTGCTGCATCCCGACCCCGGCCCCCCGCCGAAGCGCCCCTCGCCCGCCGAGGAGCAGCCCGCCGCCGAGCCCGATCCCGCCGAGATCGAGTTGCTGCGCCGCGAACGGCTCCAGGAGGACATGCTCAACCGGCCCGTCCGGCTGTTCCGCCTGTTCATGCTGGTGCTGAGCGTGCTGATCCTGGCCGCGGCCGTGGCCGGCTACCTCGCCTGGGAGTTCGCGCTCGTCGGGCTGGCCGCCGCCGGCGGCGTCGCGGGCATCTGCAGCTACGCGCTGGTCCAGGGGGACAGGGCGGTCAAGTACCGCGTACTGGAGCAGCAGGCCAAGGACGAGCGCCGGCGGCAGGAACGTGACAAGGAGCTTTTCCGCGCCCAGGAGGAGCACGCCAGGCGCTACCGCGAGTGGCAGGAGTCCAAGGAACGCCACGACAGGCAGCTCACGTGGTACGCGGTCGCCGTACCCGACGAGATCGACCGCATCGACGTCGCCGGCGGCACCTTACCCGGCTGGTCGGCGCTGATCACCCTGCTCGGGGCCACGCGACTCTACAGTGGCGGCCACCTGACGGTGCTCGACCTCTCCGAGGGCGCGATCGCCAAGGACCTGATCGAGCTGGCCCGCAAGGGCGGCGACGACCCGCTGGTCTGGGTGTTACCGGTCGACCTGCCCAGACTCGACCTGGGCGCCACGCTGAAGCCCGAGGCGTTCGCGGACGTGCTGGCGCACGTGGTGAGCGTGAGCGAGGAGCACCGCACGACCCGCGACCTGAGCTTCGACAACGCGATCCTGGAGCGGGTGCTCGAAGTGCTCGGCGAGAACGCCACGATCAGCCAGGTCACCGCCGCCCTGCGGGCGCTGGCGCAGGTGGGCGATCCGCGTGACGACATGAGGTCCGGCCTGATCACGGCCACCCAGCTGGAGCGCATCGGCACGCTGTTCGGCCGTGGGGTGAGCGACCGGGTGGTGATCGAGCGGGCCTGGGCGCTGGAGTCGCAGCTGCGCAAGCTGGAGACGCTCGGCACGGAGGCCGTACGCCTGCCGCCCGCCAGGCTCCGCGTGGTGAGCATGGACCGGCAGGCGGGCGTGTTCGGCAACCGGGTGCTCGGCACGTACGTGGCCACCGCGCTCACCCACATCCTCCGCCAGTCCCCCGCCTCGGACCGGCCGTGGTACCACACGATCATCGTGGCGGGCGCGGACAAGCTCAGGGGCGACGTGCTGGACCGGCTGATGGACGCCTGCGAGACCTCCCGTACCGGACTTGTCCTGACTTATCGGTCGCTCACCCCCACCGTGCGGGAGCGGCTGGGCAGGGGGCACGCGTCGGTCGCGTTCATGAGGCTGGGCAACGCTGAGGACGCGCGGGTCGCCAGCGAGCACGTCGGCACCGAGCACCGGCTGGAGCTGGCCCAGCTCACCGAGACGATCAGCGACTCGCTGCCGGGGTTGGACGGCGGTTACACCTCCACGATCTCGCAGCTGGCGGACGCCAGGGAGGACCGCGACGAGAGCCACGCCGACCTCGCGGGAGACATCACGGAGTCCACGGAGTGGGGCAGGACCGCCGACAAGATCTCGGAGAAGGAGCGCGTACTGCAGCGTTCGCGCGAGTTCCTCGTCGAGCCGCACCAGCTCCAGCAGCTCCCCACCACGTCGGTGATCGTCACCGACGCGACGGCCCAGGGCAGGCGCGTACGCCTGGCCGACGCGAACCCGGCCATCCTCACCTTCCCCAAGACCACACTCGGCGAGCTGGAGGAGGTGCGCGAGGCCGTACTCGCGTTCGATCCCGAGGACGAGGAAGGCGACGAGGAGCCGCCACCGAACCTCGGGCCACCACCGCCACGCCTGGACTGGCGAAAGGGCAGGTAATGAGATGGTCAATGTCAAGGTGACGGACTGACGATTGGCGGAATTTAACAAAGAACCGTCTCTGGGGGAATGACATGCAGCCGAGCGCCGCGCTGAGCGGACCCTGGTATCGAATCCAGTCGATCGCCGCACCCTCGCGAAGCTCGTCAGCGGAATGGGATTTCGTCACCGTGCTGCCAGCGGTGTTGTCCGCGGCGCAGCGCGACCGGCCGTTCGTCATCGGGTGGCTGTCGCGCGGGTCCGGTGCGCCGCTCGAACTCATCACGAACGCGGGACCGCTGTCGCCGCCGCGCCAGCCGCGCCGGTCCACCGACGCGCCAGGCCGCCCGAGCGGGCCGCAGCCGTTGCTGTTCCCCGGCGGGGCGCGGGGCGTCCAGCTCGACGAGGAGTATCTCGCCGATCTGGCCGACCTCGTGTGGACGCCGTGCCCTGGCCGGCAGGCGCCGCCGCTGGGCGGCAGGGGACGCGAGTACTCGGAGCTCGATCCCGACGAGCTGAAGCGGCCGACGCTGTTCGAGTCGACGCTGGTCACGCTCATGTCCCGGCCGTTCGGCTGGCTCGTGGTGGCCGAGCCGACCGACCTGCTCGACGCCGAGGTGGCGCACCTGCGTACCCAGCTCAACGTCCTCAGGCAGTACGGCGACGCCTCCGAGCGCTCCCGCTTCGACGCCGAGCGCGCCGAGCGCCGCATGCAGGAGCTGGACGCGTTCAGGGAGGCGGGGCTCTGGAACGTACGCGTGCTGGCCGGCGGCGCCACCGCCGAGGAGTTGCGGCAGATCGCGCCCGTGCTGGTCGGGTCCGTCGAGATGAGCCATCACCCGTACCGGCTGCGCAGCTCCCACGGCGCGGTCTACGCGCTGCCCGAGGCCCTCGCCATCACCATGCAGGACCCGGCGGACGGCGCCGCGGCCCCGTTCGCCGCCACCGCGGGCGCGCTCGCCGCGCTGGCCGGACTGCCCAGGCGGGAGGTCCCCGGGGTACGCGTGCTCGATTCCGGCTTCTTCGACGTGACGTCCGAGGCCGACGGCGGCGAGCTGGAGCTGGGCGAGATCCTCGACGGGCAGGACCGGGGCGTCGGCTCGTTCCGGGTGCCGCTCGCCACGCTCAACCGGCACGCGTTCGTCACCGGCGCGACCGGCTCGGGCAAGTCGCAGACCGTCCGGCACCTGCTGGAGCAGCTCAGCAGGGCCCGCATCCCGTGGCTGGCCATCGAGCCGGCCAAGTCGGAGTACGCCGCCATGGCCGGCCGCGTCGAGGACCCAGTCACGGTCATCAACCCGTCGGCCCCCGATGGCGTGCCGTTCAGCGTCAACCCGCTCGAACCCGAGCCCGGCTACCCGGTCCAGGCGCACATCGACATGGTAAGGGCGCTGTTCATGGCGGCGTTCGACGCGGAGGAGCCGTTCCCGCAGATCATGTCGCTGGCCCTGCAGCGCGTCTACGAGGCCACCGGCTGGGACGTCGTCACCGGCGGCGCCGTGCCGGGATCCAGCGTCCCGCCCAGCGTGCCCACCCTCGAACAGCTCCAGCAGCACGCCATGGACGTCATCAAGGAGATCGGCTACGGCCGTGAGGTCCAGGCCGACGTGGAGGGCTTCATCTCGCTGCGGCTGCGGTCGCTGCGGGTCGGCTCGGCCGGCCGGTTCTTCGAGGGCGGCCACCCCGCCGACATCGGCGGCCTGCTGGAACGCGACGTCGTCCTCGCCATCGAGGACGTGGCCAACGACGAGGACAAGGCGTTCCTCATGGGCACGCTGATCATCAGGATCGTCGAGCACCTGCGGATGCGCGCCAGGAAGGAGAAGTCCCACAGGCTGCGCCACGTCATCGTGATCGAGGAGGCGCACCGGCTGCTGCGCGACCGCGGCCACGGCCGGGCCTCGACACACGCGGTGGAGCTGCTGGCCGGCCTGCTCGCGGAGATCAGGGCGTACGGCGAGGGCATCGTGGTGGCCGAGCAGATCCCGACCAAGCTCGTCTCCGACGTCGTGAAGAACACCGCGCTGAAGGTCGTGCACCGGCTGCCCGCCGAGGACGACAGGAAGCTCGTCGGCGCCGCCATGAACCTCAGTGACGAGCAGTCCCGCCAGGTCGTCTCCCTCCAGCCGGGCTCGGCCGCCGTCTTCGCCGACGGCATGGACCGGCCGCTGCGCGTACGCGTGCCGCTGGGGGAGACCCGCGAGAAGCTGATCCCCGGCCCGCCCCCGCCCATCCGGGGCCGCAGGTCGGCGGCCTGCGGCGCGCAGTGCCGCACCGGGCAGGCGTGCACGCTGGTGGAGCTGCGGGAGGCCGACGTGCTGGCCGACGGGCAGGACTGGGCCTGGCTGCGCATCTGGTGCGACACGGTCGTGCTGGCGTTCGTCAGCAACCGCCCGCTGCCCGGCGTGCCGCGCGCCCTGTCCGCCGCCTGGTCCGACCTGCCGGCGCGGCGCAGGGAGTGCCTGCTCGCCACCCTGGTCGAACGCTCGGTGCAGCGGCGCGCCTGGTCGCTGCGCAGCTGGTTCGACCCGGCGCTGCTCACCAAGAAGGCCGCGGAGTCGGCCACCCGCCTGCTCGCGGGGTACGAGAGCGGCGGGGAGCGGCCTGGCGCGTCGTGGGTCATCCCGCAGGTGCGCTGGCTGCACGAGGTCGACCGCCTCTTCCCGCACGGCCGCCCGGCCCCCGACCTGCGCAGCCCGGCGCCTCCCATGGAGTACGCCCTCTTCCGCCAGCCGAACGGCAGCGGCCCCGCCGACCTCGACCACACCGAGCTCCTGGGCCACCGGGCCAAGGCGCTGCGGCACCATCCGCTGTCGATGGAGATCGAGCACAACCGGGCGCTGGCCTGGCGGGTCATCCTGGGCGACGACGAGAACGAGAGCGTGCAGCGCGACGTCACGACGATCGCGATCGGCATCGAGGCGTCGGCCCGGGTCAGGCACGTGGGGCAGACGATGGGGGCGGGGTGGCTGGAAGGGGTGCTGTCCTGGCCGAGCCGCTTCGTCCTCCCGTTCGACCACGGCGGCGCCCCAGAGATCACCTTCGCCGATCCGCGCACCCCGGTCGCCTGACGCCTCGTACGGCCGTCGCCTGGCGCGGCCCCCGCTGGTTGCTGGCGCCTTGTGCCGTGTCCGCCTGGCGCCCGCTGCGGGGGTCAGCGGTCGCGGCGCCGTTCGATGCGCTTGCGGCGGGCCACCTCCCGCTTGTGCTCGGCGAGTTCGCGCCGCCGGTCCCGCCGTCCGGCCGCGCTCTCCTGCTTGCGGCTCTCCAGCTCCAGCCGCATGGCCTCCTGCGCGGCGGTGCTCCGGCTGGACACCTTCGCCGCGGCCCTGGCCGCCAGCTTCGCCGCCCGCTTGGGATTGACCCGCCTGCCCTCGGCGCTCCGCCCGCCGGCGACGGCGGGGGCGGCGGAGGCCTGGTCCAGCAGTGCGACGCCGTGCCGCATCAGGTAGGCGTACAGCTCGGGGTCGCTCGGCTCGGAGCCGAGCGGGAAGCGGATCGCGCGCACCCTGCCGCCCTCGACGATCTCGAGTACGCCGATCCAGAACGGCCCGTCGAGATAGACGGACAACGTCACCATGGTCACCCTCCCGTGGGTATGCCGAAATGACGGTCTGACGAGACCGCTTCCGGCACACCGGACATCCCTGGAAGGGCGGATACGTTGAAGCTTCGCCCGGGCTACCGACCGGACCGCGTTTTCGTGTGCGTCTCCAGACTATGGGCCAAGGCCGACTACTATCCATGTCCATGACCCAGCTTCCTCTGCGGGCCCAGCTTGCCAGCGCCCTGGGCCGCAGTGCCGCCACGCTGTCCAGGATGACCGGGCGCGGCGACGGCTCGGTGATCGGTGGGCGGGTCGGCCTCATGCTCGAGCCCGACCTCCTGCGCCAGCTGGCCAACGATCGCAAGCTGGCCCTGGTCAGCGCCACCAACGGCAAGACGACCACGACCAGGCTGATCACCTCGGCGCTGCTCGAGCTCGGTGAGGTGGCCACCAACGCGTTCGGCGCCAACATGCCCGCCGGCCACGTCTCGGCGCTCTCCCAGCACAAGGGCGCTCCTTACGGCGTGCTGGAGGTGGACGAGAAATACCTGCCAGAGGTGCTCGACACGACCGGCGCGGGCGTCGTCTGCCTGATGAATCTCAGCCGCGACCAGATGGACCGCGCGGGCGAGATCTGGCTGCTCGCGCAGAAGTGGCGCAGGGCGCTGTCCGGCAAGCCCACCCACGTGATCGCCAACTGCGATGACCCGCTCGTCACCTGGGGCGCCTCCACGGCTGCCAAGGTCACCTGGGTCGCCGGCGGCCAGCGGTGGAAGGAGGACTCCTGGTGCTGCCCCGAGTGCGGCGGCCCGCTCGACCGCAAGGACGCCGACTGGGCCTGTCGCGAGTGCACGTTCCACCGGCCTGAGCCGCACTGGGCGGTCGACGAGGACACGGCGATCGACCCGCGCGGGCAGCGGTGGCTGCTGGACATCCAGCTCCCCGGCCAGGCCAACCGCTCCAACGCGGTGATGGCGCTGGCGGTGGCGGAGGCGTTCGGGCTCCCGGTGGATCGGGCGTTGCCCCGGCTGCGCGAGGTCACCTCGGTCGCCGGCCGCTACACCACCGTCGAGCGGGACGGCCGCCACGCGCGGCTGCTGCTGGCGAAGAACCCGGCGGGGTGGCTGGAGGCGTTCGACGTCGCCGACCCGCAGCTGCCGATCATCCTCTCGGTCAACGCGAAGGGTCCCGACGGGCGCGACACCTCGTGGTTGTGGGACGTCGACTACCGCATCCTGCGCGGCCGTCCCGTGTTCGTCACCGGTGAGCGCCGCCTCGACATGGCGCTGCGGCTGGACGTGGCGGAGGTGCCGTTCACGTTGTGCGGCACGTTCGCCGAGGCCCTGGCCATGCAGCCGCCCGGCCGGGTGGACGTGATCGCCAACTACACCGCCTTCCAGCAGATCCGATCGGAGTTCGGTCGTGCCCTCTGACAGCGCCCTTCGCATCGTCTGGATCTATCCCGACCTGTTGAGCACGTACGGAGACCAGGGCAACGCCCTCGTCCTCGAGCGGCGTGCGCAGCTCCGGGGCATCGAGACCGAGACGATCCACGTACGCTCGGCCGATCCGGTGCCGGAGACCGGCGACATCTACCTCATCGGCGGGGGCGAGGACCGCCCCCAGATCCTGGCCGCCGGGCGCCTGCGCAAGGACGGCGGCCTCCACCGCGCCATCGCCCGTGGCGCCGTCCTGCTGGCGGTGTGCGCCGGCTACCAGATCATGGGCAGCACGTTCGGCGGCGAGGAAGGCCAGCCGGTCGACGGGATCGGCCTGCTCGACATCGCCAGCGCGCGCGGCCAGGCCCGCGCGGTGGGCGAGCTGGTGGCCGAGGTGGACGCCGCGCTCAACCTGCCCATGCTGACCGGCTTCGAGAACCACATGGGCGTCACCCAGCTCGGGCCGGGCGTCAGGCCGCTGTCCAAGACGCTCAAGGGTGTGGGCAACGGCGACGGCTACGAGGGCTGCTACGCGGGACATGTCGTCGGGACCTACCTGCACGGGCCCGCGCTGGCTCGCAACCCGGCGCTGGCGGACCTGCTGCTGTCGTGGCGGGTGGGAGACCTCGCGCCGCTCGACGACACCCGTTACGAGGCCCTCCGGCAGGAACGCCTGGCCGCCGTCCTGTCCAACTGACCTCTCGTACGGCGGATCACGGTTGACATGCAGCCTTCGGGCTGCCTATTGTCAAAACATGCAGCCGAACGGCTGCATGTTGGAGATGGCGGAAGATGGACGAGGTGTTCAAGGCGCTGGCCGACCCCAGCCGCCGCAGGCTCCTGGACAGCCTGAACGCCCGCAACGGGCAGACGCTGCGCGAACTGTGCGCGGGTCTCGACATGGCCAGGCAGTCGGTCAGCAAGCACCTGGCCGTGCTGGAGGCGGCCGACCTGGTCACCACGGTGCGGCGCGGGCGGGAGAAGCTCCACTACCTCAACGCCGCGCCGATCAACGCCATAGCCGAACGCTGGATCAACCAGTACGACCGCCGGCGGGCCGCCGCGCTCGCCGACCTCAAGACGGCATTGGAGGACCACCCCATGACCGGCCGAGAATTCGTCTACACGAGCTACATCAAGACCACCCCGGAGCGCCTCTGGCAGGCGCTGACCGAGCCCGCCTTCACCCAGCGCTACTGGGGGGTGACGCTGGAGTCCGACTGGAAGAAGGGCTCGGCGGTCACCTGGGAGGAGTTCGGGGTCACGATCGAGGATCCCGAGCAGATCGTGCTGGAGTCCGATCCGTACCGGCGGCTGGCCTACACCTGGCACACCTTCACGCCGGAGTTCGCCGAGGCCTGCGGCTTCGCCGAGGACCTGCGCGCGCGGGCGGCCGCGGAGCCCAGGTCGAAGGTGAGCTTCGAGATCGAGCCGCGCGGCGAGATGGTCAAGCTGACCGTCGTCCACGGCGGGTTCGAGGACGAGAGCATCGTCAGGGACTCGGTCAGCGAGGGCTGGCCCGCGCTGCTCTCCAGCCTCAAGACCCTGCTGGAGACGGGCGAGAGCCTGCCGGCCGAGTAGAACGCGGGCGCGCGAGGAGCCTGAGCCGCCGGGCGGCCCGCCTGTCCGCCGGTCAGTAGACCAGCGCCTGGACGCCCTCGCCCGTCACTTCCTCGACGAACGCCGGAGCGCCCGCGATGCGTACGCCGTCGATGAGGTCGTCCACGGTGATGTTCCTGCGGGCCGCGCACTGGGTGCACAACGTCACCCGGCCCGCCGCCAGCACGGCGTCCAGCAGGTCGGGCAGCGGCGCCGCCTGCGGCAGGGAGAACTCCTTGGCCCTGCCGGGCAGCGCGAACCACGACGACTCGCCGGTCAGCCACAGGGAGACGGGTACACCGCTCGCGAGCGCGGCGGCCGCGACCGTGAACGCCTGGTTGCAGCGCTCGGGGGCGTCCGCCCCGGCGGTCACCTTGATCACCAGTGATCGTGCCATATCCGTCACCCTAGTCCTTCTCGCGAAGGAAGAACCCACGATGCTCACCGAGGGGCCCTCGAGGCCGCTCCGCGCCGACGCCGTACGCGCCGCTCGCCATCAGATCCTCCCGAGGGGACTGGCGACTTCAGCCGTCGGGGGAATCGGGAGCGGGGGCCGCCACGGCCCGAGCGTGTAGTGACCTGTCAAGTTGGCGCATCAGAGCTCTCCGTTCTCCGCGCATGAGATGGGCGGCACTGTGATAATGATCGTGTGGCTTGTCAGGTGCGCACCTCCCCCGGCGCGGCGTACGACCTCGGGTACCACGTCGTGTGGTGCCCGAAGTACCGCCGCCCGGTCCTCGGCGGGCGCGTCAAGATGCTCGGCCGCGTGCACCTGGTCGTCAGGTCACACCCGAAACAGTCGCCGTCCTACGTGGCCGGCCAGTTCACCGGCTTCACCTCCCACTCCCACCACCTGCGCGCCGAGTTCCCGCACCTGTCCTCGCGGTTGCCCACGCTGTGGTCGCGGTCGTACGTCGTGGCCACGGCCGGCGCGGTCTCGGCCGAGACGGTGCCGCGCTACATCGAGATGCAGGACGAGCGCGCCCCCAAGGGCGGTGGCCGTGCGTAGGTCCTGGAAGTTCTTGCTGCGCCCCACCAGCAAGCAGGCCGCCGCACTCACCGCGTGCCTGGACGACCACCGGCAGCTCTACAACGCAGCGCTGGAGCACCGCCGCACGGCCTACCGCAAGGCAGGCGTCACGATCCGCTACGGCGACCAGTCCGCCGACCTCAAACACATCCGCGCCGACGACCCGGACGGGCAGGCACGCTGGTCGTTTTCCTCCCAGCAGGCCACCCTGCGCCGTCTGGACAAGGCGTTCGCCGCGTTCTTCACACGGGTCCGCGAAGGCCGCACCCCGGGGTTCCCTCGCTTCAAGGGGCGGGGCTGGTTCGACACGGTGGAGTGGCCCAGGGACGGCGACGGCTGCCGGTGGGACTCCCAGCCCCACCACCCGACAGCGACCTACGTGCGGCTTCAGGGCACCGGCCACGTGCAGGTCCACCAGCACCGCAGGGTGGTCGGCACCGTCAAGACGCTCAGCGTGAAGCGCGAGGGCAAGCGCTGGTTCGTCGTGCTGTCCTGCGACGACGTGCCCGCCGAATCGTTGCCCGCGACGGGTGCGGTAGCCGGGATCGACATGGGCGTGGCGTCGCTCGTGACGACCTCGGACGGGACGTTCGTGGTCAACCCGCGCCACCTTGCCGCCACAGCGGAACGGCTCGCCGATGCCCAACGGGACCTTGCCCGCAAGAAACGCCGATCCACGCGGCGTCGCACGGCCGTCGCCCGTATCGCGGCCCTGCATGCCAAGGTGCGGCGTCAGCGGCTCGACGGGGCGCACAAGGCCGCGCTTGCGCTGGTCCGCGACTACGACAAGATCGTCCACGAGGACCTGCGAATCACCAACATGACCCGGTCGGCGTCCGGCACGGTCGACGCGCCCGGCCGGAATATCGCTGCCAAGTCCGGGCTCAACCGGTCGATCTTGGATGCGGGTTGGGGGGTGTTCCTGACGATCTTGTCGTACAAGGCTGAGAGTGCCGGTCGAGAGGTTATCGCGGTGAACCCCGCCAATACCTCCCGCGCCTGTTCGCGATGCGGGCACTGCGCGAAGGAGAACCGCGTCACCCAGGCCGAGTTCCGATGTACGGCGTGCGACCACCAGGCGCACGCCGACGTCAACGCGGCGATCAACATCTTGAGGGCAGGGCTTGCCCTTCGCCAGGCTGCGGAAGCGGCTTAGCGAGAAGCCGCTCCCTTCAGGGGGCGGAGGAGTCACTACCCTTGAGAACCATGGAAGTACCTGAGGTGCACCCCAACCTGGAGCCGATCGCGTTCTTGCTGGGCAGGTGGGAAGGCGCGGGCGTGGGCGGCTACCCGACGATCGAGAGCTTCAACTTCGGCCAGGAGATCGAGTTCGGGCACAACGGGAAGCCGTTCCTGACCTACGTGAGCCGCACGTGGCTGCTCGACCAGGAGGGCAACCGGGTCAGGCCGCTGGCCACGGAGACGGGATACTGGCGGCCGCAGCCGGACCGGCAGATCGAGGTGGTGCTGGCACACCCGACCGGCATCGTCGAGATCTACGTCGGCGAGGTCGTCTTCCACAAGATCGAGCTGCGTACCGACGTGGTCGCGCGCACCGCGTCGGCGAAGGAGTACACCGCGGGCCACCGGCTGTACGGGCTGGTCAACGGCAATCTCATGTGGGCCTACGAGATGGCGGCCGTCGGCCACCCGCTCACGGACCACATGTCGGCCGAGCTGAAGAAGGTGTCATGAGCACACCCTTCACCCCTGACGTCGTCGAGGCGATCAAGCGCCACATGAACGACGACCACGCGGAAGACTCGCTGATCATCGTACGAGGGCTCGGCGGCCGGCCGGCGGTCACCTCGGCCGTGACGAGCGACGTCGACGCCGAGGGGATCGAGTTCACCGTGGACGGTGGGGAGAAGGTGCGCGTGCCGTGGGGCGAGACGCTCACCGAGCGGGCGCAGGCGCGCAAGGCCGTGGTGCGCCTCTACCGGGACGCGTGCGCCGCACTGGGCCTCTCGGCCAGGGGCGAGCACTGACTGGCGCCGAGCCGGGCGTCTCAGGCATGAGCCGGGCCTTTCACGGCATGAGCCGGGCCTCTCAAGGCATGAGCCGCGCCTCTCAAGGCGTGAAGCGCGGAGCCGGGCGTGTCAGGGCATGAAGAGGGCCCCGGGCAACACTCCGCCTGCCGAGCAGGCGGGCCGGATGGACCAACGGACGGGATCGGATCCCGCCCCTCCGGCTGCCAGGGGCCCCGGTGGTTGCCTCGTATTTCGCAGAAAACGTCACGAGACAACAGTCCGCGACGTCAGCGGACAACCACCTCGCTAGCCCGTCTATGACTATCCATTATTCGGACCACCTCCTTTCCGCGTACCCACGAAGCTATGCGGTCTTCGGCGAGCGGGGCAAGTGAATATCGCCGCGCCGTAGACTCGGGACATGACGGAGACGCAGTGGCATGAGGAACTCCGCGCCAAGGGCTACCGGGTGACTCCCCAGCGCCAGCTCGTCCTCGAGGCGGTCAAGGCGCTGGAGCACGCCACTCCGGAGGAGATCTGCGGCAAAGTGCGCCAGACGGCGCGCGGTGTGAACATCTCGACGGTCTACCGCACGCTGGAGTTGCTCGAAGAGCTCGGCATGGTCACCCACACCCACCTCGGGCACGGCGCGCCGACCTACCACCTGGCGGCCGAGGCCGACCACGTGCACCTGGTGTGCCGGGGGTGCGACGAGGTGATCGAGGTACGTCCCGAGATGGCCGAAGGGCTGGTCAAGGGGCTCGACGAGGAGCTCGGGTTCGTGGCGGACGTACACCACCTGACCGTCTTCGGGCGTTGCCGCGACTGCAGATAGCCTGGAGGGCATGCGTAGCCCTCTGCTCGACCTCCACGGCGCCGTCGCGGCCGACGCGCCGGACTCTGACGTAGCAGCGCATTACGGCGACCTGTTCGCCGAGCAGCGCGCCCTGGCCAAGGGCGAGGCGGTCGTCGACCGCAGCAACCGCGAGGTGGTCCGCGTCTCGGGCGCGGACCGGCTGAAATGGCTCAACGACCTCACCTCGCAGAAGCTCGACACGCTGCGACCCGGCGAGTGGACGCAGACGCTCGACCTCGACCTCCAGGGCCGCGTGCAGCACCACCTGACGCTGGTCGACGACGGCGAGAGCGTGCTGGCCCACGTGGAGCCCGGCACCGCGCAGAGCCTCGTCGACTATCTCGACCGGATGCGGTTCATGCTGCGGGTCGAGGTGTCGCGGGCCGGCGAACTGGCCGTGCTGTCCACGGCCACGGAAGACTTCCTGGTGCCGCGCGAGGAGCTGTCCGACCATCTCGGCCGGCCGTTGGCGGGGCTGTGGGCGTACGAGGCGCTGCGGATCGAGGCGCACCGGCCGCGGATGGGGTTCGACACCGACCACAAGACGATTCCCCATGAAGTGGGATGGGTCGGCACGGCCGTGCATTTGAGCAAGGGGTGCTACCGAGGCCAGGAGACCGTGGCCCGGGTGCACAACCTGGGGCACCCGCCGCGCCGCCTGGTGTTCCTGCACCTCGACGGGAGCGTCGACACGCTGCCCGTGCACGGCGATCCGGTGATCTTCGAGAGCCAGGAGGTCGGTGTCGTCGGCTCGGCCGCGCGGCACCACGAGCTCGGCCCGATCGCGCTGGCCGTGATCAAGCGTACGGTGCCGGTGGACGCGCCGCTGCTGGCCGGTGGGGTGGCTGCGGCACAGGAGGTCGTCGTGCCCCCGGACGCGGGCCGCAACGTCAGCATCGACCCCACACTGAGGCGCCGCATCCGCTGACACCCGCGCTCGCGCGGAGCCTGAGATGAGGCCCCGCTCGTGCGGAGCTTGAGACGCCCTGCACCCTGCTCGTCCGGGGCCTGAGGCGCCGCATCCGCTGACACCCCCACCGGTTCCCGGGCGGGGTGTCAGATGTCCAGGACGAGGGTGATCGGGCCGTCGTTGGTCAGAGACACCTTCATGTCGGCGCCGAACACACCGGTCTCCACGTGCGCGCCCAGCGCCCTCAGCTCCGCCACCACGGCGTCCACCAGTGGCTCGGCGACCGGTCCTGGGGCCGCCGCCTGCCACGTGGGCCGGCGGCCCTTGCGTGCGTCGCCGTACAGCGTGAACTGGCTGATCACCAGGAGCGGGGCGGACACGTCCGAGCAGGACTTCTCGCCGTGCAGGACGCGCAGGCCCCAGAGTTTGGCGGCGAGCCTGGCGGCCTCGGCGCGCGTGTCAGCGTGGGTGACGCCCACCAGGACCAGCAGGCCAGGCTCGTCGATCGCCCCGACCGTACGCCCCTCGACCTCGACCGACGCCGAACTGACTCGTTGTACGACTGCTCGCATGGGATCCCATTCTGGAGCAGGAAACACCCTTCGTAGACTCATGCCGGAAAGGGGTGGCAAATGTCGCTGGTTGTGGAAGTTGTCCGTTCCGGGTTCGTGGAGTCCACGCATCAGGCTCGCATGCTGACGGTGGACGCGGAAGGGCGCCCGGTCGAGGCCAGGGGCGGGGTGCACGTGCCCGCCTCGCCACGGTCGTCGATGAAGCCGCTCCAGGCGCTCGGCATGATGCGCAGCGGCCTGCGGCTGGAGAACGAGTTGCTCGCGCTCGCCTGCGCCTCGCACTCCGGCGAGCCGTTCCACGTGGAGGGCGTCAGGAAGATCCTCGCGGGGGCGGGGCTGGAGGAGTCGGCGTTGCTCTGCCCGGAGGACTATCCCTTCGACAGGACGGTGACCGAGCGGGGCCGGGTCTACATGAACTGCTCGGGCAAGCACGCCGCCATGCTGGCCACCTGCGTGCTGAACGACTGGCCGACCGCCACCTATCTGGAGCCCATGCATCCGCTCCAGCGCGCGATCAGGCAGACCGTGGAGGAGCTGACCGGTGAGCGGGTCGCGGCGTCCGGCGTGGACGGGTGCGGGGCGCCGCTGTTCTTCGTCTCGATGCTGGGCGTGACCAAGGCGTTCAGGGCGTTCCCGATGTCGTCAGCGGACTCCTACGAGCGCAGGATCTTCGAGGCGATGAGCACCTACCCCGAGTGGACGTCGGGGACCGACCGGCCCGAGGCCAGGCTCATGCGCGCGCTGCCCGGGCTCATGCTGAAGGCGGGGGCGGAGGCGTTCGACGCGTTCGCGTTCGAGGACGGACGCGCGGGCACCGTCAAGATCGAGGACGGCGGTCAGCGTGCCCGCGTCGCGGTCACCGTGGCGGCGCTGCGCTCGCTCGGGCTGGACGCGCCCGAGCTGGCCGAGCTGGCCGCGCCGCCGGTGCTCGGCGGCGGGCGGCCGGTCGGCGAGCTGCGGATCCGTTAGGAGCTGCGGATCCGTCAGAGGGTACGGAACTGCCGGGTGGCGGAGATGGCGCCCGAGGTCGTCGTGGTGAACGTGCGCATCGACCCGGCGAACTTGGACAGGTCCCACTCCGCCGGCCCGTGGTACCAGTAGAGGTTGTCCGACTGGTGGCCGTTGCCGGTGACCGAGGCCACCACGCGCGACCAGTGCTCCACCCCGTCGAAGATAACGGCATAGGGCAGGTAGCGGGAGAACAGCTCCACCCGGTGCTGCTCGGGCACCTCGCCCAGCTCGCCGGAGAACAGGTACTCACGGAAGCCCATCGTGTGCGCCAGCGCCGCCGAGCCCTTGGCGGTCTTGGCCGGCATGTACTGGCCGCCGACGGCCAGCGCGGCGCCCGCGATGATCACGGCCAGGCCGAGCAGTCCGTACGTGGTGAACCAGGCCAGCGCCGCGGTCGCCAGCAGGCCCACGCCGATCAGCGCCACGCCGATCGTGGTCCACCTGGTGCGCTCGGTGTCCGGGCGGCGGGCGAACCAGCCCTGCTTGACCACGTCCGCGTACAGCGCGTCGCGTACCTTGCCCAGGTGGGTCGCGAACGAGCCGGACAACTGCGACAGCAGCACGGCGTCGCGGCCTTCGAAGATGGCGTCGTACAGGGCGCGCTCGTACGGCAGGAGTTCCTTGACGGGCGCGTTCGGCTGGCGGACCAGGACCCAGTCCGGGGCGTCGTACGTCTGGCGGGGCTGCTCGTCGATCCGCAGATAGCCGCGTACGGCGAGGTCGACGATCGTGGCGGTCACGTCGACCACGTCGGCCTGTTCGTCCACCAGTGTGCCGATCTGGCCCGGCCGTACCCCGTCGGGTGGGGAGAAGTGGCCGTTCCGCACCGGATCGATCGCGCCCTTCTCGTGGTCGGCGACCCTGCCGTCGCGGCCCCGCGTCCAGTAGAGCAGGCCGAGGCCGCCGAGCAGCAGCAACAGCAGGGCGGCCAGGGCGCCGCCGGTGACGGTGTCGAGGGTGAAGGCGGCGGCCAGGGAGAAGCGCTTCTCCAGGATGGGGGCGCCGCTGCTGGACCCCTTGGGGTAACCGATGACGACGGTCAGGGCCTGGCCGGTCCCCAGGTCGTCCTGCTCGAAGTCCGCCTGGGTGGCCGTGTGGTCCATGGAGGCAGAGGTGCAGCCGATGGCCGAGGTCAGCTCGCCGGCGAAACAGGACAGGTTCTGCACCTGGCCCGGACCGCTCACCTTGACCGTGGCCTTGGTGACCTGCTGGTTCCAGCCGTTCACCGCGAACCAGCGCAACTCCTCGACACCGCCGGACGTCGTCACCGCTCCCTTGACGTCGTACTCGACGGTCTGGCCGGTCACGGTGAGTACGTCACCGGCGAGGGTGCCGCCCTTGACGTTCGAGATCTGGTAGAGGCGGTCGGTGTTGTCGTCGTACCGCGTCCTGGTGATGAACGTCCGCTTGAGCCCGCCCGACGCCCCCGTGATCTTCTCGACCACGTGCAGGGTGCCGTCCTTGCCGAGGGTCATCGTCACCTCGTCCGTGATCCCGGCCTCCGCCGCCAGAGCGGGGGCGGCGGTCAACGTCAGAGCGGTGACCCCCAGGGCGGCCATCGTGAGTCTGATACCCGTCATGGCGGCAAATCGTATCGGTTCGTGCTCGTCAGGGGAGCGTGATGCTGTTCGCGGCGGTCTGCACGCTCTCGGGTGCGGCGCCTTGGCCGGGGTTCTCGACGGCGAGCGCCTGGTTCAGTTCGACGAACGGGCGCATGCGCTCCTCGTAGCGGTCGTACGCCGTCGCGGGGCTCCCGCTCAGCTCCTCCGCCAGCACGTACGCCCCCACCATGGCCAGGCTCGTGCCCTGCCCGGAGAGCGGCGAGGCGCAGTAGCCCGCGTCGCCCACCAGCGCCACCCGGCCCGTCGACCAGCGCTCCATCTTGACCTGGGCCATGGAGTCGAAGTAGAAGTCGTCGGCCTTCCACATGGCCTCCAGCAGCCTGGGCCCCAGGTAGACCCCGGCGCAGTGCTGCTCGACGAGGCGCTTCTGCTGGCCGGTGTCGTGGTGGTCGTAGTCGATCGGGCCCGCTTCGAAGCCCAGGTTGACCAGCATGACGGCGGGGTCCCGGTCGTTGAGAATCCCGAAGCCGGTCGCGCCCGAGCGGTGCCACAGCTGCCAGCGGTCGAGGTCGAGGAAGTTCTCGGCGCTGAAGATGGAGACGTACGTGCCGAGGTGCTCGATGTAGCGCGCCTCTTCGCCGAAGGCCAGCCCGCGGACGTTGGAGTGCAGGCTGTCGGCGCCGATGACGTGGTCGTAGCGGTCCCGGCCGCCGCTCTCGAACGTCACGTCCACGCCCTCGCCGTCCTGGGTCAGGGTGGCGATCGAGTCGCCGTAGCGGAAGGTGGCCCGGTGGCCGGTGTCGCCCGCGCCGATGAGCAGCGTCACCAGGTCGTAGCGGACGATCTCGACGTCGGGGCTGTCGAGGCGGCCGCCGCTGATCGTCTCCTCGGTGCTGCGCATGATCTCGTTGCCGTCGCCGTCCACCATGGACATGCCGCGCATGTGCGTACGCAGGGCCCTGGCCTGCTCCAGGACGCCCATCCTGGCGGCCACGGTCAGCGCGGCGCCCCTGATGTCGACGGGCTGCCCGCCCCTGCGCGGAGCCGGGGCCCGCTCGACGACCGTCACGTCGTGCCCGTGCCGCCGCAGCCAGTAGGCCAGAACCGACCCGCCGATGCTCGCGCCGGAGACGAGGATCCTCATGATGTGCTCCCTGCTCGTTGACGTTGTACGCAAGCTGAATGTACGTCGTACATACAGGGATTCACAAGGTATGTTAGAACGGGTCTGTACTAGTACAGGAGGATTGATGACCGCTCCGCCGCACGCCCGCATCATGGCCGACCTCAAGCGCCGCATCGCCGACGGCAAGCTCAGGCCGGGGGATCGGGTGCCGTCCACCAGACAGCTCGCCAGGGACTGGGGCGTCGCCCTGGCCACGGCCGCCAAGGCGCTGACCCTGCTGGCCCAGGAGGGCGTCGTGATAGCCGAACCCCGCGTCGGGACGGTCGTCGCCGAATCCCGCCGTGGGAACGGGCGCGGTGGGAGCGGACTTCGCGGTGAGAGCGGACCTCGCGATGGGAGCGGACCTCGCGATGGGAGCGGACCTCGCGATGGGAGCGGGCCTCGCGATGGGAGCGGGCCTCGCGGTGGGAGCGGCGCCGGTCCGGGTGGGACGGGGTCTCGCGGTGGTAGTGGGGCC
>NZ_JADOGI010000329.1 GCF_015645445.1 Nonomuraea cypriaca | reverse complement strand
ACATGATCTCCATGTCGCCGCAGTAGACCTTGTGCGCCATCCTTACGGCCTTGCCGTGCAGGATGTAGACCTTGGACTCTCGTACGAACCTGAGATGGTCGCCGTGGTCGCGGGCGAGCGCGGCCTCGTACTCGTCGGCCATCGCGTCAGGATCGCTGTCGCCGGACATGCGGACGAGGTCGATGTCGGTGCTCGCGCGGCCGCCCGGGTTTCTGGAGAGCATCGCCTGGCCGCCCTTGAGCATCCAGTCGTCCGGGTTCGCGGCGAAGATGCGGGCGAGGGCGCGCTGGAGCGTGAACTGCTGCAGTTCGTCGAGCGGTGCTGTCCCACGGCGCCGGGCCTCCGCCTGCACCTGGCTCATCAGGTGACGCCAGAATCTCCGGAACTGGCGGGGATCGTTGCTGGAAGCGGGTGCGCCGTCCGGGTTCGGTGGGGGAGCGCTGACGCCGGCGCGAAGCCCTGCGGTGGAGTCTTCGTCGCCTGCGGTAGCGTTCGTGGACGTGCCAGATGTGCCCGCGGTGGCGTTCGTGGACGTGCCAGGAGATGTGGCCGTGGGTGCGGGTGTGGAGGTGTTCGCGGCCGGGTTCGTGGTCGAGTTCGCGGGCGGCAGCGTGATTCCCGCGCGGCGGAGCTCGATGATGCCCTGCATCGAGCGGCGGCGGGCCTCGATCGCCCGGCGAAGCGTGTCCGCGCCCGACTCGCCGGGCCGGGGCGACACGGTGGTCGCCAGCGTTGCCAGCACCTGAGTTTGCCTGTTGTCTGCCCGGGTGGCCGGATCTCTGCCCAGCAGCGCGTTGACCTGCTCCTGGAGCAGATCGGTCCGCGGCGGGGTGTCACCCAGCAGCAGGGTGGACAACCGCCGCAACGAGGTGAGCTCGTCGGCTGAGAAGGAGTACTCCGGTCCGGTGCCGTAGAGGTCCTGGGCCATCGTGACGAGGGCGTCCGTGTAGGCCAGGTGATCCGGCGTCAGGTTGCGCGCGTCACCGAACAGGACGTTCATCCGCTCCAGGCGCCTGAGGTGCTCCGCGAGCGGGCGGCCGTCGGACGGGAACGCGTCCAGCAGGCCGCGGACGTCGCCGGGCAGGTGAGCGGCGGGATCGTAGTCCGGGCGCGACCACTCCTCGGCGTTACCCCGCGTGGCGGGACGGACGAGGGGCACCTTGGGGCTGCCGGTGTTCTGGGGGACGAGTTCGAACAGGTGCAGCAGATGGCGGTCGCGGAGCCCAGCCGCCTCGGGGACCACGTGGCCGTCCCGGTCGAGCATGGGCCGTCCCTGCGCCCACATGAGCACCGCCGCGCCCAGCAGGTTCGCGTCGGCGCGGACGTCCGGGGTGGCGAGGTTTCGCCGGTTGGGGTCGTTCGGGTCCACGTATTCGTCGAACAGCCCGAAGAGGTGCATCGTCTCGTGCGCGAACAGCACCGGTTCCATGCCCGCGTACCAGCTCATGTAGTCGATGGGAGCGCGATGGCGGTAGGACGCCATCTGGTCCAGCGGTGTGGTGATCACCTCGCCGGCGCCGTACCAGCTCTGGCGGTCCGCGAAGTCGAACCCCCTGGTGCCGGTCCCCGAGTGCAGCCGTACCACCTTGCCGTCCGGGGCCGAGCCGGGCGCCGGCGAGAACTCCATCCGGACGTGCAACTGCGAGCCGTCGGGGAGTTCGTGCTGGTAGTTGTAGTAGAGATCCACTCCCATGAGCAGGCTGTCGTGCGCGGTGGCGATCTCCTCCGCGGTCACGCCGGGGTCGGCGCGGTAGTACACCCTGACGGTGAACTCGGTGACGGTTCGCTGTGCGCCCCGCCAGGGGACGAGCAGCCTGCGTACCTCCACGTCGGGGTGCAGTCCTGTGGCGGGCAGCCCTGACACGGTGACCCGGGCGGGCTCCGCCGACCTCCGCAGGCCGTCCCACTGGAGGGCCAGCGGCACCGCCCGGGGCTCGTAGGCGTTGGCGTGGCGCTGGGCGGCGGCGCCGGGCGGCGGGTCCACGTTGAGGTACGGCGTCCGCGTCGCATGATCCAGGCTCGACACGGTCGTGAGCCTGGTGTCGCCGGACGTGGCACCGGTGTTCCTGGTTTCCTGGCCGTCATCGGTGCCGGTGTTGGTGTCGGTGTTCGAGGTCGCGGCCGGTGCGGCGTCGGTGTGCGTACCGTTGAGGAGTTCGTCGATGCTTCTGGGCGCCGACTCCCCACGGTCGGCGGGAGCGCTCGGCGCCGCGTCCCTCTCATCGGCGGCCGTGTCCTGGCTCGCCGCCCGCTGCTGGTCGCCGGCCGCCTCCTCCGGGGCGCCCGGCGCCTGCTGGGCCGTCTGCCCGGAACGCGCCTCCCGGGAGTCGGCGGCCTGGTCCCGGTCCGCCTGCGCGTCAGGGCGCTGCTCGCCGGGATCTGTTTGTGCGGCGGGGCGTTGTTCGCCGGGATCTGTCTGTGCGCCGGGGCGTTGCTGGTCCGGATCTGTTTGTACGTCGGGACGCTGCTCGTCGGGGTCGGCCTGTGCGGTGGAGCGTTGCTGGTCCGGGCCGGCGGCCGTGGTGCCGGACGTTCTGAGCGGGGACGCGTCCGCGGGGGCGGGCGATCCCGCACGGGGCGCGGGCACCGAGGGACCCTGCTGCGCCGGCCCGCCCTGCTGAGCCTGTACGCCCACCGGGCCCCCCGGCTGGCTCGGCCCGCCGGAAGGAGACCCGTTCTGGGACCCGCCGGGGGACCCGTTCACCGGAGCCTGCAACCCGACGTTCGGCCCGCCGCCGGTCGTGGCGGGCTCCGTGCGCGCGAGGTGGGTGGCCGCGGCGGAATCGGCGACGGAGTTCAGTGCGCCGCCGGGGTTCAGCAAGGCCCCGGCCACGCTGGGGTCGAACGGGCTGATCGTGTTCGTCCGCCCCGCGCCGCCCATGAATCCGCCGACGAGGGACTCGGCCGTCGGCGGCGCCCACTGCCCGTACACCAGCCCGTTGGACACGAAGCTGCCCGCGGGTGAGGCCACCACGTTGTTCAGGCCGGTGTTCAGCACCCGCCCGGGGAAGCGCCGGAACGCGTTGCCCCATCCGGGCAGGTCGGCCGCGGTGCGGTTGAGGCGGCCGATCCCCGGGATGCTGTTGGTCAGCCTGGACACCGGCCCGCCCAGCTTGGTGCCGACGACCGCGCCCACCCCGGCTCCCAGCGCCGAGGCCATGGTCTTGTCCCAGTCCCAGCCCGTCCTGGTGCCCATCTGGATCTGCTTGTACTGGGCGTACGCGTCGATGAAGACCTCTTCGCCGATCTCCTCCACCAACTCGCGCACCAGAGCGGCGGACGCCAGCCTGGTCCCCACCGACGTGCCGCCCAGGGCGGCCAGCCTGCCGGTCGCGGCGACCCCGGCCGGCCTGGCCGCCACCAGGCCCAGGCGGGTGAGGATCCGCCCGATCGCCGCCCGCAGACCGGTCGCGGCGGGTCCCGCCGCCGTCGCGGCCGCACCTGCCGAGAAGAACGCGGCGATCAGCGCGATGGAGATGGCGACGATGGTCACCCAGAAGGCCACGTTGATCGCGATCTTGGAATACTGCGTCTCCAGCGCGAAGGCGTCGGCCTGGCGGGCGTACTGGTAGTGGGCGGCCATCTTCGACATCGCGCCGCTCTGATCGTCGAACATCTCCCCGATGCGGGAGAAGGCGGCGGGCCGGGCCGGAGAGTCCCATTCGGTGGAGATCGCGCGCAGCGCCGAGCCTGCGGGCTCGAAGACGTCGGCGTAGCTGTTCATGGCCAGCCGGTGCGCCTCGCGCAGTTGCCACAGGCCGCTCTCGCTCGCCTTGGGCCACGACTGCCCGGACGCGAGCATCGGGATCAGCCAGTCGTTCACCCAGCCGGGCAGCGCCTCCGTCTCCCACACCGGCTGCACGTCGGTGGCGGAGACGCCGCCGAACCCGTCATCCGACGCCAGCCCGCCCGGCGTCTGCGAGTTGACGTCCCCCCGGCCCCCTGCCATCCCGTCACACTTCCCGGGTGCCCTGGCCCCGGGCGAGGTCCGCGGCGATCCCGGTGTCCGTCGACCGGGAGTTGGCGATGGTCGTGTGCAGGCGGGGCCCGGCATCGGCGATATGGCCGACCAGCTCGGTCCCGGTCTCGATGAGCCGGTTCGGGCCGTCGAGCTTCATGTACTCGTGGGCGAACGCGCGGCCCTCCGCGCCGTCACCCCACGGAGCGGCGGCGTGGACCGCCTTCAGCTCCGCGGACACCGCGGGCCACTGCCCGGCGAGCGCGTTGGCCATGGTGTCCCACTGGGAGATCCCGTTCTCGATGGTCGTGCCCAGATACAGGACGTCGTCCTCAGGTCGTGCCACGAGACGTGTTCCTCCCGGCCATGCGATCCGCCAGCTGGTTCATCACGGTCTCCACGTCACCGTCGAGATGCGCCCGCAGCTGCTCGGTGGGGATCAGCGGTTCGAAGATCTCCAGGATGCGCTGCCGTGCCTTCTCCGTGGCGCTCTGGACGGTGCCGGTGATGACGTCGGCCAGCTTCCTGGCGTCCGGATGGCGGTAGATCCGGGGATCGATGTCCAGCCTGATCAGCTCGCCGCGCGCACCCACCGTGGCCGCCACCAGGCCGTCCTGCGACTTCTCCGTGACCTGCACGGCCTGCGCTTCCCTGCGCAGGTCGTCCCCTTCATCCTGCAGCCGCATGAAGGTCCGGCGGAGTTCGTCCGCGTAGGCCTGCATGCCAGCCACATCCGGCTCTTCCCACACATCCCTCACCCCCTGCCCAATGACATCAAAAACTAGCAAAGATTCGTATAGGTCACGTTAGGGACATGGGTCACTTGAAAGAAAGATGAACCGTGTTCTCCCGGAGATCCATGGCCTCATCGCGGGGCACCCAGCGGCGGTGGACACCACGCTCGATCCGTTCCAGCCTGAGGCGCTCGGCCACCGGCGTCAGGCCGCCGCAGTACTCGATCAGCAGCTCGCCGTCCCGGTCCGCGAGCACCAGGAACGGGGCGCCGCCCCACTCGCAGACCGTCGTCACGAACGACACGCGCTCGCACTCCGCGGCAGGCACGGGCCGCACCCAGCGGCCGGGAGCCGCCTGCTCGAAGCCGTCGGCCGGGCCCGGGGCGCGCAGGCGCAGCCACAGGCCGCCGGCCCGCAGCTCCGGGGAGGCGGTGTAGTCGGCGCCCCGCCAGCGGGCCAGGTAACGGGACCAGGTCATCGCGCCGCCTCAAGGAGCAGCCATCTGCTGAGGTCACCGTCGTAGACCGCCCGCCTGCGGGTCACCCCGTCCACGCCCAGTTCCACGATCTCGGCCCCGTACGGCAAGACGACCCCCGCCACCTTGTACTCCCTGATCGTCTGGTCGACGTTCGGCACGAGCCCCATCCCGATGAAGGGCGGCTCCTCGATCACCCAGCCGGCGACGGCGCGCATGCCCTCCTCGTCCGTCCCCCCGTAGGGCGTCGGGTAGAGGTCGAATCCGATGGCGGGCCAGCGCAGGATGTTCACGGACCCGCGGTCGGTGAGCACGTCGTCCTGACCCAGCGCGTCGGCGAGCACGGCGGGCGTCGCGATGTGGGCCACGTCGAGGGCGTGATGGCAGTATCCGGACACCCGTGGCTCGCCGTCGTCGAGCAGCGCCTGGATGTCGGCGGGGCGCAGCAGTTTCTGCACGATCGGGACGCCGGGCGCCACCGCGTGATCCTGCTGGAGCGTGGGCACCGCGAGCCTGGCCACCGTACCCGGCTCCAGGAAGAACGCGGGTTCCAGGCCCGCGTTGACCGCCAGCCCCCACCGCGGGTCGGGCCAGCCGGCGGCGAGCTCCGTCAGGGAGACGACCCGGTAGTGCCGGACCGCGCCTGCGCCGGCCGCCAGCAGCGCCGCTTCCGAGGTGTAGGCGACCAGCCAGGTCCGGCCGTCCGCGGCCCAGGTGGGCCAGGCCACCGGGTCGCGGCCCGCCGCGGCGCTCTCGCTGATCGGCAGGGCGAAGTCCGCCTCGCGCAGCAAGCTCAGGGCGAACGCGAGGTCACCCTGGGCGTGTGCCGCCGCCAGTTGCTGTTCGAAAGGAGTGGCCTGCCACATAGCGGACACCCTAGCGATCGCCGGAGGAGCGGCCCTCCGCATAGCGGACGCCTTCCGCGGTCGTCCGGGATGAATGGCTCGGACACTCTCCACGGTCGCCCGGCATGAGTGGCTCGGACACCCTCGGCGGTCGTCCGGGCGGATTGGCTGGGACGGCCTTCGCGGCGTCGGCGGGCGGACGATTCTGTCGTGCCTGGATGGCATCCTATGGGCGTGAGCATCCACGCCGTGAGCCCCATGTTCGTCGGGCGTGCCCGCGAGCTCGCCGCTCTCGGGGACGCACTGGCCACAGCGCGTTCCGGGGCGTCGTCCACCGTGCTGGTCGGCGGCGAGGCCGGGGTCGGCAAGACCCGGCTGATCAAGGAGTTCACCGGCCGGTCCGACGACGTGCTGGTGCTCGTGGGCGGGTGCCTGGAGCTGGGCACAGAGGGCCTGCCGTTCGCGCCCTTCACCGCCGTGCTGCGCGGGCTCGTGCGGGAGCTGGGCCGCGACGGGGTTGCGGCGCTCGTGCCCGGCGGCACCACGCGGGGGCTGGCGCGGCTGCTGCCCGACTTCGGGGAGCCGGACAAGGACGGCGCGGAGGCCAGGGCGCGGCTGTTCGAGCAGGTGCTCGGGCTGCTGGAGCGGCTGGCCGAGGAGCGTCCCGTGCTGCTGGTCGTCGAGGACGCCCACTGGGCCGACCGCTCGACCCGCGACCTGCTGTCGTTCCTGGTCCGCTACCAGCGCACCGCGGCCCGCCTGATGATCGTCGTCACCTACCGCACCGACGAGCTGCACCGCACCCACCCGCTGCGGCCGCTGCTCGCCGAGCTGGGCCGGATCGAGTGGGTGACCAGGGTGGAGCTGCGCAGACTCACCCGCAGGGAGGCCGTCGCCCAGGCGGCCGGCATCCTGGAGCGCGAGCCGTCCGCCGCCACCATGGACCTCATCTACGCGCGCAGCGAGGGCAACCCGCTGTTCGTCGAGGCGCTGCTCAGCGAGCCCGGCGGCGGCGACCCGCTCCCCGAGTCGCTGCGCGACCTGCTGCTCGCCGGCGTCGAGCGGCTGCCGGACGAGACGCAGGAGCTGCTGCGCGTGGCCAGCGCGGGCGGCCAGCGCATGGAGCACGATCTGCTCTCCGCCGTCGCCGGCCTCGACGAGAGCGCGCTCTCCCGCGCGCTGCGGCCCGCCGTCGCGGGCAACGTCCTGGTGGTCGACGGCGAGGGCTACAGCTTCAGGCACGCGCTCATCCGCGAGGCGCTCCACGACGATCTGCTGCCCGGCGAGCACACCCGCCTGCACACCCGCTACGCCGAGGCCCTGGAGCGCGACCTGTCGATCCTGCCCGCCCCGCGTGGCGCGATCGAGCTGGCGCACCACTGGCACTCCGCCCACAACTCGACGTGGGCGCTGATCAGCGCGTGGCGCGCGGCCGCCGCGGCCCGCAAGTCCACCGCCTACGACGAGCAGCTCAGGATGCTGTCCAGGGTGCTTGAGCTGTGGGACCAGGTGCCCGGCGCGGCCGAGCGCATCGGCTGCGACCGCTTCGAGGTGTTCAGGCAGACTGCCACGGTCGCCCACCTGGCCGGCGAGTTCGAGCGCAGCATCGCCCTGGCGACCGCCGGGCTCGCCGAGCTCGACCACGAGTCCGACCCGCTCAGGGCTGCCTCGCTGCTGCGCCAGCGCGGCCTGACCCGCTATGACCTGGGCCGCCCCGGTCACATCGACGACCTCCGCCGCGCGGCCGAGTTGACCCCCGCCGACCAGCCGAGCAAGCTGCGCGGCCAGGTTCTGGAGAGCCTGTCGCGGATGCTGCACGGGGCGGAGGACTGGCCGGAGAAGCTCGCCACGGCACGGCTCGCCATGGAGATCGGCCACGAGGTGGGCGACGCCACGGTCGAGGCCCACGCGATGATCAACCTCACCTGGACCCGCTACCGCTATTCGGAGATCGAGGCCCAGCTGGTGGCGTTCGCCGAGGCCCGGCGCCTCGCCGCGGCCGGTGGGGCGTTCAACGCGCTGATGCGGTGCGCCATCTCCGAGTCCGACGCGCTGGAGGG
This sequence comes from Nonomuraea cypriaca, assembly GCF_015645445.1. Classification (GTDB taxonomy): domain Bacteria; phylum Actinomycetota; class Actinomycetes; order Streptosporangiales; family Streptosporangiaceae; genus Nonomuraea; species Nonomuraea cypriaca. Next base: position 1,254 of record NZ_JADOGI010000329.1, on the reverse strand, counting down.
CGCGGGCCGGCACGAGCAGGCAGCGCAGGTGGCCCGCGACGGCATCGAGGAGGCCGGACAATACGGCCTCGCCCGCACCTCCGGCACGTTCCTGTCGATCAACCTGGCCGAGCCGCTGGTGTCGCTCGGGCGCTGGGACGAGGCGCTCCAGGTCATCGAGCACGCCCTCGACCTGGTGCCGCCCCCGCCCTACCGGTCCAGCCTGCAGGGGTTCGCGGTGGACATCGCGCTCGCGCGGGGGCAGCTCGACCGGGCCGAGCACCTGCTGGCGTCGTCGCGGAGCATCTTGTCGCGGGGGACCTACCGGGATCAGTCGGTGCTGCCGCACCTGTGCAGAGAGGTGCGGCTGCTGCAGGCGCGCGGGCAGGTGCAGGAGGCGGTGGAGCTGGCCGCCCGCACGCTGGAGGAGCGCGATCTGCTCAACGCCCCCCGTTACTCATGGCCGGTGCTGGTGGTCTTCGCCCAGCTGGTCGCCGACTCGCCCGGCTCGCTCGCCCGGCTCTGCGCTTCGCTCGTGCCGCGGCTGCGGGCGCTGGGGCAGTCGCTCGACGTCGAGGGGGACCTGCAGGAGGCGCATCGGCTCACGTTCAGCGCGCTGATCGCGGCTCTGGCCGGCTCCGAGGTCTCCGGCAAGCGGCCGCCTGCCCTCCCGGCAGATCGGCTCTCGTCCGCCGCGCTGATCGAGGTCGATCGGCTGGCGGCGTGGGATCGGGCGGTGGCGGCCTGGGAGGGGCTGCGGGAGCCGTACGCGGAGGCGTGGTGCCTGGTGCGGGCGGCGCAGGCGGCGCTGGCCGGCGGCGACCGGCAGGCGGCGGGGGCGCGGCTGGTGCGGGCGCGGGAGCTCGCCGGGCCGCTCGGGGCGACACGGCTGCTGGAGCAGCTCGACGTGTTCGGACGTCGCGCCAGGATCGGCGGGCCTGAGGAGCCGGGGGACGGGCATCCGCAGGGGTTGACGGCTCGCGAGCTGGAGGTGCTGCGCGAGGTGACCGACGGGCGGAGCAACCGGGAGATCGCGGGGGCGCTGTTCATCTCGGTCAAGACGGTGAGCGTCCACGTCTCCAACATCCTCGCCAAACTCGCCGTCGCCACGCGCGGCGAGGCCGCCGCCACGGCTCATCGACTGCGCCTGTTCGACTGACGGGCGCTCGAGGAAAACCCTTTTTATTTTTTACGGCGGAGCACGGTGGGCGGCCACCCGCCGACCGTGGCCGGGGACCTCCAGGAAAACGGCCTCTGACCGGTGCGGGGCCGGCC
>NZ_JADOGI010000328.1 GCF_015645445.1 Nonomuraea cypriaca | reverse complement strand
GGCTGGGGGTTGCTTGCGTCGGCGGTGCTGTTCCTGGCCAGTGACCTGGCGTCGTTCGTGACGGGACAGGCGTTGAACGTCGACGGCGGACTGGAGATGAACTGATCATGTCCACGCATATGCCCACTCATATCTCCAGGCAGACGTTCAAGTTGCTGCCCGAGTTGTTCGGTGACGCCGTGATGGGCGAGATCTTCTCGGCCGAGCGGAGTGTGCTCGGGTGGCTGCGCGCGGAGGCCGCGCTCGCGCAGGCCCAGGCCGAGGCCGGGATCCTCACGGCGGACGACGCGCGGGCTATCGCCGCCGCCTGCGTGCCCTCCGGCATCGACCTCGACCGACTGTGGGCCGAGGCGGTGAACGTGGGCTACCCCATCCTGCCGCTGGTCCGGATGATCGCGGCGGCGCTGCCCGACGGGCCCAACGGCCGCGTCCACTACGGCGCGACGACGCAGGACATCATGGACACCGGCGTGGCCCTGCAGATGGGCGAGGCGCTGGACCACCTGGCCGCGCTGCTCGGCTCGTTCGGCGACGCGGTGGCCAGGCACGCGGGCACGGTGGCCGCCGCGCGCACGCACGCCCAGCAGGCGGTGCCGACGACGTTCGGGGCGAAGATGGCGGTGCTGCTGGCGGAGCTGACGCGGCAGCGCGAGCGGATCGCGCTCACCGCCCGGAGGGTCAGGGTCGTGTCGCTGTTCGGCGCGGGCGGCACCTCGGCGGCGATGGGCGAGCGGTCCTCGGCGGTACGCGAGGGCGTGGCGCGCCGGCTGGGCCTGCGGACGACCGAGGTGCCCTGGCACGTGGCCAGAGACGGCGTCGCCGAGTTCGGCGTGACGTGCGCGAGCCTGGCGGCGACCGCGGCCCGCTTCGCCAGGGAGGTGGTGGACCTGTCGCGGACCGAGATCGGCGAGGTGCGCGAGGCGGGCGGCCACCACCGCGGCGCGTCCTCCACCATGCCGCAGAAGGCCAACCCGATCGGCTGCGAGGCCGTGATCGGCATGTCCGGCACGGCCGGCGCGCTCAGCTCGGGGCTGTTCCGCGCGATGGAGGCCGGTCACGAACGGGCGGCCGGCGAGTGGCAGGTGGAGTGGTACGTCGTCCCGCTGCTGGCCGAACTGGCCGCCGGCGCGCTGGCCACCGCCGCAGACGTCGCCGCCGGGCTGCGGGTCTACCCGGAGGCCATGCGGGCCAACCTGGACGCGGAGGACGGCCTGATCATGGCGGAGGCGTACATGATGCGCCTGGCCCCCGCTCTGGGCCGGGAGCGGGCGCACGACCTGGTCTACGAGGCGGCGCGCGAGGCACGCGAGAACGGTCGGTTGCTGGCCGACGCGCTGCGCGAGGTGGCCGGGCCCGGCGAGCTCGCGGGCCTGGGGGCGCTGCCGATCCCGCCCGAGTCCTACATCGGAGACGCCGAGGCGATCTGCGCCGCGGCCCTGGACGCCTGGAGGACGATCGATGAGTGAGAGACGGCTCGCGGATCTGCTGGCCATGTGGCGGATCCGCGCGTTCGAGGAGAAGGTGCGCGATCTGCGGGCCGAGGGCCCGATCGTCGGGTCCGTGCACTTGTGCGTCGGCCAGGAGGCCGTCCCGGTCGGCGCGTGCGACGCGCTGGAGCCGCGGGACGCGCTGTTCGCGACCTACCGCGGCCACGGCTGGGCGCTGGCCAGGGGCGTCCCCGCGGAGCCGCTGTTCGCCGAGCTGATGGGCCGGGCGACCGGCGTCAACGGCGGCCGGGGCGGCTCGGCGTACTTCACCGCCGCCGAGTACGGCTTCCACGGCGAGAACTCGATCGTGGGAGCCGGCGCGCCGATCGCCTGCGGGGCGGCACTGGCGGGCAGATTCGACGGGTCGGACCGGGCGGCCGTGTCGGTCTTCGGCGACGGCGCGATGAACCAGGGCGCGGTCCACGAGGCGATGAACTTCGCCGCCGCCTTCTCCCTGCCCGTGGTGTTCGTCTGCGAGAACAACCGCTACTCCGAGCTGACGCCGATCGCCGGCATGGTCCGCGACCCGCGCCTGGCCGGCCGGGCGGCCGCGTACGGCATGCCGGGCCACCGGATCGACGGCGACGACGCCGAGACGGTGCGTTTCCACGTGCGCGACGCGCTGGAGGTGGCCCGCGAGGGCGGCGGCCCGTCGCTGCTGGAGTGCATGACCGAGCGGCTGGCCGGCCACTACATCGGCGACGCCGAGACCTACCGGCGGCCCGGCGAGCTGGACCGGATCCGGCGCACCGAGCCGATCGCGCGGCTGCGGGCGAGCCTGCTCGCGGACGGCGTGCCCGCCGGGGACGTCGACGCGGTGGAGCGCACGGCGCGGGCCGAGATGGACGCCGCCGCCGCGGCGGCGCTGGCCGCCCCGCTCGCCGACCCCGCGACCGCGAGGGAGCACCTGTATGCCTGACCTGACGTACGGCGAGGCCGTGAACGCGGCCCTGCACCGGCTCATGGAAGAGCTGCCTGAGACCCTCGTGTACGGCGAGGACGTCGGCGTGCCCGGCGGCGTGTTCGGCGTGACCCGGGGGCTGCGCAAGCGGTTCGGCGACCGCGCGTTCGACACGCCGATCAGCGAGTCGGCGATCCTCGGCAGCGCGGTGGGCGCGGCGATGATGGGCCGCCGCCCGATCGTCGAGATCATGTGGGCCGACTTCTCCCTGGTCGCGCTGGACCAGATCGTCAATCAGGCGGCCAACGTCAGGTACGTGTCGGGCGGCCGGCTGACGGCCCCGCTGACGATCCGTACCCAGCAGGGCAACGCGCCGGGCGCGTGCGCGCAGCACTCGCAGTGCCTGGAGGCGCTGTTCCTGCACGTGCCGGGGCTGCGGGTGGCCATGCCGAGCACGCCGCAGGACGCCTACGACCTGCTGGTGACCGCCGTGCACGGCGACGACCCGGTGCTGGTGATCGAGAACCGCACGCTGTACCCCGGCGGCAAGGAGCGGGTCCGCGTGGGCGGGCCGGTCCAGCCGATGGGCGGGGCGCGGACCCGCCGTACGGGGTCCGATGTCACCGTCGTCGCCTGGGGCGCGATGACGTACCGGGTGCTGGAGGCGGCCGAGACGCTGGGCGGCGAGGGGATCGAGGCCGAGGTGCTGGAGACGCCGTGGCTCAACCCGTTCGACACCGAGGCCGTCCTGCGGAGCGCCGCCCGCACCCGCCGGCTCGCGGTCGTCCACGAGGCGAACCTCACCGGCGGTTTCGGCGCCGAGGTCGTCGCCCGCGTGGCCGGGGCGGGCGTGCCGCTGGCCGCGCCGCCGCTCAGGATCGGCACACCCGACGTCCGGATGCCCGCCGCACCGGTCCTGGCGCAGGCCCTGGTGCCGGACGCCGCCCGCATCACGGACGAGGTACGCGCCCTGGTCCGCAAGTCAGGCGATTGACCAGGCTGGGAGAACCATGAAGACAAGGGTCGGACAGGAGGCGTCGCGATGAGGGGCGTCTGGCACTTCTCCTTCACGGTCGCCGACCTCGACCGGTCCGTGGCGTTCTACCAGGGCCTGCTCGGGTTCACGCTGGTGCACCGGCAGGAGCAGGACAACGACTACACCAGGCGGCTCGTCGGCTACCCGGACGCCGTGCTGCGCGTCGCCCAGCTCGCCGTGCCGGGGCAGCCGCGCGGCGTCTCGACGCACGACCTGGAACTGGTGGAGTACGTACGGCCGCGTGGCGCGCCCCGCGACCAGGCCCGCCACCTGCCCGGCGCGGCGCACCTGGCGCTCACCGTCGAGGACGCGCGCGCCGAGCACGCCCGGCTGTCGGCGGCCGGCGTGACCTTCGTCAACCCGCCGGCCGAGATCACCGCCGGGGTGAACAAGGGCGGATACGCCTGCTACTTCCTCGACCCCGATGAGATCACCCTGGAGCTGGTGCAGCCCCCACCGGGGCTTTGACACCTTCGCCGGGTAGCTCTACTTTGTGCACGCTCAATCGATTGATCAAGGGAGGAGGGCTGGATGCCCGTCGTCGACGCCCACCAGCACTTCTGGAATCTGGAGACCGGGTCGTACCAGTGGCTGACGCCGGAGGACGGACCGATTTACCGCACGTTCGAGCCCGGGGAGCTCATCCCCCAGCTCGCCGCGGCGGGGGTGGAGCGGACGGTCCTGGTGCAGGCGGCGAACTCCTACGCCGACACCGACGCGATGCTCGCGCAGGCCGGCGCCCACGACTTCATCGGCGCGGTGGTGGGGTGGGTGCCGCTGGACCGGCCCGAGGAGGTCGCTGCTCGCCCGCGCGGCCGAGTGCCCCGGCGTGTACGCCAAGGTCTCCGGGCTGAACACGGCGGCCGACGCGGAGACGTGGACCGCCGGCGATCTGCGGCCCTACGTGGAGCACGCCCTCGAGGTCTTCGGCGCCGACCGGCTGATGTTCGGCAGCGACTGGCCGGTGGCGGTGCTGGCCGGCGACTACGCGAAGGTGTGGCGGGAGACGGGGGCGGTGCTGTCGGGCTTGTCTGATGCCGGCCGCGCCGCCGTACTCGGCGGCACCGCCGCCCTCTTCTACGGCATCCGGGAGGCCCAGGCATGATCGACGTTTTCGCGCCCATCGCGGCCGCGGCCGACCTGTCCATCCCGGCGGCGCACCGGCTGCCCGTGGCGGTCGTCGGCGCGGGGGCCATCGTGGACGTGGCGCACCTGCCCGCCTACCGTCGTGCCGGGCTGGAGGTGACCGGGCTGTTCGACCTCGACGCCGGGCGGGCCGCGGAGGTGGCCGCGCGGCACGGGGTGCCGGGGACGTACGGGTCGCTGGAGGAGCTGCTGGCCGACGAGCGAGTCGCCGTCGTGGACATCGCGGTCGCGCCCGCGGCACAGCCGGGCATCGCGCGGGCGGCGCTGGCGGCGGGCAAGCACCTGCTGTGCCAGAAGCCGTTCGCGCCCGACGTCGCGACCGGGCGGGAGATCGTCGAGCTGGCGGCGGCGCGCGGCCTGAAGGTGGCTGTGAACCAGCAGCTCCGCTTCGACGAGGGCATCGCCGCCGCCCGGGCCATGGTGCGCGCGGGCTGGATCGGCGAGCCGACGGCGATGACGTTCACCGTGAACATCCTGACCGACTGGAGCGCCTGGGACTGGCTCGTCACGACCGGCCGGCTGGAGATCGTCTACCACTCCATCCACTACCTGGACGCGATCCGGTCGATCCTGGGCGACCCTGAGACGGTCTTCTGCACCGGCAGCCGTACGCCCGGCCAGGTCGCCAAGGGCGAGACGCGGACGATGAGCACGCTGGTGTACCCGGGTGACGTGCGCGCGCTCGTCCACGCCACCCACGAGAACCGCACCGGCGACCAGGAGGCGTCCTTCCGCGTCGACGGGACCGAGGGCGCGATCAAGGGCACGCTGGGCCTCCTGTACGACTATCCGCACGGCCGCCCCGACACCCTCGCCGTGCACAGCAGGGCGCTGCCGACCGACGGCTGGCTGCCGTACCCCGTGACCACGCGGTGGCTGCCCGACGCGGTGGCCGGGCCGATGGGGTCGCTGCTGAGGGCGATCGCCGAGGGCGGCGAGCCGGAGACCTCCGGCGCCGACAACCTGGGCACCCTGCGCCTGCTCGACGCGCTCTACCGGTCGATGGACTCGGGCGAGAGCCGCCGTCTGGACGCGTCATGAAGCGCGACCGGGTCACGCTCACCGACGTCGCCGCGATCGCCAGGGTCGACAGGGCCGTCGTCTCCCGTGTGATCAACAAGGACCCCACGCTCAACATCCGGCCGGAGACGCGCGAGCGGGTGCTGGCGGCGATCGAGCAGCTCGGCTACCGGCCGAACGTCGCGGCGCGGAGCCTGCGCACGTCACGCGCTCACATGTTCGGGCTGTTCATCCCCGACTTCGCCAACCCCGTCTACGCCGAGATCATCAAGGGCGCCGAGGCGGAGGCGGCCGACCAGGGGTCCGTTCTGGTCACCGGCAGCGCCACGCGGGCCGGGCTCGGCGAGTACATGGACCGGCTCGGCCAGGGCCGCATCGACGGCCTGCTGCTGGCCGGCGCGCCGGACGAGGCGGGCCTCGCCGGGCAGCTCGACCGGGCGGGCATCCCATGGATCATGCTCAACCACCGTGGCAGGACCGTCCGCCGGTACGTCATCCTCGACGACGAACGGGCCGCCGCGCTCGCGGTCGAGCATCTCGTACGGCTCGGCCACCGCCGCGTCGCCCACCTCGCGGGCCCGTCCGGCGCGGACACCGCCACGCGCAGGTCGGCGGGATACTCGGCGGCGATGCGCGCGGCGGGCCTGCCCGAGGGCCCGATCGTGGCGGCCGGCTACACCCCGGCGGGCGGGGCCGCGGGGATGGCCCGGCTGCTGGCCGCGGGCGAACGGCCGACGGCGGTGTTCGTGGCCAACGTGGCCTCGGCCATCGGCGCCATGCAGGCCGTCCGCTCGGCGGGCCTGGAGATCCCCCGGCACGTCTCCATCGTCGCCGTGCACGACCTGGACCTGGCCGGCTACCTGTCCCCGGCCCTGACGACGGTACGCATGCCTCTGGCCGAGCTCGGCCGCCGCGGCGTGACCCTGCTGAGCGTTCTCAAACCGGACGAAACGGTGGCCGAGGTGCTGGACGGGCCGATCGAGCTGATCCCGCGCAGCTCCACCGCCCCGCCACCGGACCGTTCCTAGCCTCCGGCCACGCCACCGCCCCGCCACCGGACCGTTCCTAGCCTCCGGCCACGCCACCGCCCCGCCACCGGACCGTTCCTAGCCTCCGGCCACGCCACCGCCCCGCCACCGGACCGTTCCTGGGCTCCGGCCACTCCACGGCCCCTGCCACCAGACCGTTCCTGGGCTCTGGCCGCGCGTCGACCGGCGCGCTACAGCCTTTCCTGGAGGGGGCGTCCGCCGGAGGCGACCACGTCGGCGAGGGTGATCTCGCTCAGCAGGGCGTCCTCCTGGCGGCGCATCCTGGCCCAGAGCTCGGCCAGCGGCGCGGCGGCCTTCGGGAAGGGCCTGGTGGCCTGCTCGGCGCCCTCGGTCACGCGGACCACGTCGGCGAGCGCGATCTCCGCCGGGGGGCGGGCCAGCCAGTAGCCGCCGTCCGGGCCGCACTGGCTGTGGATGAGGCCGGCGCGGCGGAGCTGGAGCAGGATGTTGTCGCAGAAGCGCCGGGGAATGTCCTGCGACTCGGCGATCCGTTCCGCGGGCACCGGGCCGTCCGAGGCGGCGAGGGCGAGGATGGCGCCGAGCGCGTACTGGGTGCGTGCGGAGATTCTCATAGGCGTACGAGCGCCGCGGGCCCGGCTCTCCGTGTGAGAGCCGGGCCCGGCGTTGCGCGGGGCCTCAGGTGGAGGCCGTCTCCTCCTCCACGGTGCGGCGCTGGAGCTCGGTCTCGACCGCTTCGACCGACTCGTGGGCCTTGTCGCGGCGGTATTCGCGTACCGAGTAGGCGATGGCGGCCGCCCAGACGACGGCGATGAGCACGTACGTGATCGTCTGCGCGCCGCCGGAGGCGTCGATCCAGTCGCTGCGCAGCAGGGTCCGCACGTTGGTCAGCACGATGACACCGCCCACGGCCGAGCCGAGGATGCGCGGCGGGATGTGTCGGACGAGCCAGGCCGCGATGGGCGCCGCGATGACGCCGCCGAGCAGCAGGACGCCCACCCACGCGAAGTCGATGTTCTCCGAGCCGATGCCCACGAAGAAGCCGATGCTGGCGGCGATCGCGACCAGGAACTCGCTGGCGTCGATGGAGCCGATCACCTTGCGTGGGGCCAGGCGGCCGCTGGCCAGGATGGCGGGCGTGCCGACCGGGCCCCAGCCGCCTCCGCCCGTCGCGTCCACGAAGCCCGCGAGCAGCCCGAGGGGTGCCAGGAACCGCCGGCGGAGCGGCTTGCCCAGGTTGCCGCGCGGCAGCCCGAAGGCGGTGAAGCGGACCAGGATGTACGCGCCCAGGAGCAGCAGGATGATCGACATGATCGGTGCGGCGATCTCGGTGGACAGGCTCGACAGGAACGTGGCGCCGGCGAAGGCCCCGACGGCTCCCGGGATGCCGATCTTGGCGACGACCTTCCAGTCGACGTTGCCGAAGCGCCAGTGGGAGATGCCCGAGGCGAGCGTGGTGCCGATCTCGGCGAGGTGCACGGTGGCCGAGGCGGCGGCCGCATTGGTGCCGACGGCCAGCAGGAGCGTGGTCGAAGTGACGCCATAGGCCATGCCCAGGCTGCCATCGACTAGCTGGGCCGCGAATCCGACGAGCCCGAGCAGGATGAGCGCTCGCACGACCTCCCCTTTCCTGTCATTCCTACTTAATAAGTAGGGTTAGCATTCAACACTTCCGAGATCCAGTCAAGTCAGCCGGTTTCAGCCGGCCTTGCGTCTCGTACGGCCTCCGTCAGAAGATCCCCCTGTGCGTCACGTGATCCCGGCCGAACGGCTGACCCTGCGACCGTTCACGCCCGAGGACGTCCCGTGGGTCCATGAGGTCTCCTCGGCCCCCGCCCTTCAGCGAACGGCATCGCCGAGATCGGCTTCCGGGGTCGCCTGGGCCCGGCGCCTCTTCCATCGGGGCACCCGGGTCGACGCGTGGGCCGGCTCCCTGCTGAGCCCCGATGCCTCGGGGGCGCCGTGACGGTGTTCTACGTGGTGCAACACGCCGAGAAGGCACCGGACCCAGGCGACCCCGGTCTCACCGACCTCGGCCTCCGGCAGGCCGCCCGCACGGCCCTGTGGTTCCGGGACGCCGGGCTGACCGCGGTCTTCAGCAGCCCGATGCGGCGCGCACAGGCGACCGCCGAGGCCATCGCGGCGGTGGCCGGCCTCCCGGTCGTCACGGACGTACGCCTGCGCGAACGGATGAACTGGGACGGCGCCCAGCCGATCGGGGAGTTCCTGGCCGAGTGGGCCGCCTCGGTCCGTGACCGCTCCTTCGTCCCGCGCACCGGCGACTCCTCCGACCAGGCCGCCGCCAGGTTCCTGGCGTTCCTCCAGGACCACGCGGGGCAGGCCGGGCCGATCGCGGTGTGCACGCATGGCGGCGTCACGGTGGACCTCCTGCGTACGCTGGCCGGCGACCAGGCGCTGGACCCGCGCCTGCTCGCGGAGGGCGTCCCGGCCTGCGCGATCACCACACTCGACGGGCCTGCGGTCCGCGGCATCGCCTCGACCCGCCATCTGGAACCGCGGGCCGGCACCTAGTCAGCGTCGTGGCCGGCGTAGGCGACGGCGAGTTCGGCCACGGGCCGGTACGCCGCGATCCTGGCCGGCGTCCATCCGGCGGGTCCGGACGCCGTCTCGTCGGTGACGATGCGGTAGATCAGCGCACGGACCAGCATCTGCCCCCAGGCCGGCAGGTGCGACCACCGGGCCGCCAACGCGGGCGAAGCCCCGTGCCAGCACAGCGCGTCGGCGACCGCG
>NZ_JADOGI010000327.1 GCF_015645445.1 Nonomuraea cypriaca | reverse complement strand
CCCCCCGAACCGGACGACCCCATCGACAACCGATGACGACGAAAGGCAGTTGACACCCATGCGGGAACTCGACGTGGGCCTGCTGGGCGCGGGCGGCATCGCCCGCGCCCACCTTCCGGCCTGGCTGGCACTCGGCGCGCGGGTGACCGTGCTCTCCACCGACGGCCACGCCAGGCCACTGGCCGAGCGGTACGCCGACCACGGCGTCGAGGCCGTGGACTCGATGGACGCGCTGCTCGCGAGCGGCTCGATCATCGACGTCTGCACGCCCACCCACACGCACAAGGAGCTGACGCTGGCGGCGATCGCGGCCGGCCGGCACGTCGTGTGCGAGAAGCCGCTGGCCCTGTCGGTCGCGGACGCGGAGGAGATGGTCGCTGCGGCCGAGACGGCCGGGGTGCGGCTCTTCCCCGCGCACGTGGTGCGTTACTTCCCGGAGTACGCGGCGCTGGCCGAGGCGGTCGCGGAAGGGGCGGTGGGCGAGCCCGCGGTGCTGCGCTTCACCCGGTCGGGGAGGTATCCGGTGTGGTCGCCCTGGTTCGCCGACCCCGAGCTGTCGGGGGGCATCCTGATCGACCAGATGATCCACGACTTCGACTTCGCCCGGCTGCTGGCCGGCGAGGTCGTACGCGTGCACGCCCAGTCACGCGGCCACCTGCGGACCCCGGTGGAGCCGGAGTCGGTCGCGGCGGCGACGGCGGTGCTGACGCACGCGTCCGGGGCCATCACCCACGTGCACGGGGTGTGGGGCCTGCCCGACACCCAGTTCCGCACGACCTTCAGGATCGCCGGCCCGAACGGGGTGCTGCACCACGACTCCCTGCGGACGAAGGCGTTCCGGGTGGTCGCGCAGGGCCACCGCGCCGAGGGCGAGGGCATTCCGGGGACGGACCTCGCGGAGAGCCCCTTCCTGGCGGAACTCCGGGACTTCGCGGCCGCCGTGGCGGGCGGTCCCGAGCCTCGGGTGTCGGCCGCGGACGGCCTGGCGGCGGTGCGGATCGCGGCGGCGGCCGCAGAGTCGGCGCGCACGGGAGAGTCGGTCGAGATCGAGGGCGGGGAGCTGGTGTCCCGATGAAGGTGGGAGTGCTGTCGTTCGCGCACGTACATGCCGCGAGCTACACGAAGGTGCTGGGTGGCCTGCCCGGCGTGGAGGTCCTCACCACGGACCCGGAGCCCGACCTCGCCGCCCCCGGGGAGGTGCGCGGCCGGGAGCTGGCCGGGCGGCTCGGCGCGGCGTACGCCGAGAGCTACCAGGACGTCTTCGACTGGGGGCCGGACGCGGTGATCGTCACCGCCGAGAACGCCCGCCACCGTCCGCTGGTCGAGCTCGCCGCCAAGCACGGAGTGGCCGTGCTGTGTGAGAAGCCGCTGGCCACGACGGGCGCGGACGGCGAGGCGATGGTACGGGCGTGCCGGGAGGCAGGGGTGCGCCTCGGCGTCGCGTACCCGGTGCGGTTCAGCCCGGCCTACGCAGCCCTGCGCCGGGCGGTGCGCGGGGGCGCGACCGGCCAGGTGCTCGTGGTGGCCGGCGCCAACAACGGCCGGCTGCCGACCGGGGCGCGGCGCTGGTTCACCGACCCCGAGCTGGCCGGCGGCGGCGCGCTGATGGACCACACCGTGCACATCGCCGACCTCCTGGACGACCTGTTCGGTGACGAGGTCCGGGCGACCGAGGTCTACGCGCAGACCAACGACCTGCTGCACCCCGGCGAGAGCGGCATCGACACCGCCGGGCTGGTGACGATCCGCTACGACAACGGCGTCGTCGCCACCATCGACTGCAGCTGGAGCCAGCCGGCCCACCACCCCACCTGGGGCGGGCTCGAACTCCAGGTGGTCGGCGAGCAGGCCACGGTGGAGCTGGACGCCTTCGGGCAGCAGGTCGCCGGCTTCGACGAGGCCGCCCGCCGCGGCGTACTGCTGCCCTGGGGCGACAACCTCGACGAGCTGCTGCTGCGGTCGTTCCTCTTCGGCGGCGCGCCTGACGCGGTGCGGGTCGCCGACGGTGAGGCGGGGCTGCGCTCGCTGCGCATCGCGCTCGCGGGATACGAGTCTGCCAGAACCGGCCGGCCGGCCGCCGTACCGGTCCTCTGACGCCGCACGTTCAAACAGGGCCGCACGCTCAAACAGGGAGACACAGGATGAACTGGAGGACACGCAAAGCGGCCGTCGCCCTCGTCGCCGTGGGTTCGGCGCTGCTGGCCAGCGCCTGTTCGGGCGGCGGCGTGGCCGGCGGCTCCGCCGGCGAGATCACGTTCTGGACCCAGCACACCACGCCGGAACGCCTGGCCAAGCAGGAGGCCGTCGCCAGGAGGTTCACGGAGCAGACCGGGATCGCGGTCAGGGTGGCCCCCATGGCGGCCTCCGACCAGAACCAGGCCCTGGTCACCGGCGCCGCCTCGGGCAACGTCCCGGACGTCGTGCTCTCCTCCCAGGCGCAGCTCGCGAACTGGGCGAGGGAGGGCCTGCTCGACACCGAGGTGCCGAAGCGCGTCGTCGGGGCGCTCGGCGCCAAGACGTTCAGCGACCAGGCACTCAAGCTGGCCACGGTGGACGGGTCGCTGGCCGCCGTGCCCAGCGACGGCTGGGGCCACCTCATCGTCTACCGGACCGACCTGCTGAAGCAGGCCGGGATCGCACCGCCGCGTACCATCGCGCAGGTCGCCGACGCGGCGGAGCGGCTCGCCGCGGGCGGCAGGACCGGCATGGCGCTGGGTACGCAGCCCGGCGACTCGTTCACCACCGAGAGCCTGGAGGCGGTGCTGCTGGCCAACGGCTGCTCGCTGGTCGAGGGCGGCGCGATCCGGCTCGAGAGCACGGCCTGCGTCCACGGCCTGGGCTACTTCCAGCGGCTGGCCGAGTCCGCCGGCCCAGGCGAGCTCAACGTGAACTCCACCCGGGCCGGCTACCTCAAGGGCGACGCCGCCATGGCGCTGTTCTCCTCGCACATCCTGGACGAGATCGCCGGCCTCGACCCGAACAACCCCGTGAGCTGCCCGGAGTGCGCGCGGGACCCCGCCTTCCTGGTGAAGAACACCGGCGTGCTCACCCAGCTCACCGGCCCGGACAATCCCACACCGACACAGTTCGGCCAGACCTTCAACCTCGCGGTCCCCAGCGGCGCCCACGCCGAACAGGCGCGGCGATTCATCGAGTTCCTGCTCGGCGACGGCTACATCGACAGCCTCGGCATCGCCACCGAGGGCCGCATCCCCCTGCGTACCGGCACCACGGACGACCCCACCAAATACAGCGAGGCCTGGACGAAGCTGCCGTTCGGCGCCACGCCGGACAGCAAGAAGTCCCTCGCCGACGTCTACAGCGAGGACATCGTCGACGCGGTCGCGGACGGCGTCGGCACCTTCACCCGCTGGGGATTCGGCACAGACGGCGCGGCGCTCGCGGGCTCCGTCGTCGCGCAGAACACCCTCGCTCAGGAGATCGGGCCGCTGGAGTCCGGCGAAGACCCCCGTGTCGTGGCCGCCACCCTGGCGGCCCGGGCCCGCGACCTCCAAAAGGATGTGAGCCGATGAGCGTCACCAGCCAGCGCCTGATCAGGAGGCGTCCCCCCAGCCTGGCCCGGCTCGAGGACCTCCAGGGCCGGCTTCTCGTCAGCCCCACCGTCGTCATCGTCGCCGTGGTCGTCCTCCTGCCGTTCCTCGCCGTCTTCGTCTTCGCCTTCGCCGACATCCGGCTCGTCGACATCCCCCGGTTGACCCTGGGCGACCTGAAGCTGTCGCTGGACAACCTCTCCCAGGTGCTCTCCAGCCCCGGCTTCTGGACCGCGCTGAGAACCACGCTGATCTACGCCACCCTGACCACCGCCGGGACCATCGCGTGCGGCCTCGCCGTGTCGCTGGCGCTGCGCCACCCGTTCCGCGGGCGCGGCCTCGTACGCGGGCTGCTGCTGGTGCCGTACGTGCTGCCGGTCATCGCGGGGGTCACGATCTGGAAGACGCTGCTGGACTCCCAGTACGGGCTGGTCAACGCCGTCGGGCGGGAGCTGTTCGGCTGGGACTCGCCGGTGTCCTTCCTGACCACCAAGTCCCTCGACGTGTGGGGCGTGCCGGTGCCGCTGGCGCTGCTCACCGTCATCGCGTTCGAGGTCTGGAAGACGTTCCCGCTGGCGTTCCTGTTCATCACCGCGCGACTGCAGGCCGTCTCGGCCGAGCAGGAGGAGGCGGCCATGATCGACGGCACCTCGGCCGTGCAACGGCTGCGTTACGTCGTACTGCCCCAGTTGCGCGGCGTCCTCGCCCTGCTGGTGGTGCTGCGCTTCATCTGGTCGTTCCAGAACTTCAACGACGTCTACCTGCTGACCGGCGGCGCGGGCGGCACCCAGGTGCTGGCCGTGCGCGTCTACGACGAGCTCATCACCAGTGTCGACATCGGCACCGCCTCGGCACTCGGCCTGCTGATGACCGCGATGCTCAGCGTGCTGCTGATCGCCTACGTCCGGATGACCAGGAAGGAGCGGGACGCATGAGCAGCATCGGGAACCGGCTGGAGCGGCGCTGGGTGACGGCGCTCAAGGCGGCGGTGATCGCGCTGGCCGTCCTGTGCTCGGTGGGTCCGCTGCTGTACGGGGTGCTGCTGTCGATCCGCCCGCTCGCGGACGTCATCGCCCGGCCACTGGACCTGCTGCCGTCGTTCGGCGAGCTGGACCTCACCTCGTACACCACCGCGTTGAAGAGCGAGTCGGACGACGGCTTCGGGCTCGCCAGGTTCATGGGCAACTCGCTGGGGGTGGCGCTGGCGACCACGGCGCTGGCCATCGCGTGCAGCGTGCTCGGCGCGTACGCCGCCGTCAGGCTGCGGTTCTTCGCGCGGGACACCGTCAACGGGTTGTTCCTCGCCGTGTACCTGCTGCCCGGCATCGTCCTGGCCGTGCCGCTGTTCGTGTTCTTCAGCCGGATCGGCCTGGCGGGCTCGCTCACCGGGCTGGTGCTCATCTACCTGGCCCAGACCATTCCCGTCGCCCTCTACATGCTGCGCAACTACTTCCTGGCGGTGCCCGCGAGCGTCGAGGAGGCCGCGCTGATCGACGGCTGCGGCCGGTTGGGTCTCATCCGGCGCGTGGTGCTGCCGATGGCGCTGCCCGGCATCATGGCGACCTCACTGTACGTCTTCATGATCGCCTGGAACGAGTACCTGTTCGCCCTGCTCTTCCTGGTCAGCGACCGCGAACAGTGGACGGTGGCCCTGGGCATCGCCCAGCTGACGGAGTTCTCCGTGCCGACGACCGTGCTGATGGCCGGCTCCATCGCGATCACCGTGCCCATCGTCGTGCTCTTCTTCTGGGCGCAACGGATGCTGATCAGCGGCCTGACCGTGGGCGCCGAGAAGGGCTGAGCCCCGTAACCCTGGAGTGCCTGACATCGTGACCACCGCACCCAACATCCTGCTGATCACCACGGACCAGCAGCGCCACGACACCATCGGCCCGCGCGCGCCGGAGTTCCTGCGCACCCCGCACCTGGACCACCTCGCCCGCGAAGGTGTCCGCTTCGACGCGGCGTACGCGCAGACCGCCATCTGCGTGCCTGCCCGTACCAGCATCATGACCGGACAGAGCCCGTTCGCCCACGGCATGACGTGCAACGGCTCGACCTCGGACGTCATGGGGCGCGACGACACCCTGCCGGCCGTGCTGCGCGGGCGGGGCTACGGCACCGCCGCCATCGGCAAGATGCACTTCACGCCGCCACGCGCCCGGCACGGCTTCGACGAACTGGTACTGCCCGACGACTACTACCGGTGGATGCGCGAATCGGGCATCCCGGAGCGGCCGATGCGCACCGGACTCGGCCAGAACGAGCTGTACCCCGGCACCTCCACGGTGCCGGAGTCGCTCACCCTCACCTCATGGATCGCCGAGGAGTCGGTCCGCTACATCCGCGACCGCCGGGACCCGACCGCGCCGTTCTTCCTGTGGACCTCGTTCAGCAAGCCGCACCCGCCCCTCGACCCGCCGGAGCCGTACGCGTCGATGTACCGCGACGCGCCCATCCCCGAGCCCGTCTTCGGCGACTGGAGCGGCGACGACCGCTGTCCCGAGGCGGTCAAGCGGTGGCGCCAGCGGCAGAGTTACGACCTCGTCCCGCCCGGCGTGATCAAGGCGGCCAGGGCGGCGTACTACGGCCTGGTGACCCACATCGACTACGCCATCGGCCACATCCTGGCCGCGCTGCAGGACGTCGGCCTCTTCGACGACACCCTCATCGTCTTCACCTCCGACCACGGCGAATACCTCGGCGACCATCACACCGGCAGCAAGGTGTTCTTCCACGACGCCTCGGCCCGGCTGCCGTTCCTGCTGCGCCCGCCGAAGAGCTGGCACACCCACTGGCACGGCACCGCCAGCGAGGCCCTGGCCACCCACGCCGACATCCTCCCGACGCTGCTGGCCGCCGCCGGCGGACGACCCGGGCCCGGAGTCGAGGGCCAGAACCTCCTCGCCGTCCTGTCCGGCGACGAACCACCGCGATCCCACCTGTGCGCCACGGCCACGGAGGCGCCCTCGGCGGACCCCCTCTACCACGCGATCACCGACGGCCGTCACAAGTACATCTGGTATCCGGAGGGACCGGCATCGCAACTCTTCGACCTGGCCGACGACCCCCTGGAGCTCACCGACCTCAGCGGCGAGGAGCGAACGGCCGGCGTACAGGAGGATCTGCGCCGCGAGCTGGTCCGGCACCTGAACGAGTACGGCTCGCTCACCTGCGACCGCCTGCCCGAGACCCCACCGCGCGGGGACAGCACGGCCGACCGGCGCGCGCGAAGCTGGCCGGGCTACCACACCGAGTGGACCGAGGCCGACGTCCGCCACTGATCCCTCGGGGGCTCCGCCCCCTCCCTCGGGGGCTCCGCCCCCAAGTTCCCCCGTTGGTCGCCTGCGGCGACAACTGCGTCGGCCCTTCGGGGCGCCATACTCCAGGAAGATCGCAGGCGATCTTCCTGCCAGTGGAGGAATAGCTTCGCGATTCCTCCACTGGCCCTGCCCCCGCAGAGCCCCAAGGGACAGTTGTCGCGGCAGGCGACCCTATGGGGGTACTCGGGGCAGAGCCCCCAAGGGACAGTTGTCGCGCAGGCGACCCGACGGGGGTACTCGGGGGCGGAGCCCCCCAAGGGACAGTTGTCGCGCAGGCGACCCGACGGGGGTACTCGGGGGCAGAGCCCCCGAGGGCCTTTGCACAGGTCCTGGTTGGACATGGTGAGGTCGTGGGTAGATCCGCAACGAATACGACATCTGCGAACAAAACGAACCGGGGGGCCGTGATGTCTGACGGGGGCAGTGGGTATCTGGAGACGCTCAGATCCATCGCCGAGATGGCTGGGTCAGTGGAAGCCGACAAATCACCGGAAACCAGCGAGGGGCTCGCCATGCCGCACGACGGCGTGGCGCCCGGGTCATGCGTACTCAAAAGGCTCCCCGCCCGGCTGCTCGTGAGGGCGGCGGAAATCGCGATCCACGTCAACCCGCTCAACGCGCCCCACCTCGTGGGCATGGGGGGCGTGACGAGCAACGGAAGAGCGGTGCCCTCCCCCCAGCGCATCTCGGTGGTCCGGCAGAAATACTGGGGACCCTCCGCGCGGCAGCTGCCGGTCAGCTTCATGGAGGACACGCCGATCGACCTGCAGGACCGCATCATCGCGCACCTGAACGCCTGGGCGCAGACCTCGTGTGTGTCGTTCGTCCGGACCAACGACGTCGGCACCGTCCGGATCTCACGTGGTCCTGGCGGCTACTACTCCTACCTCGGGACGGACGTCCTGCTGATCCCGCAGGGGCAGCAGACGATGAATCTCGAGGGGTTCACGATGCAGACCAGCGAGGCCGAATACCGGCGCGTGGTCAGGCACGAGGCCGGGCACACCCTGGGCTTCCCCCACGAGCACATGCGCGGCGGTCTGGTGGCCCGGATCGACCGCGACAAGGCGTACGTCTGGTTCTGGGAGAACTACGGCTGGGACCCGCTGACCGTGGACCAGCAGGTGCTCACCCCGCTGGACGAGGCGTCGCTGTTCGGCACGCCCGTCGACCAGACCTCGATCATGTGCTACCAGCTCCCGGCATCGATCACCAAGGACGGCCAGCCGATCGTGGGCGGACTGGACATCAACACCGCCGACTACCTGTTCGCCGGATCCATCTACCCGAAGCTGGCGCTCCAGATGGCCCCCGGGCAGGCGGCTGACTGGGACGAAAAGGACGACGTCATGGCCCCTGACGTGCATGCGGGGCTGCGCCAGACCGGCCTCGCACCGGCCGGAGTGTGACCCGCCGCCGAGCCGGTGGGCGCGGGGGTCCCGGCGGCGCCCACCGAAGGGGGTGAGCGCCGCCGTGGCCCGCGTGATCGAGCTCCGGCCCGCCGAGGAGGGCCCGCCGTCGCTGACCCTGCGGGTCGGGGACCTGCTCATGGTCTGGGCGACGGGCGCCCGGGTCCGCTCAGGCGCGGACTCGCTCGAACTCCTCGGGCCTTTCCTGATCGGCGTGCTCGGAACCGACGGGCAGGTCCATGCGCCGGAGGGCCTGCCCAGCAAGGTGGCCCTCGTGGCGCGCCGCTCTGGTCGCGCCGAGATCGATTTCGCCCTCGGCGGCCCCTGGCCCGCGCTCCGGCGGATGACGATGACGCTCGTGGTCGAGTGAGCGCCGCCTCACACCTGTTCCACCAAGTCAGGTGGGTACGGGAAGCTCTACCAGGCGCATGAACTCGGCACTCGGCCGGACCCTGATCTCCCGCCACAGCAGCTCCTGGAACCCCCGCACGGCACGGACCGCCTCGACCAGGTTGTCCTCGGCGAGGTGGATGCGGACGACCAGCCGCTGGGGGCTCTCGCGCAGCGGTTCGTACTCGACGGCGCCCAGTGCGAGGTCCAGCGCCCGGCCGTAGGCGCCTCGGGCGAGCTGCCGCTCGGCCAGGCCTCCAGGGTGTGCAACTGGAGCTGGCGGACGGGCTCGCGGACGACGGCGACCCACTCGTCGTACCAGCCGGGCAGCAGGATGCCGCGCGGCGGCACCACCGCCGGCCCGGCGCAACGAGATCGCCGGGCCGGGGTCAGGACTTCGTCATTCGTCCTCGTGCTGGTCGATCGGCTCGCCGCGGTCCGGGATGGTGTCGGCCGTCGCCGGGTCGACGGTGGCGAGGCTGCCGTCGGCGGCGGCCTGGAGCAGCGCGGTCATGGAGGCGTAGGCCGTGCGGATGAGGTAGCCGCCGGACTTCTGCCCGAGGTCGCCGCGCAGCTCGATCAGCAGGCTCGCGCTGCCCTGCAGGCCGAAGGAGTTGCGCGCGATGCCCGCGAGTGAGTCGCCGGGGTAGAGGCTGACGTCGGCGAAGCCGTAATCCTCCAGTGAGGAGTACACCACGGCCGCGACCCGCTTGCTGTCGGCGAGGACCTGCGGCGTCACCCCGGAGTTGGTGGGCCACAGGATCGAGGCGGTCGCCAGGGAACCGTCAGGCTGGCGGTAGCTGCCCTGGTGGTGGTAGTCGACGGT
>NZ_JADOGI010000326.1 GCF_015645445.1 Nonomuraea cypriaca | reverse complement strand
GTGGGCCAGGTTCGGCTCGGCCGGCGGGTCCGGCTCGGCCGGCAGGTTCGTGGAGGCGCGGGTGGAGCACGGCACGGCGGCCGCGGACTGGGCGGGCTACCGCGCGAGCGTCCCGGTGCTGGACCCGCGCGACATCACCGTACGCGGCAGGCCCGCCGTGCTCGGCCGGCATCCGGGCGGCGGCCGGTTGATCGCCTGGCTGGAACGCTCGGGTACGGGCGCGTGGATCAGGGCCGGCCGGTCACTCGCGGACGAACTGGTCGCAATTGCCGCCTCCGTCAAGACTCATGTAGGAGACTAGGACGCTTCACCCTGGCACGTTCATGAGCTCATGGGGGGTCGATGCGGCGTACGGCGGCGGCGGTGATCCTCGTGCTCGCGCTCACGGCGTGCGAGTCCGGCGGGGCGCCCGATTCTCATCAGGGATCCGTGGCCACGCCGCCGTCACCGGCCGCGCCCGACGAATTCCTGGCCTGCGGGTCCACCGAGATGCGGATCCCCGGCATGCCCCCGGGTCTGCGCCGGGCGGGCTCGTTCCACCGGCTGGACTCGCTCACCCGTGAGCTCGAGGTCAAGGGGCTGACCTGGCGGGAGAGCGGCGAGCGGGTGTACGTCGGCGTGGTGTGCGGCGTGCGTACCGCCGAGGGGTTCGCCACGCTGGTCGCCAGGTCGCGGCTGTCGGTGTATCGGGGCAGGCCGGCGTTGCGCTGGACGACGCGTACGGGCCTGCGCAACTTCATGTGGCTGGAACGGCCGGGCACCGCGGTCTACGTCGCCACGACACCCGGCCTGGCCAGCCTGATCAAGCAGATCGCCGCCGGCATCACACGGACCCCGGCACCCTGAACCCCGCTCAGTGGGCCTCGGACAGCAGCTTGCCCATGCGGCTGACGCCCTCGACGAGGTCGTCGTCGCCCAGCGCGTACGACAGGCGGAAGTAACCCGGCGTGCCGAACGCCTCCCCGGGCACCACCGCCACCTCGGCCTCCTCCAGGATCAGCTCGGCCAACTCGCCGGACGACGCCGGCCGCCTGCCGCGCAACTCCTTGCCGACCAGCGCCTTGACCGAGGGGTATGCGTAGAACGCCCCCTTTGGTTCAGGGCACAACACGCCCGGGATCTCGTTGAGCATCCGAACGATCGTCTGCCGGCGCCGGTCGAACGCCGTACGCATCTCGGCCACCGCCGACAGATCGCCGGAAACCGCGGCCAGCGCGGCCATCTGGGCGACGTTGGAGACGTTGGAGGTGGCGTGCGACTGCAGGTTGGTCGCGGCCTTGACCACGTCGGACGGGCCGATCAGCCAGCCCACGCGCCAGCCCGTCATCGCGTAGGTCTTGGCCACGCCGTTGAGCACGACGACCCGGTCGCCCAACTCGGGTACGGCCGTGGCGATGCTGGTGAACTCCGCGCCGCCGTACACGAGGTGCTCGTAGATCTCGTCGGTGACCACCCACAGGCCGTGCTCGGCCGCCCAGCGGCCGATCGCGATCGTCTCCTCGCGCGAGTGGACGGCGCCCGTCGGGTTGGACGGCGAGACGAACAGCAGGACCTTCGTACGCTCCGTGCGCGCGGCCTCCAGTCGCTCGACGCTCGCCAGGTAGCCGGTCGTCTCGTCGGTCACGACGTCGACCTGCACGCCGCCGGCCAGCTTGATGGCCTCGGGATAGGTCGTCCAGTAGGGGGCGACGACCAGCACCTCGTCACCCGGGTCGAGCAGCGTCGCGAACGCCTGGTAGACCGCCTGCTTGCCGCCGTTGGTCACCAGCACCTGCGCGGGCTCCACGGCGTAGCCGGAGTCGCGCCGCGTCTTGGCGGCGACGGCCTGCTTGAGCTCGGGGAGGCCGCCGGCCGGGGTGTACTTGTGGAAGCGGGGCTCATGGGCCGCCTCGATCGCCGCCTCGACGATGTAGCCGGGCGTCGGGAAGTCCGGCTCGCCCGCGCCGAAGCCGATGACGGGGCGCCCGGCCGCCTTCATCGCCTTCGCCTTGGCGTCCACGGCCAGCGTGGCGGACTCGGATATCGCGGAGATTCTTGCTGAGATGCGAGGTCGGGTGGACATGCGTCCATCGTCGCACGCGCTCCGTGACCTGGGCGATCAGGAATGGGTTCGACGTACAGGGCATTCCCCCGTATGCTTTCGCCTGGTCCTGCCGCCGCATCTCGGCCTGGCGGTTCGGTCCAGGCAGTGAGCTGACCAGGGTAGTGTGGTCAACGACATAGGGCACTGGCGCAATTGGTAGCGCACCGGTCTCCAAAACCGGCGGTTGGGGGTTCGAGTCCCTCGTGCCCTGCGAGTGCGGTCCGCGCAATAATGGCGTGTAAGCGCGCCGCATAACTGCGTTGGACACGACAGATTCAGGTGAGGACTGTGGCGATCGACACGCGCGGCGAGACCGCCGGCAAGCCGAGTGGCGAGAAGAAGACACGCACTTCGCCTGCCCTTTTTTATCGGCAGGTCGTCACCGAGCTCCGCAAGGTCATCTGGCCGACCCGCAAGGACCTCATCACCTACACCACGGTCGTTCTGATATTCGTTCTGATCATGGTCGCGATCGTGTACGGGCTGGACAGCGCCCTGGGATGGGCGGTGCTCCGCATCTTCGGCGGAGCCTGACCGAGACACCGCCGGTGTCGCCTGACGGAGTCGCCATTCGACACGAGTCGAATCGATAAGACGAAAGAGGAAGAGTCACCGTGTCCGAGTCTTCATTTCCAGCGGACGAGTCCCGCGACGAGTGGGGCGACGAGCTGGAAGAGGCCACTGAGGAGGCCGCCGAGGCGGCCCTCGAAGAGGCCGAGGTCGCGGAGAGCGACGAGGCGGCCGAAGCCGAGCCTGCCGAAATCGAAGATGATTCGGCTCTTCCCGACGTCGACCCGATCGAGGAGTTCAAGAGCTCCCTGCGCGGCCTGCCCGGTGAGTGGTACGTCATCCACTCCTACGCCGGCTACGAGAACCGCGTGAAGTCCAACATCGAGAGCCGCAACGTGTCGCTCAACATGGAGGACTACATCTACCAGGTCGAGGTGCCGACGCACACCGTCCAGGAGTTCAAGAGCGGCAAGAAGGTGCCGGTCAAGGAGCGGGTGCTGCCCGGCTACGTGCTGGTGCGCATGGAGCTGACCGACGAGTCCTGGGCCGCAGTGCGCAACACGCCAGGCGTGACCGGCTTCGTGGGCCTGTCCAACAAGCCGAGCCCGCTCAGCCTCGACGAGGTCGCCAAGCTGCTGGCGCCGGAGCCGACCGAGGAGACCAAGAAGGCGACGGCCAAGACGGCCACGGGCCCGACGGTCGAGTTCGAGATCGGCGAGTCCGTCACGGTCATGGACGGCCCGTTCGCCACGCTGCCGGCCTCGGTGAGCGAGATCAGCCCCGAGTCGCAGAAGCTCAAGGTGCTCGTCTCGATCTTCGGCCGCGAGACGCCGGTCGAGCTGTCGTTCAACCAGGTCTCCAAGATCTAGGACGATCACATACACTTAGACGTTCGGCTGGCCGCCTTGTCGCGACCAACGAGAAGTCCGCGAACCCGGACTGCCCCCAACGGCGGGGCGGCGCCGATGAGCGGCTCTCTTGTTGGATATGGGCGGCCTTCCGACATGTCCGGGCCGCAATCCGCCGGACCGGACGGCATCGCAATCAGGACCCGGAGAAGGACTAATGCCTCCGAAGAAGAAAATCGCCGCACTGGTCAAGGTGCAGCTGCCGGCCGGCCAGGCCACCCCGGCTCCGCCGGTGGGTACGGCGCTCGGCCCCCACGGCGTCAACATCATGGACTTCGTCAAGCAGTACAACGCTGCGACGGAGGCCCAGCGGGGCAACATCATCCCCGTTGAGATCACCATTTTCGAAGACCGCAGCTTCACCTTCATCACGAAGACGCCGCCGGCGCCCGAGCTGATCAAGAAGGCCCTCGGTCTCGACAAGGGCAGCGCCGTCCCGCACCGGGACAAGGTCGGCAAGCTCAGCCGCGAGCAGCTGCGCAGCATCGCCGAGACGAAGATGCCCGACCTCAACGCCAACGACGTCGAGGCGGCCGAGAAGATCATCGCCGGCACCGCCCGGTCGATGGGCATCACCGTCGCCGAATAACTTCCCTTTCGATCCGTGGGAGGGCTTTCCCCGTGAAGGCCCGCACCGTGGGAGGGCCTCCTGGCCCGCATGACCACTCAGGAGTCAAGAACATGAAGCGCAGCAAGGCGCACAAAGACGCGACCGCCAAGGTCGACCACGACAAGCTCTACTCGCCGTCAGACGCCGCGAAGCTCGCCAAGGAGACGTCGACCACCAAGTTCGACGCCACCGTCGAGGTCGCGCTGCGGCTGGGCGTCGACCCTCGCAAGGCCGACCAGATCGTCCGCGGCACGGTCAACCTCCCGCACGGCACCGGCAAGACCGCCCGGGTCCTGGTCTTCGCGACCGGTGACCGTGCCGAGGCAGCCCGCGAGGCCGGCGCCGACATCATCGGCGCCGACGAGCTGATCGACGAGATCGCCAAGGGCAACCGGCTGGGCGAGTTCGACGCCGTGGTGGCCACGCCCGACCTCATGGGCAAGGTCGGCCGCCTGGGCCGGGTGCTCGGCCCGCGCGGTCTCATGCCCAACCCGAAGACCGGCACCGTGACGCCCGACGTCGCCAAGGCCGTGACGGAGATCAAGGGCGGCAAGATCGAGTTCCGCACCGACCGGCAGGCCAACCTGCACTTCATCATCGGCAAGACGTCGTTCGAGGAGCGCCAGCTCATCGAGAACTACGCCGCCGCCCTTGACGAGGTGCTGCGTCTGAAGCCGTCGGCGGCCAAGGGCCGTTACCTGAAGAAGGTCACCTTCTCCACGACGATGGGCCCGGGCGTCCCGGTCGACCCCAACGCCACGCGCGGCCTCACCGCCGACCTCGGCGAATAAGGCCCTGCTCTGAAGAGCCTCGCCCGATTCCGGGCGGGGCTCTTTTTGCTTTTCCCCGCTCACCGCCACGTCGGGCGGCCGGGCATGGACGGCGGGTTCTGGGGGCAGTACAAGCGGGAGTCGTTGGGGAGGTGGGTGGGGGATAACCCTGGGTTTTCCCCGAAATATGCGGGGAAAGCGGCTACGGCGGCGAACTTAAACGTAGGGTCAAGACATGCTGAAGCGCACGATAAGTCTCACTGCGGCCGGTGCCGCGCTCGTTGTGGCGGCGGTCGCCGGTTGTGGATCGATCGCCCAGCCCATCCAAGTCAACCTGGCCGCGTCCGAGGTGCTCGCGCAGGCGGCGCAGAAGACCTCGCAGGTCTCCACCTACACCGTCGACGCCGTGGTGAACGCGGCCCACCCCCAGGAGGGCGACGGCAGGGTGCAGGGGCGCATGCTCTACCAGAGCAAGCCGGACCTGGCCGTGGACCTCACGCTGGACACCGTCGGCATGGGCGGCAGGAGCCTGCCCGGCGGCGCGCGAGCCGTTCTCCAGGGCGACAACGTCTACGTCAAGGTCCAGGCGCTGAACGACCTCGTGGGCGCCACCAAGCCGTGGATCAAGGTCTCGCTCAGTGAGGTGGGCGACTCCGCGCAGGTGAACCAGTACCTCAGCCAGATCCAGCAGTTCGACCTGGCGAACGTGACCAAGCTGGTCACGGCCTCGCAGGACGTACAGTCCGTCGGCAACGAGAGCGTCAACGGCGAGGACACCACCCACTACAGCGGCTCGTTCCCGGTCGACGCGGCCGTGCAGCAGCTGCCCGCCGACAAGCAGGAGCAGGCGCGTACGAACCTCGCCCAGGTCAAGGACGACGTGAAGTTCGACGTCTGGGTGGCCGCCGACGGCCTGCCGCGCAAGCTCGCGATGAGCGGTGGCAAGGAGGGTGCCACGCTCGACGCCACCCTGTTCTTCAAGGGTTACAACGAGCCGGTCAACATCGCGGCGCCGCCGGCCGACCAGGTCGGCGACCTGCCCAGGAACGGCACGACCAACTGACCGCGTAGCGCCGCCCGAGTGCACGGCCCGTCGTGGCCGATGCGCCGGGCGGCGCTCGCGAGACCGCCCGAGAACCACACTGAGAACCACACTGAGAACGATTTGGAAACTCGGCGGCCACGAAGTACTGTGGTCGTTGCCAAAGACCGCCGGTCGTCGTCGGGTGCCTCAATACCCGGCGACCGAAGGATCCACATCAAGTGGACGGCCCGCGCAGGTGTGATGCGAGTTTCCCACGCGGACTGATCCGCGTGTGCGAGCCCCGTGTGCGCCCTGCGCCCGGGGCTGTTCTCATGTCTGGGGCCCTTCGCCGGTGGCACATCTGGAAGGAGGCCCATGGCGAGGGCGGATAAGGCGACAGCGGTTGCCGAGCTCAAGAGCGAGTTCGAAGGCAGCGCTGCCGCCGTTCTGACCGAGTACCGCGGTCTCACCGTCGCGCAGCTCAAGGAGCTGCGCACCTCTCTCGGTGAGAATGCGAAGTTCGCCGTGGCGAAGAACACCCTGACCAAGATCGCGGCCGACGAGGCCGGTCTCTCGGGCCTCACGGGCCTGCTGACCGGTCCGACCGCGATCGCCTTCGTCAACGGCGACGTTGTCGAGGCGGCCAAGGGTCTGCGTGACTTCGCCAAGGCCAATCCCCTTCTGGTGATCAAGGGCGGCGTCCTCGACGGCAAGACGCTCGACGCCACCGAGATCACCAAGCTCGCCGACCTCGAGTCCCGCGAGGTGCTCCTCGCCAAGCTGGCAGGCGCGCTCAAGGCGAAGCAGAGCGGCGCTGCCGCGATGTTCGCCGCGCTGCCCACCAACATGGCTCAGCTGGCCGACGCTCTGCGCGCGAAGCGCGAAGAGGCGGGCGAGTAGTACGGGGGTTGCCGCAGTTCCCGCGGTCCCGTTCCTAGTTTTCAGCAAGTCCTAAACGTAAGGAAAACATCATGGCGAAGCTCAGCACCGAAGAGCTGCTCGACACGTTCAAGGAGATGACCCTCCTCGAGCTGTCCGAGTTCGTGAAGCAGTTCGAAGAGGTCTTCGACGTCAAGGCCGCCGCCCCCGTCGCGGCCGCCGCTCCGGCCGGCCCCGCCGCCGAGGCTGCTGTCGTTGAGGAGCAGGACGAGTTCGAGGTCGTCCTCGAGGCCGCCGGCGACAAGAAGATCCAGGTCATCAAGGAGATCCGCGCCCTCACGTCCCTGGGCCTCAAGGAGGCCAAGGACCTGGTGGACGGCGCTCCCAAGTCCGTCTTCGACGGCAAGGTCAACAAGGAGCAGGCGGAGAAGGCCAAGGCTGCCCTCGAGGGCGCCGGCGCCACCGTGACCGTGAAGTAACTTCCCTCTTCACGCACGCTCTTCGAAAGAGGCGGCTACACCCTGGTGCCGGGTGTGCCGCCTCTTTCGCGTTCCCGGTGGTCAGCCGGCGGTGGCGGCTCGCACCTGAGCGATGGCGCTGGTGTCCATGTAGTCCCTGGTGTGGATGATCTCGCCGTTCCTGATCCGCAGCACCAGCAGGCCGGGCACCTTGATCGGCCGGCCGCCGACCGTGACGAACGTGTCCTGTTCCACGACCACGACCTCCGGGTCCTCCGTCCTGTGCAGCGACACCCGGCGTACCTCCTGCGCCTCGAACGGCGTCGCGCCCCACGACGCGCGGTAGCCCGCGCGGATCTCCTCCCTGCCCTGGTACGGCGCCAGCCCGCCGAACGGGAACTCGTGCAGCCCTTCCGGCGCGTAGAGGTCGGCGAGTTCGTCGGCCGACTTGTGAAGCATCGCGTCGTGGTAGCCGGTGACGATCTCCTCGATGGACATGAGCGGTCTCCTCGGTTCACTCAACGGGCGTTGACTCAACGAGCGTAGAGCGAAAGGCCCGGGCCGGTCAACGCATGTAGAGTCCTGAGCGTGGGTGAGAAACCGCTTCCGCGAGCCGAGAGGCGACGCAGGACCGAGGGGCGGATCCTGGGCGCCGCCCGCGACCTCTTCGCCGAGGTGGGATTCGAGCGCACCACGATCAGGGCGGTCGCCAGGGCCGCCGAGGTCGATCCCGCCCTCGTCATGCAGTACTTCGGCAACAAGCAGGAGCTCTTCCAGCAGGCCGTACGCGTGACGCCGGCCGCGCCCACCGGGTTGGACGCGGAGGAGGTCGTCGAGCACCTGCTCGGCACGCTCAACGTGAAGATGGGGGAGTTGCCGCAGGGCTCGCTGGCCATGATGCGATCCATGCTCACGCACCCCGAGGCGGCCGCGTCGGCGCGGCGGACGCTGGGCGAGCAGATCGACCGGCTGGCCCTCTCCCTTCCCGGCGAGGACGCGCGGCTGCGCGCGGCGCTGATGACGATGATCCTGGTCGGTGTGACCGTCGGGCATCAGTTGCTGGAGCTCGACGAGCTGCGCGGCGTGTCCCAGGAGGAGATCGCCCGCGCGCTGCGGCCGGCCTTGCGAGCCCTCGGCGGACCCGAGGTCTCATGACCGGGCGGACCCGAACCCCATAACCGTGCGGTAACCAAACGGGTGGAATCCCGTTGCAGTGACGGCGACGGCCAGTAAAGTTCGCACCACGTTATCCTCTGAATACTCCCCGTGGTTGGAAGGTGGCCAGTGGGCGTCGAGGTCGTCGTGGACGGGCTGACCAAGTCATTCGGCCGGCAGGTCATCTGGGAGGACGTCTCGCTGACGCTGCCCGCGGGGGAGATCTCCGTGCTGCTCGGCCCCTCGGGCGCCGGCAAGTCGGTGTTCCTCAGGACGCTGATGGGGCTGCTGAGGCCCGACCGCGGCCACATCTGGATCGACGGCCACGACCTCGCGGACTGCGACGAGAACACGTTCCACGAGCTGCGCGGGCTGTTCGGCGTGCTGTTCCAGGACGGTGGGCTGTTCGGCTCGCTCAACCTCTACGACAACATCGCCTTTCCGCTGCGCCAGCAGGCCACGGCGGCCGAGGCGCGGATCCGCCAGATCGTGATGGCGAAGATGGAGCTTCTCGGCCTGCTCGGCGCGGAGCGCAAGCTCCCCGGGCAGCTCTCCGGCGGCATGCGCAAGCGGGCCGGGCTGGCCAGGGCGCTGGTGCTCGACCCCGAGATCGTCCTGTTCGACGAGCCGGGCTCCGGCCTCGACCCGGTCAGGACGGCGTACCTCAATCAGCTCATCGTCAACCTCAACGCCGAGACCGGGGCGACGTTCGTGGTCGTGACGCACGACGTCGACACCGCCCGTACGGTGCCCGACAGCATCGGGCTGCTCTTCAGGCGCGAACTGGTCATGTTCGGGCCGCGGGAGATGCTGCTGTCGAGCGACGAGCCGGTGGTACGGCAGTTCCTCAACGCCGGCATGCCGGGCTCCGATCCTGATCCCGGCGGACCGCCGCCGATCCCGCCGCGGCTCATGCCGAGCGGAAACCGGATCCGGCACACGCGGCAGGCGCCGGGCGACCTGGTTCGCGGCCAACGGCGTGATCCCGCCGCGGGGATCGTTCGTGGACGAGCGGGGACGTGACCGGCGGGAGGTCCCGTCCCCACGGCATCGGCTGGATGTGCGACGCGCGCGCCAGGCCGCTCCTGTAACCCATCTGGGGCACCCGGATGGTCCAAGCGGCCCCACGCCATCCCAGGCGCTCAGCGGGCTACTCAGAGCCACACGCGGGGGGCACGCCCCCCGCGTG
>NZ_JADOGI010000325.1 GCF_015645445.1 Nonomuraea cypriaca | reverse complement strand
CCCCGGACCCCACCAGGGACCGAACCAGGGACCGGACTTCGGCACGAACCACGGCCCCGGCCCTGGTTCGGCCCATGGACCGGCCCCTGGGCCGAACCGGGGACCCGGCCAAGGACCGAACCGTGGGCCGGCCCCCGGGCCGCACCAGGGACCCGGTCAGGGGACGAACCCCGGGCCGAACCAGGGACTGCATCAGGGGCCGAACAACGGGCCGAAGCACGGGGCGAACCAGGGAGCCGACTCCGGCATGGACAACGGCCAGCCTCCCGGCGACAACCAGGGCCCCAGGCCGGGCTCCAACCTGAACCGCGACCCGTCGGACCCCGAGCGCCGGTTCGTGACGGCGGGCCAGATCAGCGGTTCCCGCACCCCGCCCCCCGAACGCCAGCAAGAGCTCTGGAACACCGTCTTCGGCGACAACTACCAGGCCATGGGCGACGAGGACGCGCTGGACGACGGGCCGGGCAAGCCCGTCTGGATCTACGCGCTGGGCGGCTCCGTGGCGATCGCGCTGGTCGCGGCTCTGCTGTGGGCGTTCCTCGCGGGCCCGCTGTCCGGCGGCGACGATCCCCCGAGCTCGGACGTCGCGCAGGCAGAGCAGACGACCTCGCAGGAGCCGTCGGCGACCAGCAGCAAAAGCTCGATCGGCCCGCTGCCGAAGTACTCGGGTGACCCGTCCCCCGTCGTCGGCAGGGTCGCGGACGCCGCCGCCAGGATCTCCGTGCCCCAACTGGGCGGCCAGTGGCGGCTGGACCAGCGCCCCACCGTCAAGGGCACGTACGGCTACGACACCCGCCAGTACGTCCAGGTCGCGCCGGAGCGGTACGCCCATCTGATGTCGGGCCCGCTGCCGCCGAAGCTGGCCTCGTACTACGAGCAGGACAATCTGGAGCCGGTCATCAGACAGGTCGTGCTGAACGCCCGCAGAAGCTTCTTCCCTGATGACAACAAGGTCCGCAAGATCGCTCAGCAGCCGATCAAGGTGGGCGACTCCACGGGCCGGCTGATCGCGTATTCGCTGACGTCGGCGACCGAGAAGGCCACGATCGTGACGATGGCCATCAACACGGGCGCCGACGTCCCGGCGGTCGTCTACATGTCGATCCCGGCGGAGAGCAAGAAACTCATGCCCGACGTACGGACGGTCATGAACCAGGTGAGGCTGGCCACCGGGTCCTGACCGCCCGCCGGGCTAGAAGGTGCACTCCATGTGCTTGATGCCGTTGATGAACATGGAGTGCAGCCGGTCCGGCTTGCCGGCCTCGATGCCGGGCACCCGGCGCAGCAGCTCACGGAACATCACCGTGATCTCCCGCCTGGCCAGGTGCGCCCCCAGGCAGAAGTGCGGTCCGGGGCCGCCGTAGCCGACGTGCGGGTTGGGGTGGCGGCCGATGTCGAACCGGTACGGGTCGTCGAACACCGCCGCGTCCCTGTTCGCCGCCCAGTAGAACAGGACGGCCTTCTCGCCCTGGCGGTAGAGGTGGCCGTTCATCTCGAAGTCCCTGGTGACCTTGCGGCGCATGAAGTTCACCGGGGAGGCCAGCCGGACGATCTCCTCCACCGCTCCCGGCGCGCGGCCGTCGATGTCCTCCAGCCACAGGGCGCGCTGGCCGGGGTTCCTGGTGAGCAGGCGCAGGCCGTACGAGATGGCGTTTCTCGTGGTCTCGTTGCCGGCCACCACGAGCAGGATGAAGAACGACCCCAGCTCCTGCATCGTCAGCTTCTCGCCGTCGATGTTGGCGTTGACCAGGGAGGACGTCAGGTCGTTCGTGGGCTGGTCGGCGCGCTGCGCGGCCAGGTCCTGGACCAGTTGCTGCAGCTCCATGCCGGCGGTGAGCAGGCGCTCGGCGACCTGGTTGACGTCGTCGCCGGTGTATTCGGGGTCGAAGCCGCCGAGGATCATGTTCGAGCGGTCGAAGACGTACTGGTAGTCGCGCTCGGGGATGCCCATCATGTCGCAGATGATCTTTAACGGGAGCCTGGCGGCGACCTCGGTCACGAAGTCGCACCCGGACCCCTTGTCCAGGAGGTCGTCCACGATGGCGCCGGCCGCCGCCTCCACGTCCGCCTCGAACTGCTTGATCATCTTGGGCGTGAACGCGCGCGAGACGATCCTGCGGAGCCTGGCGTGGCGCGGGTCGTCCATGTTGATCATCGAGCCGAAGTACTCGGCGAACTCCGCGGGCATGTCAGGGATGTTCGTGGCACCGCCGTCGCCCGAGCAGAACACCTCCGGGTTGCGGCTCGCCTCCAGGATGTCGGCGTGCTTGACGAGCGCGTAGTAACCGGGGCCCTGAGGCGCGTAGGCAATCTCCATCTCGGCGAAGAACACGGGGTTCTCACGCGAGCGCAGCCGGTCGAACGCCTCCTCCCGCGCTTCCATGGGCTTGGCCCAGAAGTCAGGATCCGACAGGTCGAAGTCGAGGACGGTCATCCCCCAATCATTGGAAAAGCAGCCACTTACGTCAATGGTCGCTCCGTACGCCGTACGTACACGCCCGGAAAACCTGTGGTCCCCTGATCGACGTATGCCCTATGGTGTCCGGCTATGACGTTCTTCTACCTGCGTTAGCGATCCGCCGGCGGGTTCGCGGCACAACCCACCGCCGGCGATGCGGGACGGCTGAGCGACCGCCGTCCCGGGTCGCGACGTGGGAGAAGGACACGTGCATGCTTTTGCCGTGGCCAGGGCGGTGCACGGCATCGAACCCCTGGTCGCCGCGGAGATTCGGCGTTCCGGGCTGGGCGTGGTGCGCGGGTTGCGCCATCGCGAGGTGTGGTTCGAGCCCTCGCCTGAGGCCGGCCTGCTCGGTTTGCGCATGGCGGACGACGTGCTGCTGGTGGCCGCCGTGGTCGACGGGGTCGGCCACCACCGTTCCGCGCTGCGCCGGCTCGCCGGGGCGGCACGCGAAGCCGACCCCGGACGCCTGACCCGTCCGGGCGCTGGGCGGCTCGACCGGTCCGGTGGAGGGCTGGAGGTGTCGGCGTCGTTCGTGGGGCGCCGCAATTACACGAGGTTCGAGGTCGAGGACGCGGTGGGGGCCGAGCTGGCCCGGCCGTTGCGGCTGGCGTACCACTCCAGGAGGGACGGGGGGCGGCCGCCGCACGACGCCATGTCGTGGCGGGTCACGATCGAGGGCGACCGGGCGATCATCGCGCTGCGGGTGGCGGGGCGGCCGTTGCATCGCAGGCCGTACAAGACCGCCTCGATCCGGGGCACGCTGCATCCGCCGCTGGCCGCCGCGATGGCGGAGCTGGCCCGGCTCGACGGCGCGAGCACGGTGCTGGACCCGTGCTGCGGGGCGGGCACCACGCTCATCGAGGCGCACGCGCTCGCACCCGGGGTACGCCTGCTGGGCTTCGACCACGACCCTGCCGCGCTCGCCGCCGCCACCTCCAACGCGTACGCCGCCCGCACCGCCCTCGCCGAGGGCGTCGAGGTTCGGGGATCGGAGGGCCGGTCGCCGTTCGCGTGGGCCGTGGCGGACGCCGGGCGGATCCCGGTGGCCGACGGCTGCGCGGACCGGGTGCTGGTGAACCCGCCCTGGGGCCGCCAGGTGCCTCCGACGGGGCTGCTCGCCGGGGATTCCGGCCTGCTCTGGCGGGAGGTGCGGCGCGTGCTGGCCGGCGACGGGCTCGCCGTGGCGCTCGTCCACGACGGGATCCCCCGCGGATTCGCCGTCACGGAGACCGTCCGGGTGAGCCTGTCGGGCCGCCACCCACAGATCGCGGTTCTCCGCAAACGAGGCTGAGGCGGTCAGTGGCGGGGCCGCCACCCACAGATCGCGGTTCTCCGCGAACGAGGCTGAGGCGGTCAGTGGCGGGGCCGCCACTCACGGATCGCGGTTCTCCGGGAACGGGGATCAGGGGGTGGGGGCGAGCCAGTCGAGGATGAGGCGATTGACGTCGGCGGGGCGTTCGAGGTGGAGGAAGTGGCCCGCGCCGGCCACCTGCTCGGCCCGTGACCCGGCCGGGAGGTGGCTCAGGGCGTCCTCGACCAGTTCGGGGCCCAGGCAGCCGTCCCGCGTGCCGTGCAGGTAGAGGACCGGGCCGGTGACGCCGGGGGCGACGGCCGGGTGACGGCCCGAAGGCGGCGTGGTGCCGAGCATGGCGCGGTAGTAGCCGATGGCCGCGCGCAGATGGGCGGGTTCGCCGATGCTGCGGCGTACGAACTCCAGGTCCTCGCCCGGGTCGTAGCCGGGCGACCAGTCGCGCCAGAGGTTCTCGATGAAGCCGGGATCGGCCGCGGCGGCCTCCGCCATGGCGGTCTGGAACAGGAAGATGTAGAACGAGCGCTTGAGCTGCTCGTACTTCAGGAACCCGCCGCCCAGCGCACCCGGCGGGGGCACCGCGAGCGTGACCGCCCGGCGGAAGCGGCCGGCCGTGCGGTAGACGGGGAACGCGCCCCAGTCGTGCCCGATGACCACCGCGTCGTCGCCGCCACCGAGCGCCTCGTGCAGCGCGAGGACGTCGGCGACCAGGGCGGCGACCTCGTACGCGCCGTCCGCGGGTATCTCGGTGGGCGCGTACCCGCGCATGAACGGCGCGACGGCCCGGTAGCCGCGCCCGGCCAGCGCGGGCATCAGGTGCCGCCAGGTGTGCGCGGTGTCGGGGAAGCCGTGCAGGCACAGCGCCAGCGGCCCCTCCCCCACCGTCAGATACGCGAACTCCACCCCGTTGGCATGGACGCTCCTGATCTCCATGACTGCGAAACCTAGCATCCGTCCCCCTCCAGGCCCGGCCGGCGCGTCAGAAGGTGTGGCGCAGGCGCCTGACGCCGTTGACGAAGTTGGACGGCAGGAAGTCCGGCTCGCCCACGGACCGGATCGCGGGCAGGCGGGTGAACAGCTCGCGGAACATCACGGTCATCTCCCTGCGCGCCAGATGGGCGCCCAGGCAGTGGTGCGGCCCCGGCACGCCGAAACCGACGTGCGGGTTGGGGTCGCGGGTGATGTCGAACGTGTCCGGGTCGGCGAAGACCGCCTCGTCGCGGTTGGCGGAGTTGTAGAAGAGCAGCACCTTGTCGCCGCGCTTGTAGGCGACGCCGTTCATCTCGTGGTCGCGCGTGAGCGTCCGGCGGAACTGGATCACCGGCGTGGCGTAGCGGACGATCTCCTCGCACGCCCCGACGATGCGCTCGTCGAAGCGCTCAAGCAGCAGCTCGCGCTGACCGGGGTGGTCGGTGAGGAGCTTGAGCCCGTACGCGATCGCGTTGCGGGTGGTCTCGCTGCCCGCCACCACGAGCAGGACGAAGAACGACCCCAGCTCCCGTGAGGTGAGCCGTTCGTCGCCGTTGACCAGCAGGCTCACCAGATCGCCGGTCGGCCGCCGGCGCCGCTCGTCGCCCAGGCGGGCGGCCAGCCGGGTGAGTGAGAACCCCGCGTGCAGCAGCCTGGCCAGGCCGCGGGCGACATCGACGCGGCTGAGGCTCGAAGCGATGCCGGTGTCCTCGGGGCCGGCGTGCTCGGGACCGGCGTGCTCGGGGCCGGTGGGCTGGGGGCCGGTGCTGCTGAGGATGATGTCGGTCCGCCGCAGCACCATGTCATGAAATTTGGCGGGAATCCCCATCATGTCGCAGATGACCCGTACGGGCAGCTTGGCGGCCACCTGCGCGACGAAGTCCCCCGGACCCTCCTCGATCACCCGGTCCACGATCTCCGCGGCGGCCGCGGCCAGGTCGTCCTCCAGCTTCGCCAGGATGCGAGGAGAGAACGCCCTCGCCACGATCCCGCGTAACCTCACGTGCCGCGGATCGTCCAGGTCGATCGCCGGCCCGAAGGGGCCGCTCAGCCAGGCCGGCAGGCCGGGCACGCCGCCGGCGCCCGGCTCGCCGCCGAACACGGCCGCGTTCCGCCCGGCCTCGACCACGTCGGCGTGGCGGACCAGGGCGTAGTAGCCGGGGCCGCCGCCGACGAACGGCAGGCTCCGCTCCGGCACGAACACCGGGCGCTCGAGCCCGCGCAGCCTGCGGAACGCCGCCATGCGCTCGGCCTGCGGCAGCGCCCAGAACGGTGCCTGTGCCAGCTCCGCGGACGATGTCATACCGTCCAAGCGTTGTGCAAGTGCCCACTTACGTCAAGCGCTCGTCACCGCGTTCTGCCTGATCAGGTCGGCCGCCTTCTCCCCGATCATGATGGCGGGGGCGTGCGTGTGACCCCGGTTGAGCGTCGGCATGATCGACGCGTCGGCGACCCTGAGCCCCTCGATGCCGCGTACCCGGAGTGCGGGGTCCACGACGGAGGCGTCGTCCGTGCCCATGCGGCAGGTGCCCACGGGGTGGTAGAGGGTCTCGCCGCGCTCGCGCACCCACTGCGCGAGCTCCTCGTCGCTCTCCGGCCCCCAGTACGGCGCCATCGGCCCGCCCGCGTACGGCTTCATCGCCGTGGTGGCGAACAGCTGCTTGGCCGTCTTCAGCCCCGCGACCAGCCGCTTGACGTCGGCCTCCGCGGCCAGGTAGCCGGGGTCGATCACCACGTCCCTGCCGTTGAGCCCGATCCTGCCGCGGCTCTCCGGCTGCAGCAGCACGGCCCCGATGGTGAGCCCGTGCCCGGTCGGCGGGGTGAGGCCGTGGTCCAGGAACGGCACGGGCGCGAAGACCAGCTCGACGTCGGGCGCGGGCTCCTCGGCCGAGGTCCTGATGAACGCCACCGCCTCGCCGACGTTCGTGGTGAGCATGCCGGAGCGCAGGACGATGTAACGCAGCAGGTTGCCGATCGACTCGGCCTTGGTCAGCGTCACCGGCTGCCTGCATTCGACGTACACGGCGGAGGCGAGGTGGTCCTGCAGGTTCTTGCCCACCTCGGGCAGGTCGTGGATGATCGCGATCCCGGCGTCGCGCAGCTCGCCGGCCGCGCCCACGCCGGAGCGCATGAGCAGGTAGGGCGAGCCGATCGCGCCGGCGGCCAGTATGACCTCGCGCCTGGCCCTGACCTGGGCGCCGCCGCTGTGCTCGATGCCCGTCACGCGCCGGCCGTCGAACGTCACCCGGTCCACGGTGGCCTCGGTGATCACGTGCAGGTTGGGCCGCTTGGCGGCCGGGCGCAGGTAGGCGTCGGCCGAGCTCCACCTGCGGCCGCGGTTCTGGGTGACGGGGGTGGGGCTGTAGCCCTCGTTGGAGCGCCCGTTCAGCTCGCCGAGACGCTGGAGGCCGAACTCCTCGCACGCCTTGAGGAACGCCGCGGTGGTGACGTTGGGGCTGCGCAGTTCGGAGACGTAGAGCGGGCCCGACGTGCCGTACACGTCGCCGGCGTTGCTGCCGACGCGGTGCTCGGCCCTGGTGAAGTACGGCAGGACGTCGTCGTACGCCCAGCCGGGGACGTCCCACTGGTCGTAGTCGCGCTCGCAGCCGCGCACCCACATCTGGGCGTTGAGCGAGGACGAGCCGCCGATCATCCGGCCCCTGGGCCAGTAGAGCTCGCGGCCGGACATCTCGCTCTGCTTCGCCGTGGTGTAGTTCCAGTCGTAGCCGGTCTTGAACAGCTTGGAGAAGCCCGCCGGCATCCGGATCTCGAGCTTGTCGTCCTGCCCACCCGCCTCGACCAGCGCCACCGACACGCCCGGGTCCTCCGAGAGCCGGCCGGCTAACACGCATCCCGCGGATCCCGCGCCGACGATGACGTAGTCGTACTCCATGACCCCTCCATGGGGTGAGTAACTTGGTACTTGCTTACTCCAGCCGGGCCGACGCGTCCATATCCACTTGTAACCTCTGTTACCTACTAGTCGGTATGGCTTCCTGCGAAGATGGCGCGCAAGCGGCTTTCGAGGCTTCACAGGAGGAAGGCGTCATGCTCAATCTGTCGATTGTCCTGGAGGACAGCGCCAGGAAAATCCCGGACGCTACGGCCGTCGTCTTCGGCGACATGCGCCTGCCGTACTCCATGATCGACACTGTAGCCAGTCAGGTGGCGAACCTGCTGGTGGCGCGTGGGATCGGCAAGGGCGACAAGGTCGCGCTGGCCTGTCCGAACGTGCCGTACTTCCCGTTCGTGTACTTCGGCATACTCAAGGCCGGCGCGGCCGTGGTGCCGCTCAACGTGCTCCTGCAGTCCCGCGAGATCGCCTACCACCTCGACGACAGCGACGCCAAGGCGCTGTTCTGCTTCGAGGGCACGCCGGAGCTGCCGCTGGGCGAGCGCGGCAAGGCGGGCTTCGAGGCGGCGAAGGGCTGCGAGCACTTCTTCGTGCTCCCCGCCACGCCGCTGGCGACCGAGTCGGCGTACGGCGAGTCGATCTGGGCGGCGCTCGGCGCGATGGCGGGCGAGTTCGAGACCGTGCAGACGTCGCCCGACGACACGGCGGTCGTCCTCTACACGTCGGGCACGACGGGCCAGCCCAAGGGGGCCGAGCTCAGTCACCAGAACATGCTCATGAACGCGATGGTCAGCGACAAGATGTTCCCCGGCTCCGAGGAGCGCGACACGTACCTGGGGGTGCTGCCGCTGTTCCACTCCTTCGGCCAGACCGTCGTCATGAACGCCGGCTTCCTGCGCGGCGCGACGGTCGTGCTCATGCCGCGCTTCGAGCCGGGCGAGGCGCTCTCGCTCATGGCGTCGGAGAACGTCACGTTCTTCGCCGGCGTGCCGACGATGTACTGGGGCATGCTCACCAAGATCCACGCGGACGGCGTGGAGGCGCCCCGCTCGCTGCGCATCGCCGTGGCCGGCGGCGCGTCCTCGCCGGTGGAGGTGCTCAAGGACTTCGAGCGGACCTTCGGGATCGGCATCCTGGAGGGGTACGGCCTGTCGGAGACCGCGCCGGTGGCCAGCTTCAACCATGCGGACCGGCCCACCAAGCCCGGCACGATCGGCACCCCCATCTGGGGCGTGGAGATGAAGCTGATCGACGGCGACTGGAAGACGATCGAGGGCGAGGGGCCCGGCGAGATCGCCATCCGCGGCCACAACGTCATGAAGGGCTACTACGGCCGCCCGGAGGCGACGGAGGAGGCCATCAGGGACGGCTGGTTCCGCACCGGCGACATCGCGACGCGTGACGCGGACGGCTACTACGCCATCATCGACCGGGCCAAGGACATGATCATCCGCGGCGGCTTCAACGTCTACCCGCGCGAGCTCGAAGAGGTCCTGATGACCCAAGAGGCCGTCTCGCTGGCCGCCGTCGTGGGTGTCCCGCACGAGTCGCACGGCGAGGAGATCAAGGCGTACGTCATCCTCGTTCCCGGCGCCACGATCACGGAGGACGAGCTGATCGCCTGGTCCAGGGAGAACATGGCGGCCTACAAGTACCCCAGGCTCATCGAGTTCCGCGACTCCCTCCCGATGACGGCCACGGGCAAGATCCTCAAGCGCGAGCTCCGCTGACCGTCTCCCCTCAAAGGCGCGGGCACCACCCGCGCCTTTCCCTTGCCTTCAGGAGTGGCTGATGTTGGCGCTGTTCGATCTGGACAACACGTTGATCGACCGGCTCGGTGGGTTTCGGCGGTGGGCCGTGGAGTTCGCCGCGGAGCGCGGGCTGGATGCCGGGGCGGTTTCCTGGCTGGTGGAGACGGACGCGGACGGGGCGGCGCCCATGGACGTGTTCTTCGGGCTGGTACGGGAGCGGTTCGGGCTGGCCGAGCCGGTGGAGGAGTTG
>NZ_JADOGI010000324.1 GCF_015645445.1 Nonomuraea cypriaca | reverse complement strand
ACCCCCACCGGTGGAGCCAGAACCCTCCCCAGCACAGCCGCCAGACGAACCCCCACCGCCCGCGCCGCCACGCCGCAGGTGGTGGCGGCGCGGGCGGTGGCTGGTCCCGCTCCTGGCATTGACCGCCGCCTGCGCCTGGGCCGCGATCACGTGGACAGGACCAACCTGGGCGCGCTGGGTCCTAGCGGGCGTTGCGATCACGCTGGCGGCCTGTCTCGCGCTCGCAGCCCTCATCGGGCCGGCCGCCCGATACCTCGCCGGGGAACGCGCCCCGCTCACAGACGTCGAACGCACAGAGATGACCGCGGCCGAGCGGGTGGAGGCAGTCAACTCCGCGCGTCACACGCTCGTCCAGGCAGTGACCGGGCTGGTCGTGATCGGTGGTGTCGTATTCACTGCGCTGGGGCTCTGGTACACCGCTCAAACGCTGAACACCACCCAGGAGGGGCAGATCACTGACCGGTACACGAAAGCCGTCGGACAGCTCGGTTCCACCAAGTCCGACGTGCGACTGGGCGGCATCTACGCTCTGCAACGCCTGGCCGCTGACTCGACTCGCGACCGGGACACCATCCGCAACGTGTTGTCGGCG
The DNA here is from genome assembly GCF_015645445.1 of Nonomuraea cypriaca. Lineage (GTDB taxonomy): Bacteria > Actinomycetota > Actinomycetes > Streptosporangiales > Streptosporangiaceae > Nonomuraea > Nonomuraea cypriaca. Next base: position 9,111 of record NZ_JADOGI010000324.1, on the reverse strand, counting down.
TTCGTCCGCAACCACGACGGGTGCACCCTTCAACCCGGTGAGAAAACCCCGCCCAAGCGATGCAGCGACGGTAACGGCCGCATGAGTGCCCCCCTCGTGCGTCCCCCTGCCGATGTGGTCGCGGCGTTGACCATTGCTCCCACCCTGACCGCCAACAACAGCGTCGACCTTACTGGCCACGCAGACTTCTCCCACAGCCGCTTTCCCAGAGCGGACCTGACCGGCGCGGACCTGACCAACGCGAACCTGAACTTCGCGAACCTGACCGGCGCGAACTTGACCGGCGCGAACTTGACCGGCGCGAACTTGACCGGCGCGGACCTGTCCCGCGCGCGCCTGGCCGGCGCGAACCTAAATGACTCCCTGATTGTCACGGACGTGACCGTCGAGGGCCGGATTGTCGCGGAATTGAGCGCCGCGGGCGTGACCGTCACGCGCCTGACCGTCGCGGACCTGACCGAAGCGCACCTGACCCGTGCGAAGCTGACCGGCGCGTTCCTGACCGGCGCGAACTTGACCGACGCGAACTTGACCGACGCGGACCTGTCCCGCGCGGACCTGACTGAAGCGAACCTGAAAGGCGCGACCCTGTACAGCGCCGACTTGAGGGGTGTACGCGGGATAACTGAGCAGCAGGTACGGGCGGTAGCCAAGGTTGACTCGAACACGAAGTTCGGGCCAATGCCGGGGTAGCTCACCAACGAGACTCGGGGGCTCGTCCTGTTCCCTGCGGTGGGAGACGGGGCGTGTTGACCCGTCCGGGAACGCCCGGTTACTGCAGCTACTTTGCGTCTGGTGACGGCGACCCGAGCGGAGGGCCTATTGGGGGGAGCCGATGACGACCCCGGAGTGGCGCCAGCCGATGACCGACCCGTTGGACATGCCCGGGGATGGCACCTGGCCCGACGCGCAGCACCTCGGCCACTACTGAACCGACCGACGCTGATGTGGCAGGCCAGCGTACCGGTGACCGGGTCGGGACGAGCCTGGACGCACAGGTTGCCGACAGGGCCGCCGCCCAGCATCACGTCGGCGACCGGGACATATGGTCGGTCCGTGACCACGAGGTCGACCTACTGGTCTTAAAGTAGGGCATCGACACCTCGATGGTTTCCAACCCAGGTACTTGGCGACCTGGCCCAGATGGTCCACGCCACCGTCGTGCCGCCCGGCTGGGACGACTGGCAGGTGCCGGTCAAGCGGCTGTAGGAGGAGTACACGCTGAACGAGAACGGCACCTTGCGCGAGTACGGCTCCGAACCCGCCGACTACCTCGCCCACCTTCGCCACACTCGCCGGAAGTCCACCCCACATCGGTCCTGTCGACAGGCGGCCAGGATGGCCGTTCCCCCTCCCCAAAGCTCCAGCTCACGTGCTCCACCTGATAAACCCAAAATCGACCTTCGGAAGAGAGTCGCGTTACTTGCATTCGGATAGCTACACAGTCAGGCCAGAGCGTCAGGCCGGGGAATCCTGGGGCAACGGCCAGGGCGCCCGCTGCATCCGGGGGGAGCAGCGGCAGCGCCGCACGATGCCCGATGATCACCTTCCGAGCCCGCGGCCAGCGGCTCATCGTCTCCCAGGCCAGTCCGGGCAGCTGGTCCGAGGACACGCTGGCCAGCTTGAGCATGCGCGCCACCAGCCGCCGATAAGCTCCGAAGCCTGCCTACTCGGCAATATCCCTGCCGGAGTCGGGACGGCGTAGCGGCCCGCCATCTGCCGGTACCTGCCACGGCATGCGGCTCGTCGGCTCTGGGTAAGCGTCTTGCGGAGGTTACCGCAGGCCCGGCCTGTTGATAACGCCGACCACTTCTCCCAGTGCTACGGGTCGGATCGCGGTGTCCCGATTGTGTCACTGGTGTTGCGGGGGCATGCGCTGATGAGCGGCAGCCACAACACGAATTTGGCGCCCTGCGGCGAGTCCTCGACTCTGAGGGTGCCGTGGTGGGCGCGGGCGATGTCGCGCGAGATGGCCAGGCCGAGCCCGCTGCCCCCCGGTTCCCTGCGCCGGCCGTCGTCCAGCCGGACGAAGGGCTCGAAGACACTCTCTCGGTCCTGCGGCGCGATTCCGGCACCGTCGTCCTGCACGGTGATGACGGCCGAGCCTTCCGCTCGTCTCACGGTGACCTCGACCCTTGTGCCGGCATGCCGCCGGGCGTTGACCAGGAGGTTGTCGATGAGCCGGATCAGCTGGATCCGGTTGCCCAGAACGTTCACATCGCAGTCGGCGTCGACGTGGACCGGGACGCCGCCCATCAGAGCCGCCGCCTCTTCCGTCACCAGTGCGCCGAGGTCGATCGGCTCGTACGCGGCCGGGTCTCCGGCGCGGAGCCGGGCCAGCACCAACAGGTCGTCGACGATCGTTTCCAAACGATCGGTGACCGTCAGGGCCTGCCTGATGGTCTCGTGCGGGTCGACGTCGGCGGGGTAGAGCACCGCCTCATCCAACAGGGCGCGAAGGCCGGCGAGCGGCGTTCTGAGCTCGTGAGAGGTGGTGGAGGCGAACCGGCGCTGTTCCTCGAACATGTCCGCGTTGTCCACGGCGAGCCCGGCCCTGCTGGCGATGTCGCCGATAAAGGACAGATCGGTCGAGTCGTACACCGGGGAGGTCTCGTACCGGGCGAGGGTGAGCGCGCCCAGCACCCGGCGCGGCGTGCGCAGCGGCGCGAGGATGATCGAATGCGCGCCCAACTCCTCGACGCTACACACAACCGAGTTAATTCGCTCGGCCACATCTTCAGGATTCAACAGCACCGCGGGACCGCCGCGCATCACCTGCGCCATCGGCGACCGGAAGGCCTCCGGCACCGGCGGAAGCGGCCTCTCCCACTGCTTGCACTCGCCCCGGCCCTGCTTGACCGCGACCGCAACCTTGTCCACCCTGTTGCCGGGGCCGAGCAGGTCGATCATCGCCCAGTCGGCCAGGCGGGGCACCACCAGACAGGACAGCCACCGCAGCGCCTCATCCACCTTGAGGGTGGAGGCCAGCAGGGTGCTGGTCTCGGCCATCAGGGACAATCGGTCGGTCAGCTTCTCCAGTGCCGCGAGGGCGGCTGCCTGCTTGTGTTCCACGGCCTTGTGCCGCCGCAGGTCGTAGAACAGGACCACCGAGCCCATGCCCTTCTCCCCGCCCAACGGGAGCGGAGCCACCATCACGCCCAAGGGGACCAGGCCGCCAGACCCGCAAGTGAACCATGACTCCTCGCTGCGGACGTACACCCCCTCGGAAAACGCGGCCGAAATCTGGCAGTCCTCCCGGGGGATCGGGCTTCCGTCGGCGTTGCGGTGCAGCAAGTCGTGGGAGTCGGCCCCGATCCACTGCCGTGCGGGACGATCGAGCAGCCTCTCGGCGTACGGATTGACTATGAGGATCTTCCCCGTATGGTCGACCACGTACAGACCCACGCGCAGACCGTGGAACAAGGCTCTGACGAGTTCCTCACTGAACCCGTACCTCGCCCAACCCTCCAGGTCGCCGGCTGTCATGGCGGTTCCCCCTCATGCCGCTCCACCAGCGTCATCCCGGCCGTTCCGCAGCCTGGTCCGTCACCACGATCGCTTTCATGCGATTGTCTCCTCGGTCATTTGTCTCTTTGGTGCATTGATGGGCGCGTGTCGCTCACGGACGAACGCGGATGATCGTCTGCCCGCTGATCCGCTCGGTCGGATTGAAGGCCGCGACGGCATCGTCGAGGGTTGCGATGTTGCCGATGTTCGTCCGCAGCCGTCCGTCACGCACCCGCCGGACGATCTCACCCAGTTGGGCACGATCGGACATGACAACAAAGTCGATCGCCAAGCCGTCCACAGGCCGCGCCTCGGGCGGGCCGGCGATGGTCACCAGTGTTCCTCCGGCCCGGATCACGCCTGCGGACCGCTTTTGGATGTCTCCGCCGATGACGTCGAACACCAGGTCGACGCCGCCGACGTCTTCCAGAGCGTCGTTCTCAAGGTCGACGAACTCCATCGCGCCGAAGTCGAGCGTCTTCTGACGGTCGACGGCGCGTCCGGTGCCGATGACGTACGCGCCGAACTCACGTGCGAGCTGAGTCACCATCGACCCGACTGAGCCGGCCGCGCCGTGCACGAGGACGCTCTGCCCCGCCTGAAGGCGGCCGTGGTCGAACAGTCCCTGCCACGCGGTCAGACCCGGCATCGGCAGGCTCGCGCCCACCGTGAAGTCGACGTCGCCCGGTAGCGGCGCGAGGTTGCGTGCCTCGATCGCCACATACTCCGCCAGCCCGCCGCCGCGATACGAGTCCGTGAGGCCGAACACCCGCTGTCCCACCGACAGCCCCGTCGTGCCATAGCCGAGGACGGTGACCACTCCGGCCAGCTCTTGCCCAGGGATCGACGGTGTTCGTCACGGTCGACGCGATCGGTCCAGGTCGAGGGCCACGTCAGCTCACCCGAGGTGAATCCCGACGCATGAACCTGAACAACGACGTCGTTTATCGCCGGTTCCGGCTCGGGCCGCTCCACCAGCGTCATCCCGGCCGTTCCCGCAGCCTCATCCGTCACCACAATCGCCTTCATTTGGCACCTCCCTGTATCCGGTCTTTGCCGGCGCGGCATGTAAGGTCCAGCCAAAAATGGACGATTTCGTCCAGGCTAGTGCGGAGTCGTATTGCCCGGCAAGCGGCGAGCGCCTGACGGTGAGATCGCAGAGGCTGGTATGCCTGCAAGCGTGGTGTGCACTCGATGACCGATGGGACGCCTCAAGGGATATCGACGGTTGACCAATCGAGACGAAATCGTCCAGTTGTGGCTAGATAGCTGCACACGCCCACGTTCACCTTCACCAGTGCCACTGCCGTTGCCTCTGCCGCGCCCAGGCTTATACCTTGACACGGTTCGTGCGGCGGTCCTGTCACTACCATGGCGGCGTGGAGGAGAGCTCGCAGACGGCCGTAGCCGGGCGGTTGACGGCGCGTGGCGCGAAGACGCTGGTCTCGAATCGTCGCTACCGCCACCGATCTGATGCGCGTGCGAGGAGTCGGTGGAACGACTCTGGACGATGTCGTCTCAGCGAGCACAGTCAGTAAATCGCAGCTGTACCGACATTTTGAAGACAAGCCAGCGCTGGTACGGGCAGTGATCGAGTTTGTGGGCGAGCGAACGATAACCGGTGAGCGAGAACGCCTGGAGAAGGTGAGGACGTTCGCGGGCCTGCGACGTTGGCGGGATGCACTTGTCGAGCGCAATGCCCTGCAAGAGGGCCGGTACGGGTGCCCTTTGGGCTCCCTGGCGAACGAGGTTTCCGATCAGGACTCGGTCGCACGCGGGAAGCTCCACGACCTGTTCATGGCTTGGCAAGAACTATTCGAAGATCTCCTTCGCCGGTTTCAACGGGAAGGCGTCATTCCGCAGGACGCCGACGTGACCCAACTTGCTACGGGGTTCGTGGCGGCTGTCCAGGGCGGCTATCTGTTGGCGCAGGCCTCCCGCGACGTCACGCCGATGGCTTCCGCGATCGACATGGCCATAACACATCTGCACCTGCTCGCCCGCGAGCAGGATGAAGCATCGTAGGGGGCACACGCGGGAAGTACGTGTTCGCTCATGCGGTCGTGCCGTTCGAGACCGCCTACGTCTGCGGCGCCCCCGCGCCTCGGAGGCATGCGGCCTGTACGTTGAGGACCTGGACCTGCGCTTGGACGACCAGCACGTGCGCATCCACGGCAAGGGCGGCAGCGTGCGCACCGTCCTGCTGGACGACCGACCGCGGCTACGTCGCCCCCTCAAGCTCTACCTGGCCCGCGCCGGCTACACCGCTGGGCCCGCTGTTTCGCGCCTCGATCAACGGCCGGGGCGGGCCGCTGTCCTACGACGCCGCCCATCACCGCTGGCAGAGCTACTGCGCCGCCGCCAGGGTGGAGATCGACATCCACCAGCTGCGCCACCGAACTAATCAACGCCGACGTCTCCATCGAGGCCGTGCGCCGCCGTCTCGGCCACGCTTCTGCCGAGACTGCGAATTGCCGATGGAGCCGTGGAAGTAGCGCACGCCGTGGGTGCGGCGGTAGGTGGCCGGCAGCCGGTCCGGCTTGCCCTGCACCGCCCAGCCGGTCGCGGCGGTGGGGCGGATGCCGAGCGGGCCGAACTCGTCGAAGGCGAAGGTGCGCTCGGGCCGCTGGGTCAGCGCGTACTCGATGCGGTCCAACTTGGCGTCGAGTCCGGGTCCGGCGATTCTTTCCAGGTTTTGGTGTGCTGGAAGGTGATGCCGTGGCGGGCCAGCAGGGTGCGTAAGGCTTCCCGGCCGATCGGGAAGCTGCGCCCGGGCAGGTGGTGCAGGTAGTCCAGGAGCTTGCGGATCGACCAGCGGGTGAACGGCTGGCCGAGCTTGGTCGGTCGGGTACTGGCCGTCGCGGCGACGAACACTTCTTCCTCAAGACTCAGCAGGCGGGGACGGCCTCCCGCCCACTGAGGGTCCAGGCAGGCCAGCCCGATCTCGTTGAAGCGGTGGATCACATCGCGGACGGTGTCCTCGTCGGCCTGCACCAGACGGGCGATCACCGGCACGGTGTTGCCGCCGGCCGAGGCAAGCAGGATCATCGCCCGCCGGTAGCGCACCGTGCTGGTCGTGCCGCGCCGCACGATCCGCTGCAGCTTCTGCCCTTCCTGGTCCGTGAGCCTGCGGACCTTGACCGGTTGCGTCACGCTGCCTCCCGAAGGTTGATCTAACGTGATCAACCCGCATCGGCCGCATCAGTCCCGGCACCAACGACCTCCGGACATCGCAACGCAGCCCGCCCGCGACGTGACCGACCTCAACGACCAGCGATCCATCCGCCGAAAACCCGTCGCTGCAGGCATGATCAGCGAATGCCACCACGCCGCTTAACCGCAGCTCAAGGCGCGTAACTCAATAGTCGAGCGGTACACGGAGAGCACCGGGATGTCGGCGGTTGTGCGTGCTCAATCGTGATCACCATCGGCGTCTGCCCCTTCCTCCGCGGGCAGCGCGATCAGCTTGCGCCGGGCGGCCCGCCTCAGGCGGCTTGCTCCGTGATCAAGAGATCACCGGACCACCCCTCACGTGCGAGGGAAGGACGCCTCGTCTCCCAGAACATGTAGAACCAATAGCGGCTCACCCCCAACGTGGGGGTGAGCCGTCAGGCGCGGCGTTCGAGTGTCGCCAGTCACCACGCCTGTGGGAGTGAACCGCCCGACGCTGCCAGGGGCGCCATTGATCATCCGGTCATCGCAGCATGCAACCGGAGGTAGGTCTCCGCCTCCGCGTGCCGGTTAGCCCGCTGGAGGGTACGGCCCAGCAGCAGGTGGGCGTACTCCTCGCTGGGAGCTCGCTCAATGACGGCACGCAGTTCCGCCTCGGCTCCACGCAGCTGGGCGGAGTGGTAGTAGGCGCGGGCCAGCAGTAGCCGGGCCGCCACGTTGCCCGGCTCGGCGGCGGCCACCGGTGCCAGGATGCGGGCGGCGCCGATGTAGTCCTTGAGTTCGAAGAACATCCGGCCGCGGGCGAACTCCTCAGCCAGGGTCGCGGTCATGGCCGCTCCTCTCCGTGGGTGTGCGGCATCCGCTCGGCAGGAACGACGCCTAGGCGGCCGGCCTGGTAGTCCTCCATCGCCTGCAGGATCTCGGCGCGGGTGTTCATCACGAAGGGCCCGTAATGCACGACGGGCTCGCGGATCGGCTGCCCGCCGAGCAGCAGCACCTCCAAGTTCGGCTCGGCCTGCGGCTGGCGCGAGTTCGCGGCCAGCGTGAGCGCCCCGCCGGGCCCGAAGGCGGCCAGCTGGCCCTTGCGGATCGGCGCGTGCCCGGCACCCACCGAACCCTGGCCTGCCAGCACGTAGGCCAAGGCGTTGAAGCCGGGGTTCCACGGCACGTCCAGCGTCGCGCCCTGACTGACGGTGGCGTGCACCATTGTGATCGGGGTGAACGTGATCCCGGGCCCCTGGTGACCATCCAGCTCGCCGGCGATCACCCGAAGCAGTGCGCCGCCGTCAGCCGAGGCGAGCAGCTTGGCCTCGCCGCCGCGGATGTCCTGGTAGCGCGGCGGGTGGAACTTGTGCTCCCGCGGCAGGTTGACCCACAGCTGGATCCCATGGAACAGCCCGCCGGACACCACCAGGTGCTCCGGCGGCTTCTCAATGTGCAGCAGCCCGGAGCCCGCGGTCATCCACTGGGTGTCGCCGTCCGTGATCGTGCCGCCGCCGCCGTTGGAGTCCTGGTGGTCGAAGATTCCGTCGATGATGTAGGTGACGGTCTCGAAGCCGCGGTGGGGGTGCCAGGGCGTGCCCTTGGGCTCACCGGGCGCGTACTCCACCTCGCCCATCTGGTCCATGTGGATGAACGGATCCAGGTCGGCGAAGGAGACCCCGGCGAACGCACGCCGCACGGGGAAGCCCTCCCCCTCAAAGTCGCTGGGCGCGGTGGTCACCGACCGGACCGGGCGCTGGACGGCCGCGGCGGGATCGGCCACGACGACGCGGGGCAGCGTCAGCGTGTTGGCGGTGATGGCGGGCATGGCCCCCTCCAATCTGGTTGAAACTTGAACAGTCACCGGAACAGCTATGGCGTGAGAGATATTCCATGAACTCACGCTGCTGAACGCCTGAAGCGTGTCCCGCTCGAAAACTCGGTTTCGTCCTGTGACCTGGGGTTTTTGCTACGGGATCAGTGTCGTGGCTGAGACCACCTCGAGGTGCTGTTGTCGCTGCTCTGCCGGTTGGTCAGGTGGATACTCAGTCTGCAGGTGGTGCTGGTCCGGCCTGATCTGTCCAAGGACATCGAGTTGCTCATACTGCGTCACGAGAATCAGGTGCTGCGCCGACAAGTGCATGGGCGATCGCGGTGGGATCACGCCGACCGGCTCTGGCTTGCGGCGTTGTCCCGGCTGGTGAACCGCCGCCAGTGGTCGGAGATCGTCCCGGTCACACCGGCCACGATCCTGCGTTGGCACCGTAACCTGGCCGCTCACAAGCGGACTTAAGAGATTCCGCGGGTAGAGGGCAACTCGTGTTTCTGCGCGGCCTGGATGATGCGATCACCTGGACCAGCCGACTGAAGGTCACCTCGGTCCTGCACGCCCTGCCCCCACCCAGAACCGGCAGGTCCGGACGACCCCGCACCAAAGGCGCCCGCCTGGGC